>NZ_JBLIZW010000115.1:0-75050 GCF_048860245.1 Aquabacterium sp. | reverse complement strand
ACGACGCTCTTCCGATCTCGGCACGATGTCGCCGCAAGAGTACGACAGCGCGATCGCCGACCTGGTGGCCTACCTGCAATGGATGGGTGAGCCCGTTCAGCAGCAGCGTCAACGCATTGGCGTGGGTGTCCTGATTTTCCTGGCGATCTTCTTCGTGATCGCCTGGCGTCTGAATGCCGCGTTCTGGAAAGACGTGAAGTGATCCTGGTGCATTCACTGCGTTGTCAGTGAGTGCTCTGGTAGCGCAGTGGCCTGCTTTGGCAGCCACTGCGCTTCGTTGTTTATAGATAAAAGGAGCCCGCCGTCATGATGGTGCTGTACTCTGGCACGACCTGCCCCTACTCGCATCGTTGCCGTTTCGTTCTGTTCGAAAAGGGCATGGACTTCGAAATCCGTGATGTGGACGTTTTCGCCAAGCCCGAAGACATCGCATTGATGAACCCGTACAACGAGGTGCCGATCCTCGTCGAGCGCGACCTCATCCTGTACGAGTCCCACATCATCAACGAGTACATCGACGAGCGTTTCCCGCATCCTCAGCTGATGCCGGGTGACCCCGTTGCGCGTGCCCGTGTTCGGCTGTTCCTGCTGAACTTTGAAAAGGAACTGTTTGCGCACGTGAACTTGCTGGAAGGCCGTGGCGGCGTCAAGGGCAACGACAAGCAGCTGGAAAAGGCTCGCGCCCAGATCCGTGACCGACTGACGCAGTTGGCCCCGATCTTCCTGAAGAACAAGTACATGCTCGGCGACGACTTCTCGATGCTGGACGTGGCGATTGCACCGCTGCTGTGGCGCCTGGATTACTACGGCATCGAACTGTCGAAGAACGCCTTGCCGCTGTTGAAGTATGCTGAGCGCATCTTCTCGCGTCCTGCGTACATCGAAGCGCTGACGCCGTCTGAAAAGGTGATGCGCAAGTAATCGCTTGCGTTGTTCTGATCGGCTCCATACAGCATGTCCACTGACCAAGAAGCCCAGGGCACCTCGACTCGGCCCTACCTGATTCGCGCGTTGCACGACTGGTGTACCGACAACGGGTTCACGCCCTACTTGGCGGTGTACGTGGACAGCTCTGTCCAGGTACCCCGCGAGTACGTCAAGAACAATGAGATTGTGCTGAACGTCAGCTTCGAGGCGACCAGCCAGCTGACTTTGGGCAACGATTTCATCGAGTTCAAGGCCCGTTTTGGTGGGCGTGCACGCGACATCTCGGTTCCGGTGGACCACGTGATTGCCATCTACGCCCGTGAAAACGGGCAGGGGATGGCATTCCCGGTGCCGGTGTCCGTTGGTGGTGAGGGCGTGGACGCGCCAACTTCTGCCGATGACGATGTGTCGGATGCGGAAGGCGGTGGTGTTGAGCAGGTCAGTAGCACGGAGCCGGGCATTCGCCTGGCCACCGAATCTCGAGCTGCGCCGAAGGACAAACCGGCCAAGCCGGTGGGGCTGGCCGCTGTGCCGGCTAAAACGTCGACGGATGACAACGATTCGCCTGAAACGCCCCCACCAACTGGTGGCCGGCCCGCGCTGCGGCGAATCAAGTGATGCAAGCCGTGTAGAATAAGCATCAGTGCCGGCTTAGCTCAGTTGGTAGAGCAACCGCCTTGTAAGCGGTAGGTCGTCAGTTCGAATCCGACAGCCGGCACCATTCATACAAAAAGCCCCTTGGCGTTAGTTCTCTAACCTCAAGGGGCTTTTTCTTTGTCTATGCATTATGGGCTCAGTCTCTGAGCTTGTCGGTGCGTAGCATGAGGTGTCAGGGAGTCTGGTTCATGCCAAAGTTCATTCACACCGCAGACTGGCAAATTGGTCGTCAGTTCACCACGTTTCCACCAGAAGACGCTTTGCCGCTGGCCGAGGCTCGCTTGCATGCTGTGCAGCGCATCGCGGAGTTGGCGGCACAACACCAAGTCGATGCTGTGCTGGTGGCAGGGGATGTGTTCGACATGCAAACCGTGTCAGACCGCACCATTCGGCGCATGTTCAATGCCATGCAAGGCTATGACGGGTCATGGGTGATGATTTCCGGGAACCACGATGCAGCGCTGGCTGAAAGTGTCTGGACCCGGGCTGTGCGATTGGGTGCTGTGCCAGCCAATGTGCACTTAGCTCTGAGTCCTGAGCCCGTGGTGCTGGCCGACCTGGGCTTGGCCGTGTTGCCTGCGCCGCTGACACAGCGCCACACCTATGGTGATGCCACAGCATGGTTTGATCAGGCGCAGACGCCCGCGTCGTGCGTGCGTGTGGGTTTGGCGCATGGCAGTGTGCAAGGTGTTTTGCCCGATGACATCGATTCGGCCAATCCGATCGCGCCCGATCGCGCCGAACGGGCCAAGCTGGATTACTTGGCTTTGGGCGACTGGCACGGATGCAAGCGCATTCAGGACCGTGTTTGGTACAGCGGTACGCCTGAGACGGATCGCTTTCGTGGGAATGACGCCGGTCAGGCCTTGCTGGTGAACATTCCCGCCCCAGGGGTGCTCCCCGAGGTCACGCCGCTGACGGTGGGGCAGCACGCCTGGCATCAACTGCATGTTCCATTGGCGGTGGAGTCTGACGTGGATGTGCTGCTGAATACCTTGCAGGGGTTGGCCGCATCATCGGTGGTGTCACTGACCGTGACGGGCCAGTTGCCGTTGTGGGCGCATGCGCGCGTGTTGTCGGCGCTGGCTGAGGCTGGGGCGTGCTTTCGGCACTTGAGTTGCGATACGCAGGCCTTGACCTTGCTGCCAACGGCAGACGAATTGGCCTCGGTGCGCGCAGACGGCTATGTCGCCGAGATTTTGCAAGACCTTCGGCAGGCGCAGTCCGAGCCCGGCGAGGGCGGTGAGGCGGCGGCCGAAGCCATGACCTTGTTGATGCAGGCTTTGTTGACGCGTCAACCCGTGGTCACTGCGAACCCAGGAGGTGCCGCATGAGCATGCAGTTGACGCGTGTGCGCGTGGCCCAGTTGCGCCAGTTTCGGCAAGCGTTTGAACTGGCTGACTTGGTGCCGGGCCTCAACATTTTCACTGGCCCGAACGAGGCTGGCAAAAGCACCTTGGTGCGGGCCATTCGTGCAGCCTTCTTTGAACGCTATCGCTCCAAGGTGGTCGAGGATCTTCGCCCTTGGGGGGACGGCACCGCCACGCCCCAGGTCGAGGTGGATTTCAGGCTGGGGCAGCAGTCGGTTCAGCTGTTCAAGTCGTTTCTGGGTTCGCGTGCCCGTTGCAGTGTGACCGCTGACGGTCAGACCAAGGATGGTGCAGAAGCCGAGGATCTGCTGGCGCAGTGGTTGGGCTTTTCTTACGCAGCCAAGGGGGCGAGTCGGCCGGAGCATTGGGGGATTCCTGGCTTGCTGTGGATTGAGCAGGGCACAAGCCAGGCGCTGAGTGATGCGGCCGGGTATGCGCAGGATCACATCCGCCAGGCATTGGCGGCGCGTCAGGATGCGTCGCTGGGGAGTGAGGTGGCGGCCAGCCTGGGCGATGAATTGCTGGCGCAGTTCCAGTCGCAGTTGGACGAGTTGCAAACCGCCACAGGCAAGCCGCGGGCAGCGTATCTGGCGGCGATGCAGGCTGCAGAGCAACTGCAGCGCGAGATGGCCGATCTCGACGAGCAAATTGCCAAGTACCAGCACGATGTAGACCAGTTGTCGGCGCTGAGGCGCCAACATCAAACAGAGGCTGAGGAGCGACCTTGGGAAGCTTTGAAGGGCAAGTTGGCACAGGCGCGTCATGCCGAGCAAGCCTTGGCGCAGCGTATCCAGCAATTGGCTGATTCGCAGCAGGCCTTGGCTCGCTTGCAGCAACAGCAACGCTTGCTGGAAGCCCAGGTCAGGAGCGTGGCGCAACTGCAGGCTGCTGGTGTGCAGCGTCAACAGGATGCAGCGCGAGCCGCAGAGCAATGGCAAGCGGCCGATGAGGCGTGTCGGCTGGCGCAGCAACTGGCGGATGACCGTGTGCAGCAGGTGCAGCGTGCTCGGGCGCAATGGACGGCGGCGCGACAGCAGGCAAATCGACGCTTGTTGCAGACCCAGCGGCAGGAGGCGTGTGCGGCCGCTGAGCGGCACCAGCTTGCCTTGACGGATGCCATGGCTCGCTTGGAGAGCCTGACGCAGTTGCAGGCCAGTCTGCGTGCGCCCGTTTTGCAAAAGACCGATGTGGACGAGTTGCGCCGCCTGGACAAGCAGTGGCAGGCGTTGAGGTTGCAGCGGCAAGCCGTTGCCACGCGTCTGCAGTACGAACTGGCGTCTGGCCAGACGCTGTCGGTCGAAGGGGGAACAGGCGAGCAGGTTCTGGCGGGGACGGGAGAGGTACTGATTGATGACGCCTTGACGGTGCATGTGCCCGGCGTGGGTCGCTTGCGCGTCACCCCCGGAGGGCAAGACCTCGCCGTGCTGGCGAAGCAGTGCTTGCAAGCCGAGCGTGTGCTGCAGGATCGGTTGGAGGTGCTCGGCTTGGCGGGGCTGGCCGAGGTAGAACGTCGGTATGAGGCGCAGCAGGAACTGGCCAGTCAAATCAAGCTGGCTGAGCAGGCGCTGCAATGGGTTGCCCCGAAGGGATTGGAGCCCTTGCGGCAGGCCTTGGCGCAGTCACGTCAGCAAATCGAGGCCTGCGACCAAGCCTTGCAGCAGTTGCCTGAGTCGGCATCAGACACCGAGCCAGACATGACGGCCGCCGAGGCGGCTTTGCACGATGCAGAACAGTTGGAGGTCGGGGCTCGGGCGTCACTGACGCAGGCCCTGCAAGCACGCGCGAAGGCCGAGGCGGAGCAGGTGGCTGCGCAGCGCGAGGCCGCCTTGGTGCAAGCACAATTGGCCGACCCGGATCAGGTTGCACAACATCAGCAGGCCCTGGCCAGTCTGGCGCAAGTGACGCAGGAGGTCCAAGTGCAGCAGGCATGGGTGCAGGAGTTGACACGTCAGCGTGACGAGGCGCGTCCCGATATCCTTCAGCAGGAAATCGAACGCCTGGGACGCAGCATTGCGCTGATGGAGCAGGCGCATCAGCAACGCCACACCCGGATTCAGGTGCTGGAGGGGACGCTTCAGCAGGTCGGAGCGCAGGGGCTGGAAGAGCGGCGTCAGGCGCTGGCCGGAGAGCACGCGCGTGCCAGACAGCGGGTGGCGGAGTTGCAGCGTCGTGCGGCGGCTTTGTCCTTGTTGTGTCAGCAGTTTCAGCAAAAGCGTCGGGAAGCCCTGGAGCGCCTGCAAGCGCCTTTGAAAAAGCATCTGGAACATTATTTGCGTTTGTTGTTCCCGCATGCGCAGGTGGCTGTGGGCGATCAGTTGACGCCGGACTACCTGATCCGGCGCTTGGCCACGGGCGAGGAAGAGCGGGGGCAGTTTGACGCGCTGAGCTTTGGTGCTCGCGAGCAACTGGCCCTGATCAGCCGTTTGGCTTATGCGGATTTGCTGAAGGAGGCGGGGCGTCCGACGCTGTTGATTCTGGACGACGCCTTGGTTCACAGTGATGCGGACCGTCTGGAAAGGATGAAGCGCGTTTTGTTTGATGCAGCTCAGCGTCACCAAGTGCTGATGTTCACATGCCATCCTGGGAGCTGGTCGGACATGGGGGTTCCCGTGCGATCCTTGTTGGGGTGAAAAGCTCGGTGGCATGTCGGCTTTTGACAATCAGCCGTGCGGGTGATCGCTTTCCCGGCTGACTGGCACAACATTGACATGCAAAATCGTCATGATTGTTGGACCATCCAACCGGCAGGAAACAAGAAAAATGATGCGACGCCGTTTTTTGAGGGAGACGACCTGTGTGTTGGGCGGGGCGATGGCCCTGTCAAACCTCTCGGGGTGTTTGCGTGCAGAGCCACCATTGCGCGTGGCCATCACGCCATGGCTGGGCTATGAAACGCTGAATCTGGCGCGAGAGTTGGGCTACATCCAGGAGCCGGATATTCGCCTGGTGGAGTTCCCCTCCAACACCGTGAGCCTGATGGCATTGGCCAATCACGAGGTGCCCCTGGCCACCTTGACGCTGGATGAGTTTTTGCTCGCACGTGAAGGCGGTCTGGATTTGCGTGTGGTGTTGGTCTTTGACGAATCGATGGGGGGCGACGCTGTCATCGCGAGGCCTGGCATCAACAGTCTGGCCGACATCAAGGGCAAGCGCATTGGGGTGGAGTCCACGGCCACGGGCGCGCTGATGATGGCGAAGTTGCTGGAGGCGGCCCATCTACAGCCCGCCGATGTGATCAAAGTGGAAATGACCGTCGATCAACACGCGTCGGCTTATGCCTCAGGCAAGGTGGACGTGTTGGTCACTTTCGAGCCCGTGCTGTCGCGCTTGAAGGCGCAGGGTGCCAAGTTGCTGCTGGATAGCCGACAGTATCCTGGCCTGATCGTGGATGTGCTGGTGGCGCGTGCGGATGCCTTGACCCAATCGGAAGGACATGTGCGCACGCTGATGCAGGCTTATTTCAAGGCCTTGTCTTATTGGGATGCGCACCAGGACCAATCGGCTGCGCTGGTGGCGCCGCGTCTGCAACTTCAGACCGTCGAGGTCATGCAGGCCATGAAGGGCATGCACATGATGAGCTTGTCAGATAACCGCGTGTGGCTCTCGGGGGCACAGCCACGGTTGCTGGAGTCGGTTCGAACCGTGGGTGAAATGGCCGTGCGAGCACGGTTGCTGAAAACAGCGCCGTCGCCCGCCAACGTGATCGATGCGCGCTTTCTGGAGGGCCTTGCATGAAGCAGCGCTCTCTGCTGAGGGTCATTCTGCCCTTGCTGGTTCTGGCTGGCGTGTTTCTGGTGGGCAGTTTGTCCTTGTGGTACGCCATTCATCAGCGTCAGGCGAGGTTGGACGAGGATGCGCGCGTCACGCTCATGGCGGATGTGGCGCGGTTGGCGCGGCTCAGTGACCAAACCTGGCCCAATGCCCAGTCGTTCATCGCGGCTGACATTGCTCAGCAGGCCAGCCGGCCGCAGCTCAAGGCCGCATTGCTGCTGACCGAGACCGGCGAAATTTTGATGGCACAGCGCTCAGCCTGGGTGGGACGCATGGCCAGCGAGGTGCTGCCAGGGCTGGACATGCAGCGCGTCATCCGGGTGGCGCAAGGTCGTTTGCCCGACTGGTCGATGGATCAGGACGGCGTGCGGATGGATGGCTTGCAAGGCTTCGATTTGCCCGCTGCGCAAAACGAGGTGCGCAGCTCTCGTCGCGGTGTGGTTTACGTCGTGCATGACCTGACCAGCTTGCGTGCGCAGGTGCGTGACGACGAGATCCTGCACCGCATTCCGGAAGTGTTTGGCAACGTGTTGCTGGCGGTCTTGTTGCTGTGGCTGTTGAGCCGTTACGTGGCCCAGCCGCTGTATCAGTTGGATCGTGCTGCATCCAGTCTGCGTCAAGGCCAGTTGGATGTGATCATTCCGCGCGTGGGCTGGGATGAGATCGATCAGATGGCGATGGGCTTGGAGGCCTTGCGCCAGGAGTTGGCGGCGACCTGGCATGCCATGCCGGATCTGCTGTTTGAGGTGGACATGCGCGGGCGGTACATCCGCGTGCTGGCCGTGCGGCCT
Organism: Aquabacterium sp.; assembly: GCF_048860245.1. Lineage (GTDB taxonomy): Bacteria > Pseudomonadota > Gammaproteobacteria > Burkholderiales > Burkholderiaceae_C > Aquabacterium. The sequence continues at coordinate 67,534 of NZ_JBLIZW010000115.1, read as the reverse complement.
GAGTTGCTGGCGGCCGCGCCCCAGCAGTTGATTGGCCGCACCGTCAACGAGATGTTGCCTAAGGAAGCGGCTCAGGTGGTGATGCAGGCGGTGCACGATGCCTATGAGCAGGGTGGGGTGTGGGGCCGTGAAATGCGATTGCCCGTTGCAGCGGGCTCGCGCTGGTTCGAGCTGTCGGTGGCGCGCAAGACCATTCCGGGGCAAGAAGCGACGTTCCTGCTGATTTCGCGCGACATCACGGAGCGCCGTCAGGCCGAAGATGGCCTGCGTCAGTTGAACGAGGAGCTGGAAAGTCGTGTCGCTGCGCGCACAGCCGAATTGCTGACCGCCAAGGAAGAGGCGGAGCAGGCCAACCGCAGCAAGAGCGAGTTCTTGTCTCGCATGAGCCATGAACTGCGTACGCCCCTGAATGCGATTCTGGGGTTCGGGCAATTGCTGGAGTTATCGGTCCGTGAGGCACCCCTGGCAGGGCATGTCAAACAGATCCTCAGCGGTGGGCGACACCTGCTGTCGCTGATCAACGAGTTGCTGGATCTGGCGCGCGTCGAGTCGGGTCAGATGACGGTGAGCCTGGAAAAGGTTCAGTTGCTGTCCTTGATTGAAGAGTGTCTGGAGCTGGTGAAGCCGCAGGCCCAGGCGCGTCACATCCGCTTGATGGAAGCCAGTTGCCTGGATCGGCTGCAGATCATGGCGGACCGCACGCGCATCAAGCAGGTGGTGCTGAATCTCTTGTCGAATGCCATCAAGTACAACCACTCGGGTGGCGTGGTGACCGTGAGTTGTGTGCAGGAGAACGACGAAATCTGTTTCCGCATCAGCGACACCGGCGCTGGGCTCACGCCCGAGCAGCAAGCCAAGCTGTTTGTACCGTTTGAGCGCTTGCAGGCGGATGATCTGCAGATTGAAGGCACCGGGATTGGCCTGGCGTTGAGCAAGCGTCTGGTGGCCTTGATGGGCGGGCAGATTGGCGTGGAAAGCCAAGTGGGCGTGGGCAGCACTTTCTGGGTGCGCGTGAAACGCGCGCCAGATGGCATGGTGTCGCCTGTGGTGCCACCGCAGTCGGGCGAGGCGAGCTTGGCCTTGGATCAACTGCCCTTGGTCAGTCGGACGGTTTTGTGCATCGAAGACAACCCCACCAATTTGCAACTGGTGGACAACGTGCTGAGCATGTTGCCAGGCGTGCGCATGTTGAGTGCCATGGCGCCAGGACTGGGCCTGGAGTTGGCGCGAACGCACCAGCCCGACCTCATCTTGCTGGACATCAATCTGCCCGACATGGATGGGTATGCGGTGATGCAGTGTTTGCGTGAAAGCCCGTTGACGGCCCACATCCCCGTGGTGGCTGTCAGTGCCAATGCCATGCCCAAGGATTTGGAGCGTGGTCGTGCGGCAGGCTTTGCGGACTACCTGACCAAGCCGTTGGACGTGGTCAGGTTGCAGCAACTGGTGCTGGACATGGTGCCCGGCAAGCGGGCGTGAGCCTGTTTACTGGGCAACCAGTTTGTTGAGTTCAACCAGGTCGTCGGCCTTCAATGTGCCGCTGGCTTGGCGCAACTTCAACGAGGCCATGATGACGTCGTAACGAGCCTTGAAGAGGTCTTTCTGGGTGGATGCCAGCATGGTTTGGGCATCCAGCACATCCTTGTTGATGCGCACACCCACCTTGTAGCCCAGTTGGGTGGCCTCCAAAGCCAGCTTGGCCGAGGCCTCTGCCGCTTCATAAGCTTTGACTTGTGCCAGGCCGGACTGCAGGCCCGAGAAGGCCTGACGGGTGGCCAGGGACATGCTGCGGCGTGCGTTGTCGAGGTCGTTGCCCGATTTTTCTTGCAGACGCAGGGCTTCGCGCACCTTGTTTTGGATGGCGTTGCCAGCGTAGAGCGGGACGTTCAACTCCAGACCAATGGAGCCGGCGTTGCCGGGCGCGCTGGAGCTCTTGGTGTAGCTGTTGTTGCTGTCGACCTGGGTGCGGCCTGCACTGGCGACGGCGTCGAGCGTAGGCAGGTGGTTGGCACGCGCTTTGTCGACTTCCAGCTGCGCAACCTTCAAGCCGATTTCGGCTTTGCGCACCAAGGGGGCGTTCACCGACTGGTTGACCCAGTCGTCCATTTGGCCGGGGGCCAGGGTGTCGAGGGTGACCGGGGTGCGCAGCGGATTGGGTTTGACGTCGGTGCGACCCACGAGTTGATCCAGCGCGATGCGCTTGACGCGCAGATCGTTGGTCGCGGCAATTTCCTGCGCGGTGGCGAGGTCATGGCGGGCTTGGGCTTCGCGCGTGTCGGTGATGGTGGCGTTGCCCACATCAAAGCTGCGCTTGGCGGCGGCCAGTTGTTCGGCCAGGGCCTTCTTGTTGGCCTGAGCTGTGTTCAGCACATCTTGCGCCGACAAGACATCGAAGTAGGCCTGTGCCACGCGAACGGCCAAGTCGTCTTCAGCCTGCTTCAGGTCGGCCTGCGCCACTTCCAGCGCCTGCTCGGCCTGGTCTACCTTGGCAGAGTTGCTCAGATTCAGCAGAGGCTGGCGTGCCGCAATGCCGACTTTGCCCACGGTGGACAGTGTGTCGTAGTTGACGGTGCCCAGCAGCGGGGAGGTCGTTGCAGGAATGGACGAATCGAGGCGGTTGCGGGTGACGGAGGCTTGCAGGTTGACCGACGGACGCAGCAGGGCGTGGGCTTGGGCGGCCTGGAACTCGACCGACTCGGCCTGCGCCTTGGCTGACAGGTAGGCCGCATCGTATTGACGAGCGGCCTGGTACAGGTCCATCAGGTTTTCGGCTTGGGCGGCCTGTGTCCCCATGGCGCTCAGGATCACCAACGTGGCTGCGCGGGCGAGTGGAGTCCAGCGGCTGGGAGTGCTGGCAGCGCAGGCCTGTGCAGAGGAGGTGGTGTGCAAGGGCATCATGGGGTCCTGTGGGTGAAACGTCGGGAATCAGAACGTGAAGCGGGTGCCTTCGGCGAAGCCGGGCAGGCGGGGCAACACGGTGTCGAACAGGTTTTGGCTGCTGAACTGGTTGGCGGCCACGCGGGTGTACAGCACGGCTTGCATGACGGGCTCATTGCCCACCACGGCCAGCAGGCGGCCACCGACCTTCAGTTGGTCGAGCAGTTCTTGTGGCACTTTGGCGACCGAGCCGGTCAGCAAGATGGCGTCGTAGGGGGCCTTGCCCGCAAAACCTTGGGTGCCGTCGTGCTGTTGCACTTCGGCGTTGCTGATGCCGGCCTTGCGCAGGTTGGCGCGTGCGGCAGCGACCAGTTCGGCGCTGGCGTCCAGGCCGACGACGCGCTGGGCCTTGTGGGCGATCAAGGCCGTGACGTAACCGGTGACGGCACCAATGTGCAGCACATTGTCGGTTTTGCTCAGGTTCAGGTCCTGGACCAGGCGGGCTTCCACGCGTGGGGCAGGCAGGCTGCGGCCGCCGCCCAGGGGGATTTCCAGATCCATGAGGGCCTGGCCGCGGTGCTCGGCGGGCACGAAGTCTTCACGCTTGACGGCAGCCAGCAGAGAAAGAATCGAGGTGTCCAGCACATCCCAGGGGCGGATTTGCTGCTCGATCATGTTGAAGCGGGCTTGTTCGAGGTTCATGCTGGGCATCCTTGGCAAAACGAGGTGGGATCCGGATAAAGCGGAGATTTTAAGAAACACCGCCGCTCTTGGGGGCACCTTGGGTCAAGGAAGTGTGCGAACGTCGGTTTTTGGCCCACTCCGTGAAGTCATCCAGGAAGCTGTAGAGGACCGGCACGACCACCAAAGTCAGCAGTGACGAGGCCAGCACGCCGCCAATCACGGCTTGACCCATGGGGGCACGCTGCTCGGCCCCTTCCGACATGGCAAAGGCCAGCGGCACCATGCCGAACACCATGGCCAGCGTGGTCATGAGAATGGGGCGCAGACGTACGCGAGCGGCCAGCAAGAGGGCTTCGCGGCGGGGCAGGGGTTCGGTGAGGTGGCCCTCGCCGCTGTCACCGTTGCGGGCCCGGTTGGCAAAGTCCACCAGCAAAATGGCATTTTTGGTGACCAGGCCCATCAGCATGATGATCCCGATGATGGAGAACATGTTGAGCGTGGAGCCAAAGACCAGCAGGGTGACCACCACGCCGATCAGCGTCAGGGGGAGAGAGCTCATCAGCGCGATGGGCTGCAGGAAGCTGCGAAACTGCGAGGCCAGGATCATGTAGATGAAGACGATGGCCAGGCCCAGCGCCGACAGCGCATAGGCGAAGGATTCCTGCATGTCTTTGGTGGAGCCGCCAAAGCGGTACTGGTAGCCGCTGGGCCAGGGCGTGGCGTCCAGCACCCTGCGGATGTCGGCCGAGACTTCACCCATCGACCGGCCAGTGAAGTTGGCGGTGATTTCGATTTCGCGGTTGAGGTCGCGACGGTTGATCTGCGTGGGGCCGAGTCCCTCGATCACATCGGCCACCTGCTTGAGCCGCACGATGCGGGGTGTGCCTTGGGCATCGTTGCCAATGACCAGGGGCAGGTTGCGCAGGTCGTCGGCGGTGCGGCGGGCGTCGGGATGCAGGGACACACGGATGTCGTAGTTTTGCTCGTCTTCGGCGCGCCAACTGCCCACGACTTTGCCTTCCACCAGCACGTTCAGGGCTTTGCTGATCGCGTCCACACTCAGGCCCAGGTCGGCGGCGGCATCGCGGCGAACGCGGATGTCGAGCGTCGGCTTGTTGGGCTTGAGGCTGCTGTCCAGGTCGACCAGTCCAGGAATGTGGCGCAGCTTGGCGAGCACGTCCTGGCTGAGCCGGTCCAAGGCGGCCAGCGAGTTGCCTTGAATGGAGAGCTGAATGGGCTTGAGTCCGGCCACCGAGTCGAGCAGGCCAACGTGTGTCACGGTGACCCCGGGCAGTTGTGACAGGGCCTCACGCAAGGGGGCCGACAGCTGGTCGACGTTGCGCTGGCGCAGGTGGCGGTCGGTCAGGCGGATGTACATCGACACCTGGTTGCGGCCCAGCGCAGCGCCGGTGTTGAGGGTCGACAGGGTGTAGGCCACCTCGGGCATCTTGCGGATGAGGGCGTCGACCTCGCGGGTGCGGGCTTCGGTGGCTTCCAGCGAGGTGCCGGCCGGGGTGTAAAAGTTGACGAAGGTTTCCGAGTAGTCGGCCTTGGGCACGAACTCGGTGCCCATCAAGGGGATGAGCATGACGCTGCCGACCAGGCTGCCGCCCGCAATCAGCAGGGTCCACCAGGGGTGGTCAAGGGCGCTGGCCAGCAGGCGCTGGTAGCCCACGCTGAGGGATTCGGACCAGCGATCCACGGCTCCGGTGACACGGCCAATGCTGCGGTCGTACCAGTCTTGGGCTTGCACGACGGCGCCATGCTGGTGGATGGCGGGGTCGTGCCAGATGCTCGACAGCATGGGGTCGAGCGTGAAGCTGACGAACATGGAAATGAGCACGGCAGCCACGATGGTGACGCCGAACTCATGGAAGAACTTGCCGATGATGCCGCCCATGAAGCCAATCGGCAGGAACACGGCCACGATGGACAGGGTGGTGGCCAGCACGGCCAGCCCGATTTCTTGTGTGCCGTCGAGTGAGGCCTGCATGGCCGGCTTGCCCATCTGCACGTGGCGCACGATGTTTTCGCGGACCACGATGGCATCGTCGATCAGCAGGCCCACGCACAGGCTGAGCGCCATCAGCGTGACCATGTTGATGGAGAAGCCAAACCACTGCATGAACAGGAAGGTGCCGATGATGGAGATCGGCAGCGTGAGGCCGGTGATGACGGTGGAGCGCCAGGAGTTCAGGAACAGGAACACGATCAACACCGTGAGCACGGCGCCTTCGATCAGGGTGTGGCGCACGTTGTCGACGCCCACGCTGATCTGACGGCTGTTGTCGCGCACGATGTCGAGCTTCATGCCGGGCGGCAGTTCGTGGCGGACGGCTTCGACGACCTCGGTCAGTCCCCGGGCCACATCCAGCGTGTTTTCGCCTTGGGACTTGAGGATGTCGAGGGCGAGGGTGCGATGGCCGTCCAGCAGGGCCAGGCTTTCGAGTTCCTGCGGGCCATCGATCACGTCGGCGACTTGGGAGAGGTAGATGGGCTGGTCATGGCGGTGGGCCACGATCACACGCTTGAAGTCTTCGACCGAGCGCAGCCGTGCGTCGATCTGCACCACGCGGTCTTGCTGCAGGGTGCGCACGCTGCCGGCCGGCTGGTCCTGATTTTCCTGGCGGACGATGGCTGCAATTTGCTCGGCGCGCAGGCCCAGGGCATCGAGCGCCTCGGGCTTGAGGTAGATGTTGATCTGCCGCTTGAGCCCGCCCACCAGGCTGACACTGCCCACGCCGGGCACGTTTTCCAGTCGCTTGCGCAGGATCTGGTCGGCGTAAGTGGTCAGGGCCTGATCGCTTTGACTGCGGTCGGGGGAGCTGAGGGCCAGCGAAAAAATGGGGCGGTTGGCGGGGTCGAAGCGCAGCACGCGCGGGTCTTCGACCTCATCGCGCAGCAAGGGGCGCAAGGCCGAGAGCTTTTCGCGCACGTCTTCGGCGGCGCGGCGGGCGTCCATGTTCAGGTTGAACTGCACGATGACGACCGAGCTGCCCTCGTAAGAGCGCGAGTACAACTGGTTGATGCCGGCCACCGTGTTGACAGCTTCTTCAACCTTGCGGGTGACCTCGGTTTCCACGATCTCGGGCGAGGCGCCCGGGTAGGCGATCTGCACCACCAGCGTCGGAAACTCGATGTCCGGGAACTGGTCCACCTTGAGTCGCTGGAACGAAAACAAGCCCAGCACGACCAAGGCCATCATCATCATGGTGGCCATGACCGGGTTGCCAATCGACAGGCGGGTGAACCACATGGTGCGATGTCCTTCGTGGGGGTCAGCGTGAGGCCGCAGCCGACGCTGCGCTGACTTGCACCGATGCACCTTCGCGCACAGTGCCTGCGGCATTGACCAGAATGCGGTCGCCGGGCTGGATGCCGTCCAGCACTTCCACCCACATCTGATCGGGGGCAGCGGTGGCTTGCGCACGGGCGCCCAGACGGACGTTCACGCGGGTCACCTGCTGACCACGCACTTGCAGGACCTGATCGTGTCCACCCTCGCGGGTGATGGCGCTGGGTGGAATGGCCAGGGCCTGCCGCTGGGCCAGCGTGATCTGCCCTTGGGCAAACAAACCATGGCGCAAAGCAGGGTGCTTGGGCAGGCTCAGGTAGACCATCACGGCACGGGTGTCCGCAGCCGCGCTGGGGTTGATGCGCACGACCTTGGCTGGGATGGCCTCGTTCACGCCGTCGATGCGCAGGGCACCCTGGCTGCCGACTTGCACCTGGGTCAGATCCTGCGGATTGACGGCGACCTGCCACTCCAGGGTGTTGAGGTCAACGATTTCGACGATGCGCCCCTCGACAGGCACCCGCTCACCGGCTTGCGCCAGGCGCTGCGCGATCTGGCCGCCGATGGGCGCGACGATGCGGGTGTCACGCAGGGTTTTGTCGGCCAAGTCGGCGGCCGCTTGTGCGGCTTCCAGATTGGCCAGGCTGGACGAGGCATTGGCTTGCGAGCCATCGAGCGCTTGCTTGGAAATGAAGCCTTGCTGGACCAGGGCCTGGTTGTTGCGCAGGGTTTGTTCGGCGTTTTGCCAGATGGCGCGGGCGGACGCGGCCTGCTGGCGGGCTTGCTGCTGGCGCAGGGTGAATTCTTGCGGATCGAGCTGGCCCAGCACTTGGCCCGGGGCGACCGTGTCACCTTCGCGAACCGACAGGCTCAGCAATTCGGCCGCCACTTTGGCTTTGACCATGGCCGTGCGCTGGGCCACCACGTTGCCGGACACGGGCAGCACCACCGTCAAGGGCTGGGATGCCACGGTGTAGAGGTCGCGTTCGGTGAGCTGCACGCCCAGGCTTTGCGCGGAGGCGGTGCTTTGGGCCAGTTCAGCTTGCTGTGCCTTGCGCGCATGAATGGCCCGGCCAATGCCGCCTGCGAGCACGAGGACACCAAGGGCCAGAGCCAACCATTTGCGAGACAGCTTCATGTTGTTCCGTCGACAGGGTGGGGGCGGCTTTCCAGACCGCGAAGGAGCAGTTCGATCTGCGTGGCGATGAATTGTTCCGGGTCCAGGGGCACGGGGTTGACCGCACACACCGAGGTGCACTGGCGGTAGGTGATCAGAAACTGAATGGGCGAGATCAGCGCATGCACCACCGAGGTCACGTCGAGTGCACGAAACTCGCCACGCTCGATGCCGCGCTCGATCACGCGACGCAGCAGGAAGTGCGTGGGCGCCACCACCTCGTTCAAATAGAACTGGGCGAGATCAGGGTAAGCGGTGATCTCACTCATGATCAATACGATCAGACCCGAGGCTTTGGCGGAGCCGACCCGGGTCCACCACGTCTGGGCCAGGCGGTACAGCAATTCGGAGGTGGAGCCTTCGTGCAGGTCGAACAGGCTGCTGCCTTCCACGATCACCTCGCTCAGGTAGGCCTGCACCACCGCCTTGAACAAGTCGTCCTTGCTGGGGTAATACAGATAGAGCGTGCCTTTCGAGACCCCGGCATCCTTGGCGACATCTTCCATGCGGGTGGCGGCCAACCCTTTGTGGATGAACAGGTGCAGTGCCGCCTCCAGCAACTCTTGCGGGCGCTCGGCCTTGCGTCGTTGGTGGCTTTTGGGCTGCGAGGAGGGGGGCGTGGCCGGGGTCAAGGGGATCCGAAATAACTGACTCGTCGGTCAGTAATGTAGCGGTCCCGGGTGTCATGGGTCAATCACGTGTCGGAAATGCACCCTGCACGCGTAGGCTTGCTCGGATTTCCGGACTGTATTTGATTTGATGTGTTGTCAGATATATCAGGGTCATTACTGAGTTGGTTGCGATATCTGTTTGACGCAAATCGACCTATGATTGACAATTCATCTGAAAAGATGAATTGTCAAAAGAGGCGCCCCCTGAAAGGGACCTCGGATCAATGTCGAGCGTGATTGCCGGAGGTTGTTATGAGCCTGATGGGCCAGATGATGCAAATGCCCTTGTTGATTTCGTCGCTGCTGACACACGCAGCGCGTCACAACGGGGATACCGAGATCGTGTCCAAGCGTGTGGAAGGCGACATCCACCGCACGACGTGGGGTGAAGTCGAGCTGCGTTCGCGCAAGTTGGCGCAAGCCTTGGCACGTTTGGGGTGTGAGCCGGGCGATCGCGTCGGCACCCTGGCCTGGAACGGCTACCGCCACCTGGAGATTTATTACGGTGTCTCGGGCTCGGGCCTGGTGTGCCACACCATCAACCCACGCCTGTTCCCGCAGCAGGTGGCCTGGATCATCAACGATGCACAGGACAAGGTCATTTTTGTGGACCTGAACATCTTCCCCTTGGTGGAGAAGCTGGTTCCGAACCTGCCTTGCGTGAAGCACGTGGTGCTGATGTGCGGCCGCGATGACATGCCGCGCGACCACTCGCTGCCGCATCTGCATTGCTACGAAGAGTTGGTGGAAGCCGAGAACGGCCAATACGACTGGCCGACTTTCGATGAAAACACGGCCGCCAGCATTTGCTACACCTCGGGTACGACGGGCAACCCCAAGGGCGCGGTCTACTCCCATCGCTCCAGCGTGCTGCACGCGTTTGCATCGGCGCTGCCAGATGCCATGTGCATCAAGGCGACCGATGTGATCCTGCCGGTGGTGCCCATGTTCCACGTCAATGCCTGGGGCATTCCTTACTCGACCGCGCTGGTGGGTTGCAAGCTGGTGATGCCAGGACACCATCTGGATGGCGCCTCGTTGTACGAACTGTTCGAGAGCGAGAAGGTCACCATGAGTGCGGGCGTGCCCACCATCTGGCTGGGTCTGCTCAACCACGTCAAGGCCAACGGCTTGAAGTTCAGCACCTTCAAGACGACGGTGATTGGTGGCTCGGCCTGCCCGCCCTCCATGATCCGCACCTTCGAGAACGACTACGGCGTGGAAGTGGTGCACGCCTGGGGCATGACCGAGTTGTCGCCCATCGGGACGCTGGGACGCCTCAAGAGCAAGCACTCGCACCTGCCGGCCGAAGAGAAGCAGAAGATCCTCGAAAAGCAAGGCAAGTCGGTGTTTGGCATCGACATGCGCATCGTGGATGGCGAGGGCAACCCGCAACCCTGGAACGGTGTGGCCACGGGTGATCTGGAGGTGCGAGGTCACTGGGTGATCAGCAACTACTTCAACATCGACAAGTCGCCGCTGCACGACGGTTGGTTCCCGACCGGGGATGTGGCCACCATCGATGCCGATGGCTACATGCAGATCACCGACCGTTCGAAGGACGTGATCAAGTCCGGTGGCGAGTGGATCAGCTCCATCGAACTGGAAAACGTGCTGATGGCCCACCCCGCCGTGCACGAAGCGGCGGCCATTGCGGCCCACCATCCGAAGTGGGATGAGCGGCCGATGATGGTGGTGGTGAAGAAGCCCGGCGCCGAGGTGACCCGCGAGGAGTTGCTGGCCTTCTACAAGGGCAAGATTCCGACCTGGCAGACGCCGGACGACGTGGTGTTTGTGGACGAGTTGCCGCACACCGCCACCGGCAAGCTCTACAAGCTGAAGTTGCGCGAAATGTTCAAGGACCACAAGCTGCCAACAGCTTGATGCGTGGACAAGGAAAGGGCACCAGAGGGTGCCCTTTTTCACTTTTGGCGCACGTCCTATTGACGCGACGATGCACTTTGTGACAATCTCGGCTATTCTTACAAGACTTCTTGTCAGAATTGAAATTCAGGCAAGGCAAGCGCTTTCTGGGCGGGGCTCCACAAAGGCCGCGCACCGGAATTCCCTGTGACCGTTGTATCGAGACCGCTTATGAGCACCTCCTATCAAGTGGCTGACGGCGTGGCCGTCATCTCCCTGACCAATCCCCCCGTCAATGGCCTGGGTCTGAGTACCCGCGCTGGCATCGTGGACGGCGTGAACCAGGCCAATGCCGACGACAGCGTCAAAGCCATCGTCATCATCGGTTCGGGCAAGGTGTTCTGTGGCGGCGCGGACATTCGTGAGTTCGGCACCCCCGCAGCGTTCGCCACCCCGGGTCTGCACCTGACCATCGAAACCATCGAAAAGAGCAGCAAGCCCGTGATCGCTGCGGTGCATGGCGTGGTGATGGGCGGTGGCCTGGAACTGGCGCTCGGCTGTCACTACCGCGTGATGGCGTCGGGCGTGCAAGTGGCTTTGCCCGAAGTGAACATTGGTTTGATCCCCGGTGGCGGTGGCACGCAACGTCTGCCGCGCGTGCTGCCGGTTGAGCTGTGTCTGCAAATGGTGACGACCGGCATGTCCGTGCCGAGCGACAAGCTCGCCAAGGTGCCGGGCCAACAACTGATCGCCAAGATGATCGACGGCGATTTGCTGGCGGGTGCCAAGGCCTTCGCCTTGGAAGTGGCCGATGTGCGCCCCATGCCTTTGGTGCGTCACCTGCCGGTGCCCGCTGTGGCGGATGCCGAGTTGTTCAACAAGGCCCGTGCCGACATGGCCAAGGCCCGCCGTGGTCTGGTCTCGCCCCAGCGTTGCATTGACGCGGTGGAAATCGCCGCCCAGACGCCTGACATCGATGTGGGCATCCAGAAAGAGCTCGACATCTTCAAGGTCATCATGGTCGGCCCGCAGGCCAAGGCCATGCAGCACGCCTTCTTTGGTGAGCGCGCTGCCAGCAAGATCCCCGATGTGCCTGACAACACGCCGGTGCGCGACGTCAAGAGCGTGGCGGTCATTGGTGCTGGCACCATGGGCGGCGGCATCACCATGTGCTTCCTCAATGCCGGCATTCCTGTGACTTTGCTGGAAATGAAGCAAGAGGCCATTGACCGTGGCGTCGGCATCATCCGCAAGAATTACGAAGCCCAGGTGGCCAAGGGCAAGCTGGCGCAAGAGAAGTACGAGCAGCGCATGAGCCTGCTCAAGACTTCGCTGAGCTACGACGACATTGCCCAGGCCGACATGGTGATTGAGGCCGTGTTTGAAAACATGGGCGTCAAGTCGGAAGTGTTTGCCAAGCTGGATGCCGTGATGAAGCAGGGCGCCATCCTGGCTTCCAATACCTCGACGCTGGACGTGGACAAGATCGCCGAAGTGACCTCGCGTCCCGGCGACGTGGTGGGGCTGCACTTCTTCAGCCCTGCCAACGTGATGCGCCTGCTGGAAGTGGTGCGCAGCAAGCACACCGCCAAGGATGTGATGGCCACCGTGATGCAAGTGGCCAAGAAGATCAAGAAGGTGGCCGTGGTGTCGGGCGTTTGCGATGGCTTCATCGGCAACCGCATGTTCGAGCAATACACCCGTCAGGCCTTCTTCCTGGTGCAAGAAGGTGCCTCCGTTCAGCAAGTGGACAAGGCTGCCGAGGCCTTCGGCTTTGCCATGGGCCCCTTCCGCGTGGGCGATCTGGCCGGCAACGACATTGGCTACGCCATCCGTCAACGTCGCTCCATCGAAAAGCCCGATGTGGTCTACAGCAAGGTGGGCGACGCCGTGTGCGAACTGGGCCGTTACGGCCAGAAGGTGGGCAAGGGCTGGTACGACTACGAAGCCGGCAAGCGTGAGCCCGTGCCGTCTGCCGAAGTGCAAGCTGCCATCGACAAGGTGCGTGCCGACCAAGGCATCACCGCCCGCGCCATCAGCGATGAAGAGATCGTGGACCGCCTGGTGCTGGCCATGGTCAACGAAGGTGCCTTGATCCTGGAAGAAGGCATTGCCAACAAGGCTTCCGACATCGACATGGTCTACCTGACCGGCTATGGCTTCCCTCTGGCATGGGGTGGTCCGATGCTGTACGCCGACCTGATGGGGTTGCCCAAGGTGGTCGAGAAGATGAAGCATTTCGCGGCCAACCCCCACGACGATCAGGCCTTCTGGACGCCTGCACCGTTGCTGGTCAAGCTGGCAGCTGAAGGCAAGACCTTCAACTGATGCCGAGATGACCGTGATCGTTTGATCACCCGCGAACAAGCCCAGTCTGGCCCATTGCCTGGCTGGGCTTCTTTTTGCCTTGAAAGTTGCTGCGGCAGTGCCGCCTTGCTGAAACATGACTCAACGCGCCACCCTGGATTTTTTGCTCTACGACTGGTTGAAGGCCGACGCCTTGTGCCAACGCCCACGCCATGCCGAGCACAGCCGCGAAACCTTCGATGCGGTGCTGGACCTGGGCGAGAAGATTGCTGCTGAGCAATTTGCACCGTTCAATCGCCTGACCGATGTGCAGGAGCCCGAATTCGACGGTGAGCGTGTGCACCTGCCGGCCGAAACCCCCAAGGCGCTGCAAGCTTTCATCGATTCCGGGCTGATTGCCGGGGCCCAAGATGCGGAAGTGGGGGGCATGCAGTTGCCCACGGTGGTCGAGATGGCCGCCATGAGCTTCTTCTTCAAGGCCAGCGTGTCGTTGGCGGGCTACCCCATGCTGACGCGCGGCAACGCCAACACCATCCTGGCGCACGGCACACCCAAACAGATCGACGTGTTTGCCAAGCCCAGCTTTGAAGGGCGCACCTTTGGCACCATGTGCCTGAGCGAGCCCCAAGCGGGCTCCAGCTTGTCAGACATCGCGACCAAAGCAGTGCCGGACACCGCGAGTGAGGCGCATGGCGCACTGCCGTGGCAACAGGATCCTCTGGGACCGCGCTTCCGCCTCAAGGGCAACAAGATGTGGATCTCGGGCGGTGAGCATGAAATGGGCGACAACATCGTCCACCTGGTGCTGGCCAAGATTCCCGGTGAGGATGGCAAGACCATCCCCGGCGTGAAGGGCATCTCGCTGTTCATCGTGCCGCGCAAGCTCGTTGAGGCCGATGGCACCATTACCGACCAGCGCAACGATGTGTCGCTGGCTGGGCTCAATCACAAGTGTGGTTACCGCGGCACTGTCAACACCCTGCTGAACTTTGGCGAAGGCAAGTTCCCTGTGCATGGTCAAGCCGGGGCGGTGGGCTACCTGATCGGCAAGCCCGGTGAGGGCCTCAAGTGCATGTTCACGCTGATGAACGAGGCCCGCATTGGTGTGGGTCTGGGCGCGACGATGCTGGGCTATGCCGGCTTCGAAGCCTCGCTGGCGTATGCCAAGGACCGGCCGCAAGGTCGCCCCATGACCGCCGCAGGCAAGGATGCCGGCAGCCCCCAGATTCCGATCATTCAGCACACCGATGTCAAGCGCATGCTGATGATGCAAAAGACCGTGGCCGAAGGCGGCTTGGCGCTGGCCATGCTGTGCGCCCAGTTGGTCGATGATGAACAAACCGGCTCCGAGGCAGAAGCCGAGAAGGCACGCCTGCTGCTGGAGCTGCTGACGCCAATCGCCAAGAGCTGGCCCAGCGAATGGGCGTTGGAAGCCAATAGCCAAGCCATCCAGGTGCTGGGTGGTGCGGGCTACACCCGCGACTTCCCCGTGGAGCAATACTGGCGCGACAACCGCCTCAACATGATCCACGAAGGCACCCACGGCATCCAGGGCATGGACTTGCTGGGGCGCAAGGTCATCATGAATGGCGGCAAGGCTTTGGCGGTGCTGGCCGAGCGCATCAGCGAAACCATTCAAAATGCGGGTCAGGTCGAAGGGCTGGCCCTGCATGCCAACGCTTTGGCGGGTGCCCTGCAAAAGGTGGGCGCCACCACCAAGGCGGCCTGGAGCACCGCACAGCCTGAAGAGGCGCTGGCGAATGCCACCTTGTACTTGCAAGCCTTTGGCCACACCGTGCTGGCGTGGATCTGGCTGGAGCTGGCGCTGGCCGCCAAGGCGGCCCAAGCCGAAGGTCAGTGGGACAAGAGCCCGCTGGGCGACGGTTTCCTCAAGGGCAAGCTGGCTGCTGCAGACTATTTCTTTGGCTATGAATTGCCCAAGATCGACGCCTGGCTGGCCGTGGTGTCGCGCCGGGATCTGACCTGTGCACGCGTGGAAGCCGACTGGTTCTGAGGCAGAAAGGCCGCTGACATGATCAAACACATCGTGATGTTCTCGCTCAAGGACCCGGCCAACGCGCCCAAGGTCAAAGCCTTGCTGGACAGCTGCAAAGACCTGGTGGCGGGCATGCATGAATTCGAGGTGGGCATTCGCACCGAGGGGCTGGAAGCCAATGCCGACGTGGTGCTGGTGTCCACCTTTGTGGACAAGGCGTCGCTGGATGCATACCAGCCTCATCCGCACCACCAGACGGTGGTGGCGCAGATCCGCGAGATGGCGTCCAGCCGCCATGTGCTGGACTACTTCTGCTGATAGGGCGCAAGAGCATGACCGAGATTCGCACGGTTCAACAACTGTTTGACCTGCAGGGCAAGACTGCACTGATCACGGGTGGTTCACGCGGTCTGGGCCTGCAAATGGCACAGGCCCTGGGCGAGGCCGGGGCCAAGGTGGTCATCAGTTCGCGCAAAGCCGCCGACCTGGAAGAAGCGGTGATGGCGCTGCAAGATCGAGGCATTGATGCCCGCTGGATTGCCGCAGACGCGGGCAAGCCCGATGACATCCAGCGCCTGGTTCAAGAAACGCTGGAGCGCGTGGGCGACATCGACATCCTCGTGAACAACGCGGGGGCCACCTGGGGCGCGCCTGCGCAGGACTATCCGCTCGAAGCGTGGGACAAGGTCATGGATCTCAATATCCGTGGCTATTTCCTGCTGTCGCAAGCGGTGGCCAAGGCCAGCATGATTCCCCGCAAGCAAGGGCGCATCATCAACGTGTCGTCGATTGCGGGCTTGGGCGGTAATCCTCCGTTCATGCAAACCATCGCCTACAACACCAGCAAGGGCGCGGTGATCAATTTCACCCGAGCCTTGGCCGCCGAGTGGGGGCACCTGGGTATCCGTGTCAATGCCATTGCGCCAGGCTTCTTCCCCAGCAAGATGACGGCAGGAACCATTGCGGCCGTGGGCGAAGACAAGATGGCGGCGCAAGCGCCCTTGTTGCGTCTGGGCGATGACGAAGACCTCAAAGGCGCCACCTTGTTGTTCGCCTCGGAGGCGGGCAAGCACATCACCGGTCAGGTGCTGGCCGTGGATGGTGGCTTGAGCGCCGTCACGGGTGGCTGAGGCCGCACACGATCATGGCCATTCCGTTTCCCATCGTCAGCCCGTTTGTCGAGCAGCTGGGGTGTGAACTCCAGCGTTGTGAGGGCGGGGTGGCCGAGATCACGCTGGTACTGGGGCCCGCACATGCGAATGCCTTTGGCGTGGCACATGGCGGCATCGTCATGACCGTGCTGGACGTCGCCATGGCGCATGCGGCGCGCAGCTTACGGCCGGAGGCGTTGGGGCAGGCCTTGGGCATTGTGACCATCGAGATGAAGACGACCTTCATGCGCCCTGGTCAAGGCCTGTTGCGCGCCACGGGCCAGGTGATGCACAGCACGGCCTCGATGGCGTTTTGTGAGGCCAAGGTGGTGGACGAGAAAGGGCAGTTGTGTGCCCACGCGACCGCCTCGTTCAAGTACATGCGAGCGATGCCGGTCACAGGCCGACAAGCGCTGGCACAAGGGGGCTCGCCGCTGAGCGGCCCCGGTTCCGATTGATGTTCTGGGTGTGACGCTGAGGCACATCGTTTATTGGAGAGGAAATTGACATGTCTTTGAATCTGCAACCCGGCCAAACGGCCGTCATCACCGGTGCCGGTAGCGGCTTTGGCCTCGAACTCGCTCGCCTGGGGGCCAAGAAGGGCTTGAACCTCGTGCTGACCGATGTTCAGCAAGACGCGCTGGACGCTGCCGTGGCCGAGCTGACCGCAGCGGGCGCCAAGGTGGCCGCCTTGCGCGGTGACGTGTCACGTGCGGAAGACGTGCAAGCGCTGGCAGACCTGTGCAAAGAGCGCTTCGGCGCCCCCCACATCGTGGTCAACAACGCCGGTGTGGCCCACGGTGGCCTGATCTGGGAAGCCTCTCAGCGTGACTGGGAATGGGTGCTGGGTGTGAACCTGTTTGGTGTCATCCACGGCGTGCGCATCTTCACGCCGATGATGCTCGCTGCAGCGCGCAAGGACCCTTCCTACCAAGGTCACATCGTGAACGTGGCCTCGATGGCTGGCCTGCTGAACTCGCCTAATCTGGGTGCCTACAACGTCAGCAAGCACGCGGTGGTGAGCCTGTCTGAAACCCTGTACCAGGACTTGGCGCTGGTGAGCGACCAGGTGCATGCTTCGGTGCTGTGCCCGTACTTCGTGCCCACCGGCATCCACCAGTCTTACCGCAACCGTCCTGCCGAGCTGCGCAGCGATGCCAAGCCCACGGCCAGCCAGATGATTGCGCACGCCATGAGCTCGAAGGCTGTGACGTCCGGCAAGGTGACCGCAGCCGATACGGCAGAGCTGGTGTACGACGGCATCGAAGCCGGCAAGTTCTACATCTACACCCATCCACAGGCGCTGGCCATGGTGCAGACCCGTCTTGAAGACGTGGTGCAGGGACGCAACCCCACCGATCCGTTCTCTGACAAGCCCGAGATCGGTCAGCAACTCAAGCAGGCCCTGCAACAGGCCCTGGCTCAAGGCTGATCCGCCGCTTGGGTCAGCGGGCGTCCTGTTCCCGGTGACGGGCCAGGACGACCCCGCGTGGGGCAAAGCGCTTGAAAAGTTGCTCCACGCAATACACCGACCGGTGTTGGCCGCCCGTGCAGCCCAGCGCCACGGTGACGTAACTGCGCTGATCGCCCTCCAGGGCGGGCAGCCAGCGCAGCAAGAAGGCCTCGATCTGCGACAACAGTTCAGCGGACTCGGGCTGCGCGTCCAGATAGTCGATGACAGGCTGATCACGGCCGGTCAGCGGCTTGAGCTCCTTCAGGTAGAAGGGGTTGGGCAGCATCCGCACATCGAACACGAAGTCGGCGTCCATGGGGACACCGTGCTTGAACGCAAACGACTCGAATACCAGTGTGAGGCGAGCCGGCGCCGCCTGCACGATGTTGCGCACCCACATCCGCAGTTGCGCGGGGCGCAGCAGGGTGGTGTCGATGACCGTCGACAACTCGCGCAGCGGCTCCAGCAGTTCGCGCTCTTGATTGATGGCATCTACCAAAGCCTGGTCGCCGGAGGTTTCCCCCTCGGCGGTGGCGGCCGGTTGACGTGTAGACAAGGGGTGAGGGCGCCGCGTTTCAGAGAAGCGGCGTACCAGCGCATCGGTGCTGGCATCCAGAAACACCGAGCGCACCTTGTGGCCGCCTTGCTTGAGGGCATCCAGCACCGGCATCAGTTGCGGCAGCGAATGCACGCTGCGCACGTCCACTGACACGGCCACGCGGCGCTGCAGCTCGGGCGGGCGTTGTCGCTCCAACTCGATCATGCCGGGCAGCAGTTCGGGCGGCAGGTTGTCGACGCAGAAGTAGCCGGCGTCTTCCAGCGCATTGAGGGCCACCGACTTCCCGGAGCCAGAAATGCCGGTCAGCAAGACGATGTCGAGGGCGTTCATGCGGTGGCATCCTTTCGGCGGCGGGCCGGCTTGGCATCCTGGCTGGCGTGGTGCAGCATGGCTTCGGCGTGCGCGCGGCTGGTGTCGGTGATGGCACCGCCCAGCATGCGGGCCACTTCGTGAATCCGCTCGGCGTCGCGCACGGCGCGGATGGCGCTCGTGGTCTGGCCTGACTGAACCGACTTGGCCACGACCAGATGCTGGTGGGCACACGCTGCCACTTGCGCCAGATGGGTCACGGCCATGACCTGACGATCGTGGCCCAGACGGCGCATGAGCTGCCCCACCGTGTCGGCCACGGCTCCGCCCACGCCCGAGTCAATTTCGTCAAAGATGAGGGTGCCGACCTGGCTGCGCTCGTCGCTGCGCTGCGAGGTGGTCACGGCAATGGCCAGCGCCAGTCGCGACAACTCGCCGCCTGACGCCACCTTGCCAATGGGCCGAGGGGTGCTGCCGGCGTGGCCAGCCACCAGAAACTCCACCGACTCCAGCCCGAAGGCCTGGGGTTCGTCCTGGGGTGTCAGGGCCACTTCAAAGCGACCACCGCCCATGCCCAGCGTCTGCATGGCATCGGTCACGGCTTGGGCCAAGGAGGGGGCGACGGCCGCGCGTTGCTTCGAGACCGCTTTGGCCGTATCCAGCCAGAACTTGTGGGCGCGTTGGGCGGCTTGGTCCAGCGCATCCAGATCGCTGGCGGCATCCAGTTCGGCCAGTTCCTCTCGCCAGCCTTGCAGCAATGCGGGCAGCTCTTGTGGTTGACGCCGGTAGCGACGCGCCAGACTCATCCAGGCCGACATGCGGCTGTCCAATTCGGCGAGCCGGTCGGGGTCCAGTTCGGTGTGGTGCAGCGCGCTGTTGAGGCTGCGGGCGGCGTCCTGCAGTTGCGCTTGGGCGTCGCGCAGCACTTGCAGGGCATCGGCCAGATGCGGCTCGACCGAGGCGACCTCTTCCAGCGCATCAATGGCGCGGGAGGTGAGGCTGTCCGCGCTGTCATCGGCTTCCGAGACCGCATCCAGGGCCAGTCGTGCTGCGTCCAGAATGGCTTGTCCGTGGCTCAGGCGGGTGTGCTCGGCATTGAGGGCCTCCCACTCATCGGCCTGCGGACTGAGCTTGTCCAGCTCGCCAATTTGCCATTGCAGGCGCTCGCGTTCGCGATCCAGGTCGGTTTGCCGGCTGCGGGCTTCTTCCAGACGACGTGCGGCGTCACGGCGGGCGATCCACGCTTGTTGCAAGGCGGCGGTGTCGACCCCAGCCTGTGCATCCACCAGGGTGCGCACCGACTCAGCTCGCGTGAGGCTTTGCCAGGCATGTTGCCCGTGGATGTCGACCAGATGTTCGCCCAGTTCACGCAACTGCGTGGCCGTGGCCGGTGAGCCATTGATCCATGCGCGGCTCTTGCCTTGGCTGTCGACCACACGACGCAGCAGCAAGGGCGCACCCGGCTCCAGGTTGTCAAAGCCCGCCTCTTCCAGCCAGGGGGCAAGGTGTTGGGCCAGTTCGGGCGTGGGCTCGAACTCGGCGGTGATGTCGGCACGGGCTGCGCCTTCGCGCACCACGCCGGCATCGCCACGGCTGCCGAGCGCCAGTTGCAGGGCGTCGATCAGGATCGACTTGCCCGCGCCCGTTTCACCCGTCAGAGCCGTGAAGCCGCGGCCCAAGTCCACTTCTAGGTTCGTCACGATGACGAAGTCACGCAGGGTCAGACGCCGCAGCATGGGATCAACTCACTCCTTCATTCCAGCGCAACTTGCGGCGCAGGGTGGCGTAGTAGTTCCAGCCCTCGGGGTGCAGGAAGCGCACCTTGTGGGCCGATCGGCGAATCGTCACGCGATCGCCGTGCAAGAGGCTGGCCAGACTTTGCATGTCGAAGTTCATGCTGGCGTCGCGGCCGGCCACGATTTCAATCGTGATGGTCACGTCATCCGACACCACCAGCGGGCGGTTCGACAACGTGTGCGAGGCAATGGGCACCATCACCCAGCCACCCAGGCTGGGATGCATGATGGGGCCGCCCGCCGACATGGCATAGGCCGTCGAGCCCGTGGGCGACGACACGATCAGACCGTCGGCGCGGTAGTTGGTGACGAACTGCCCGTCGATCTCGGCGCGCAACTCGATCATGCTGGCGGTGGCGCCCCGGCTCACCACCACTTCATTGATGGCGTAGCCTTCGTAAATGGTTTCGCAGGTGTCGCCGTCGATGGGGCGCAGCACGGCGCCCTCCAGCATGGCGCGGCACTCTTCTTCATACTGCCCCTTGAGCATCAACGGCAAGATGGTGTTGATGTCCTTGAGCGGGATGTCGGTGATGAAGCCCAGGCGCCCCTGGTTGATCCCGATGAGGGGAATGTCAAACGGCGCCAGCTCGCGGGCGATGGCCAGCATGGTCCCGTCGCCCCCCAGCACCACGGCCACGTCGCAATGCTTGCCGATTTCCTTGATCGACAAGGCGGGGTATTCCGTCATCCCCGTGTTCTGAGCCGTTTCTTCCTCCAGAGAGACATCCACCCCGGCGCGGGCGAGGATGTGTGCCACATCTTCCAGGATGGGGCGGATCCCGCGAGCCTGGTATTTACCAACCAGGGCAGCGTGGCGAAAGCGGCAGGTCGAGTGGGAGGACATGCGGCGAATTACACCACAGTGACTGTGTCAAATTAGGTCAATCCCCGCCGACAAAGGGACGCCACGAACCTTGCGTGAATCTAGAATGGAACAGCCATGCTGGATGACCGTGCCAAGATCCTCCTGAAAGCGCTGGTAGAGCGCTACATCGCCGACGGGCAACCGGTCGGCTCACGTACCTTGTCGCGTGCGTCGGGGCTTGACCTGTCTGCGGCCACCATCCGCAACGTGATGGCCGATCTGGAAGAGCTGGGGCTGATTGTCAGTCCCCACACCTCGGCCGGTCGTGTGCCCACACCCAAGGGCTATCGCCTGTTTGTGGACACCATGCTGACCGCCCGCCCGCAGGGCCTGGGCGAACTGGCCCAAGAAGCGCGCGAACACCTGCAGCCCGATCAGCCGCAACGGGTGATTGCCAATGCGGCGCACATGCTGTCCAGCCTGTCGCAGTTTGTGGGCGTGGTGACCTCTCCGCGCAAGGCAAGCGTGTTTCGCCACATCGAGTTCTTGCGTCTGGGCGACAAGCGGGTGCTGGTGATTCTGGTGTCGCCTGATGGTGATGTGCAAAACCGCGTCATCTTCACCCCGCAGGATTTCACGCAGAGCCAGTTGATCGAGGCCAGCAACCTCATCAACAGTCATTACTCCGGCCTGACGCTGGACGAAATGCGGGCCCGCCTGAAGCTGGAGGTGGATCAGCTGCGCAGTGATTTGGCGCAGCTGATGCAGGCCGCCGTGCAGGCTGGCGACGAGGCGCAAGCCGAGCGTAGCGAGCAGCTGGTGCTGGCCGGTGAGCGCAACTTGCTGACCGTGGAAGACTTTTCCAGCGACCTGGGGTCTTTGCGTCGCATGTTTGATCTGTTCGAGCAGAAGACGCAACTCATGCGCTTGCTCGATGGGTCCAGCCGCGCCGATGGCGTGCGCATCTACATCGGTGGTGAGAGCCAGATCGTGCCCTTTGAAGAGCTGTCGGTGGTCTCGGCCCCTTACGAGATCAACGGGCAAGTGGTCGGTACGCTGGGCGTGATTGGCCCCACCCGCATGGCCTACGACCGCATGATCGAGATCGTGGACATCACGTCTCGTTTGGTGTCCAACGCGCTGAGTCAGCCTTGATGTGGTGCGCGGGACGCGCAGGGTTCAAAAGCCTGTAACGGAGGCTCTACAATGCCAGGCGGCGCCTGAAGGGCGCAGCCAAAGGGCCTCTAGCTCATGCTTGGTTAGAGCAGCGGACTCATAATCCGTTGGTGCCGGGTTCGACTCCCGGGGGGCCTACCAGCTTCACCCAAGAAAAAGCCTCACTCGGCGAGTGAGGCTTTTTGCATTCAGGCGTGCATTGAAGCCGGCCTTAAAAAACGCAACAGCCGCCCTCGATAGGGCAGCCCATCGGCTTCAGGGGTGTCCAGCGTTGATTCGGTCAGGGAGAAACCCAGCGCTGACATGCGCTTGATGAACGGTGACCGGTTGCCCCGATTGGGATCGACGATCAGCACTTCGGCGCAGGGCATGGCGTGTCGCGCGATGAAGCCTGCGAGGTGGCCATACACATCACGTTCGTACAGCACGTCGCTGCCCATGATGAGATCGAATCGGCCTTGAACAGCGGGATGGCGGTTGTGAACCGGTTCGCTGATCTCGGCAGCCCAGTCACCATGTCGATAGGTGAGGGGCGGGAGTTCGTTGAGCGCCACGTTGTCCATCAGGAAATGCAGCGCCAAAGGGTGTGCGTCAGAAGCCGTGACATCCATGCCACGACGGTGGCAAACGAGGCTGGCCAAAGCCAGTCCGCAGCCAATTTCCAAGACGCGCTCGCCAGAGACGAGCAGTCGGGATGCCATGTGGGCGGCCAATTGCAGCCCGGATGGCCAGAGGACGCCAAACAGCGGCCAGTTGGCTTCAGAGAAGCCGGCGGCAGTCGCCTCCCCGTGAGGGTCGGCGTACTGCTGCCTGTCCAGCAGTGAGCGAATCAGCAGATTGTCTGTGCCCCGTATGGCAACCTGAGTTTGTTTGGTCTGGTAGCCGGGCTCTGCTGATCGCATCACTTGGATTGATCGGGATCAGTAGCGACGGCCGCCGCCACCGAAACCACCGCGACCACCGCCGAAACCACCGGCAGGGCGCTCTTCACGAGGACGAGCCTCGTTCACCACCAGTGCGCGGTTCTCGAACGACTGGCCGTTCAAGCCGCGGATGGCAGCTTGCGCTTCGTCGCGCGAACCCATCTCCACAAAGCCGAAGCCCTTGGAGCGGCCTGTGTCGCGGTCAACCATGACCTTGGCGGAGTTGACGCTGCCAAATTGAGCGAATTGCTGTTGGAGGTCATCGTCGCGCATCGAGTAGGGCAGGTTGCCGACGTAAAGCTTGTTGTCCATTGTGGACCCTTTCAGAACATGCTGCGGAGAGTCGAAGGCCTGCCGCAGCGTCAGGCCGAATGTCAGGATTGACTCAGAAGCGACGGCGTGGGGGCGCAGAAGGCGCTCCATTTGCACGAGGCTCCAGATGACGGAAGGTGATGCGACCCTTGGTCAGGTCGTAAGGCGACAGCTCCAGGGACACCTTGTCACCCGCCAGGATGCGGATGCGGTGCTTGCGCATCTTGCCGCCGGTATACGCCACCAGGCTGTGACCGTTTTCGAGCGTGACGCGGAAGCGGGAGTCGGGCAGCACTTCGTCGACCTGTCCACGCATTTCAATGAGTTCTTCTTTGGCCATGGATGAATCCTTGTTCGAAAAGCAATGAGCAGCCTGATGTCGCCGTCAGGCGGGCAAGGCAGGCTGACGGAGGTAGCTCAAGCCTTGATCCAGCGCGAAGCGTGCGGCGGCTTGGGCAGTGGGAAACAGCGGGGTGAAGCGATACACGCGATCGTGTGTGCCTGAGCCGCGGCCACTGCGAATGGAGAGCGAAGCGGCGTACTGGCCGTCTTCGGTTTGCCGGGTGATGGGGGACAGCGCAAAGCGACCCACCGTTTGGGCTTGGGGAGAGAGATGATTCAAAAAGATGTGGGCTGCGAGATGGCGCAGCCAATAAGCGAGTCAGGCGACCTCACGACCGGGTTGGTTTCGGATGCGAACTGACGAATGGAGAAGATTCTTGTCCTGCCTGACGGCGAACCACCGCAAGGGATGGATCTCAGACTGAGCGGGAGCGATGAACCAGACGAAGCTTGCCTGGGAGGGCATCGCACGAGGCCAAGTGCTGGCTCAGGTCAGATGCTGAAGGTGCAACGCGTACGTAATGCGTGCAGGACGTCATGTGCTGCGGAGGAAAGCGAAACGGCAGCAAACGCAAACACTATAACAGCGAACAGAAAACTGTGCTTGCTTTTTTATTGCAGCGCAGATGAAGGGGCATCCGAGCGGACAACGACCGCCACCTGAAGGCCCTTCAATGTGTCAGAGCGCTGGGCAAGCAGTTGGCAGCCGTGCACCTTGGCAATGCGTGTGGCGATGGACCAGCCCAGGCCACTGCCTGAGGCCACGTGGCCCGATGCACGGAAAAACCGCTCACCGAGGCGCCGCAGATCGGCCTCGGTCATCCCCGGTCCGCTGTCATCGACGGTCAGCTGGATGAGGCCCTCAGCCGGAATGTGGACGATGATGTGCGCCTGCTCGGGGCAGTAGCGAATGGCGTTGTCGACCAGGTTACGGATCAGGGCCATCAGTAGGGGTTCATTGCCCATTGCTTGACGTTGAGCCGGTGCGTCGAGCTCGATGGTTTGGGCTTTGTCCAGAGCCTTGTCGGCCAGATCTGCGATCACGGTGCGTGTCAGGCGAACCCAGTCGGTGGGTTGCAAAGGCGGGGCGTCACCGGCTTCCAGGCGTGCCAGCATCAGCAACTGGTCGATCAGACGGGACGCACGGTCACAGCCTGCCATGGTGGCCTGCAGCGCATGCTGGCGTGGTTCGTCGGTGGTGGACATCAGGGCCACCTGCGCCTGCGTGCGGATGGCCGACACGGGCGTGCGCAGTTCATGGGCGGCGTCGGCAGTGAAGCGCCGTTCTGAGGCGAGCAGGCCTTCGATGCGCACGAACAGTGCGTTCAAGGCCTTGATGGCCGGGGTCATTTCGGTGGGAGCGTGGGCCAACTCGATCGGCGCCAGCTCTTCGGCATGCCGGCCTTTGAGGGTGCGCGCCAGCTCGGCGAGGGGCGTCATGCCGCGTCGCACCGCCCACCAGATCAGCAAGGCGAGCATGGGCAAGGCCAAACCCAGGGCCGTGAGCATGCTGCGCATGGCCGAGGTCAGGATGTGTGTGCGGGCCGAGACGCTTTCACCCACGTGCACGACCACGTCGCTGGTGTCGCCACGGGTTGAAAACACGCGCCATCGCTGACCGTCGATCACCTGTGCGCTGTAGCCATGGTCGTGATCCGCCAAGGGGCTGAGGGGGGCTTGGGCCGAACGCCGTACCAGCACGCCCTCGTGCCAGACTTGAAACACCACCTTCGGTGCATAGCGGTGCAGGGTGGGCGCATCTGGGGTGGAGTCGTGCTCAATCGACTCCCCGCTTTGCTGCACCACCAGCAGTGCGGCCGCTTGGGCCAGGTGGCCATCCAGCAGCTCATCGAGCTCGTGTTGTACCTCTCGCCACACGATCACGGCGGTGACGAGCCAGACCGCCGTGACGGCGCCCAGCACCATCCACAGCACACGTCGTTGCAATGACTGTCGGGGCGCCATGGATTCAGCTTCCGGCCTTGGGGATGCGGTAGCCCACGCCGCGTACGGTCTGAATCACCTCGGGGCCCAGTTTGCGGCGCAGGTGATGGATGTGGACCTCGATGGCGTTGCTCTCGACCTCTTGCCCCCAGCTGTAGAGGTGCTGTTCCAGTTGCTCGCGCGACAGCACGCGGCCGGCATTGAGCATCAAGGCGTGAAGCAGGTCGAACTCGCGAGTGTTCAGGCTCACGTCGCCTGCTGCCGTGCGGACGGTGCGTGCGGCAGGGTTGAGTTCGATGCCTTGGGCGAGCAGCAGGTCTTGCGGTTGCCCATGAGCCCGTCGAACGATGGCCCGCAACCGAGCAGCCAGCTCATGCAGGTCCACCGGCTTGACGACATAGTCGTCCGCGCCGATGTCGAGGCCCCGAACGCGGTCGGGCACGGCATCGCGTGCGGTCAGCACCAGAATCGGGGTGTGGATGCCTTTCTGGCGGACGCTGGCCAGCACATCCAGCCCATCTTTGCGGGGCAGCCCCAAGTCCAGAACGGCTGCCGCGTGGGCTTGTTGCACCAGTTCATGTTCGGCGGCCACGCCATCTCGCACCCAGTCCACCTGAAAGCCCGAGGCGCGCAGACCCGCTTGCAAGCCGTCGCCGAGCAGGGGGTCGTCTTCGATCAGCAGGATGCGCATGGGGCACCGGTCGATGTGTGTGGGCGCTCAAAAGGGAGCGTTTCAGTTTACGTCAGTCATCGTCATCGGTGTGATGGCCGTGCTGGGCATGTGTGGCGTGCGTGATGGGATGGTCGGTGGGCGCAGGACGGGTTTGCCACTGCCAGGCCCAGAAGGCCAGTACGCACATCAAGATCAATGCACCCAGCCACACCCGGTTGTGGTGCACCAGATCAGGCCCCTTCCCGGGCATGCGACCGCTGACCATGGACATCACCTGCGTCGTGCCTTGTCGCTTGAACCCCATCACCAACAAGCCGAGGTGTGTGATCACCAGCATCAGGGTGCCGTTGCCAGCAAACTCGTGAAGCTCCTCCAGCGCGTCTTCCATGAAGGCAGCGTTGAACCATTCTTGATCCATGGCGATGCCGCTCAATACTCCGCCCGTGGCCATGAGCAGGATGCCCACCACCGCCAGCATGTTGAGCGAAGGGCGCAGGGACGTGATGCGTGACAGCAGATTGTTGGGGCGCAGGGTCCACAACGGGCGCAGGCGTGCACCCCAGCTGCTCAGACGTGCCGGCCGCGGTCCGATCAGCCCCCACACGACCCGCGCCACGATCAGGCCGGCCATGGTGTAGCCCAGCGTTGTGTGAAGCAGGCGAAAGGACTCGGATTCGGCCGTGGCATAGGCACCGGCAAAACTCAGAGCGAGCAACCAGTGGAAGGTGCGCGTCGGCGCATCGACTGTGCGGCGTGTGGGCGCAGGGGCTTGTGAGGCAGCGGTCGGGCGGTTGCCCGTCGTGTCAGCGAGGCATTCGGATGTCGTGTTCATGGAAGCGTCCTTGATCAGCTTGTGGGTGGCAGGCCATGCAGTTGGCGGGGCTGCCAATGGCCTTGCGGCGCCAGATCCCGGCAGGCAGTTCGTCGTGTTCATGGACAAACCAGGCCGATTGGGTGATCCGGTTGGGTGCAGGGCCGTCTTGCGTGCGGCGTGCGGGGCGTGCGTTGGCTTCGAGCCATTGAGTGAGTTGTGCCACCGTCTGGGCGTCCAGTGAGGCATCGCTGCCAAAGTGTTGAGGCAGCTCGCGCATCACACGGCGCCATGACGCGGCGGGCAACAGACCCGGGGGATAAGCCAGATGGCAGGCACTGCACTCTTGTTGATAGGCGGGCAGCAGTGGCACGCGGGCGAGTCGGTGCTCGTCGCCGTCTGCCCAAGCGGGGGCGGACAGGCTGATGGCGAGCAGGGCGGCCCAGCGTAGCGGGCGCAGGGGCAGGGTGAGGGGCATGAGGCGTCTCCCATCAATGAAAGTCAGGGGCGAAGGGTGATCAGCCAAGCCAGAACGTCGGCCTTTTCGGATGAGCTGCATTCGCGGGATAACACATCTCGGCAATTGCGACGAAACCACTTTTCCACCTTGCTGGCCTGGGTGAATCGCTCAGGATTGAAGGCCGGCGCCAGTGGCGCGATGGTTTTGCCCGTGGCCGCGTGGCGCCCAGGGGTGCTGGGTGTGTTTTGGTGGCATGAGGCGCAGGACCACTCGCCCCCATGTGTGCTGGTGAAAAAGCGGCGCCCTTGCTCTGCGTTGGCCGGGCGACCAGCCTCCTGGCTGTACGCAGCAAGCAGATCCGCCGGTCGGCTGGCTTGCGCCCCGGCCTGGCTGGCGGGCAGCATGCCCAGGGCCAAGGCCAGGCTGGTCATCCAGTGTGGTGTGGGCATCATCGTGCACCTCCTTGATGTGGATGATGGCCACACATCCTTAGCGCAGTCTTAAGGTTCAGGCACAGGGGGGGGGCTTGCCGCACAATGTGCTGGTGTCGACTGCCCCGCCGAGATTGATGTGAGCGACCTCAACATGCCTTCCACCCCGACCGGACTGGACGATCAAACCGTGGCGCAGCGGCGCGCGACACATGGTTTCAACGACATGGCCGACCGCGAAACGCACGGCTTCTGGCGCACGATCCAGAGTGTGGCGACCGAGCCGATGTTTCTGCTGCTGATCGTGGCCGCGGCCATCTATCTGGTCATTGGTGACCTGGGCGAAGGCTTGCTGTTGGCGTTCTTTGCCGTGGTCACTGTGGGCTTGGTGATCTTTCAAGAACGCCGCAGCGAGCGTGCGCTGGACGCCTTGCGGGAGCTGGCGGCGCCACAAGTGAGGGTGCTGCGACAGGGGCAGACCTTGCGCATTCCCGCGCGCGAGTTGGTGCCAGGCGACTGGTTCTGGCTGGCCGAAGGTGAGCGCGTGGCGGCCGACGCCGTTTTGCGTCAAGCCAGCAGCATGTCGGTGGATGAGTCCCTGCTGACCGGCGAGTCGGTACCGGTGCGCAAAGCGCACCTGGACGGTCCAGCGCCTGCCGACACCCAGCCGCCCGGCGGCGACGACAGCCCCTTTGTGTACGCCAGCACGCTGGTGGTGGACGGGCACGGCTTGGCAGAGGTGCTGCAAATTGGGCGGGCCACGCGTGTGGGGCAAATTGGTGCCTCGCTGGCCACCATCGAAATAGCCCCCACACCGCTGGAGCAGCACCTGCGCAAACTGGTGCGCGTGTTTGGCTTGATGGCCCTGGTGTTCAGCGTGTCGCTGGTGCTGTGGTACGGCCTGCTGCGGGGGCAGTGGGTGCAGGGCACGCTGTCAGGGATCGCGCTGGGCATGGCCATGCTGCCCGAAGAATTTCCGATGGCGCTGGCGGTGTTCTTGGCCATGGGGGCTTGGCGATTGGCTCGCATTCAAGTCTTGGCCAAACGTCCGGCTGTGATCGAGGCCTTGGGGGCGGCCACCGTACTGTGCGTTGACAAGACGGGCACGTTGACCGAAAACCGCATGCGCCTGAGTCGTCTGGTGTGTGCCTCGGGCGAGCAAGCCGAACTGAACGAGGCGGACTTGCCCGAGTTTGCGCACCGCTTGCTGGAGACGGCCATGTTGGCGTCCCGGCGTGGCAGCGTGGACCCGATGGATCGCGCCGTGCTGGCGGCCGGCGACCGGGCCTTGGCCGAGTCCGAACACCTGCACCCCGACTGGCAACTGCAGCGTGAATACCCGCTCAGTCCGGCTTTGTTGGCCATGTCTCATGCCTGGACCATGTCGGATGGGCGCTGCCGTGTAGCGGCCAAAGGTGCGCCCGAGGCCATTGCCGATTTGTGCCACTTCCCCCCCGAGGCCACACAGGCCTTCATGCAACAGGCGCATGCCTTGGCTGAACAAGGTTTTCGGGTGCTGGCGGTGGCCGAGGGGGTGTCGCGTGATGGCGCGGTACAAGGCGGTCAGCACGACTACGACTTCGTCGCGCAGGGTTTTCTGGCCTTTGAAGACCCCTTGCGCGCCAGCGTGCCCGTGGCGGTGGCCGAGGCTCGCCAGGCCGGGATTCAGGTGGCCATGATCACCGGGGACCACGCAGCCACGGCGCTGGCCATTGCCCGCCAGGCCGGCATCGACATCACCCACGGGGCGCTCAGCGGTGAACAGCTGGCGCAGATGGACGATGCAGACCTGGCCTTGGCTGTGGGGCAGGTGCGCGTTTTTGCGCGGGTGATGCCGGAACAAAAGCTGCGCTTGGTGCAGGCCTTCCAGTCACGGGGCGAGGTCGTCGCCATGACGGGCGACGGTGTCAATGACGCACCAGCCCTCAAGGCCGCTCATATTGGCATTGCCATGGGCGCACGGGGGACTGATGTGGCCCGCGAAGCCGCCGGATTGGTGTTGCTGGACGAAGACTTTGGCCGCATCGTGGGCGGCGTGCGCATGGGCCGGCGCATTTTCGACAACCTGCGCAAGGTGATGACTTACATCACCGCCATTCATGTGCCCATCGCTGGGCTGGCCCTGTTGCCGGTGTTGATGGGCTTGCCGCCACTCATGCTGCCGGTACACGTGGTACTGACCGAAATGGTGATCGACCCCGTTTGTTCACTGGCCTTTGAGGGCGCCCCCGAAGACCCGAGCAGCATGCAGCGCCCGCCACGCAAGGGGGATGACAGCATCGTCGGCTGGCCCATGTTGCTGCAAGGCTTGTGGCAGGGCGGTCTGCTGTTGGCCGCGACGCTGGCCATTTACGGCGTGGCCCTGCATCAATCCATGCCAGAAGACGTGGCCCGCACACTGGCGATCGTGAGCCTGACCTTGGGTAACCTGCTGCTGGTGGGCACCAATGCCTCCACGGGGTTGGGCTGGCGTGCCTTGCTGGGGCCTGGCTTTGGCGCATTTTGGGTGGTGAGCGGCATCACCTTGACCACCTTGTGTCTGGGCGTGTTGGCGGCTCCCGTGCGTCAATTGCTGCACTTTGGCCAACCGACGTGGGACGCGATGGCGGCGGCCGTCTCCCTGGTGGCACTGGCCGTTGCGGTGGGGGCATGGGGCTTGCCTCAGCGGCGCTGATGAGCCGAGCAGGGGGCTCGGAAATGCGCACAAATTGGCAGATGCGCTAAAGGGAAGTCGGACAGAGATGCAAGGTCTTCGGGTTTTCCCTATACTGCGCGCCATTCATTGCTCTCTATTCCATCATGAACAACCCGCAAGCCGGTTTGAACCTCATGTTGGGGCTGGGCCTGGCGCCACTCAATGCCGCGTCGGCCTACTGCTCACAACTTGAGCGAGGTTCTCCCAACTCGCTGCAGACGCACGAGCGTGCGTTCGCACGAGCCCTCAACACGATGAACTCTCAGCTGTTCAGCCTGGGGCTGGATGCGCTGAACGCTTCACGCGATGCGGTGCGCAGCGCAGGTGAGGCTGGTGTGCCCGAGGCCGTGGTCAGCGCGACCGATTCGGTGTTGGCGCAGCAAGAAGCATCTCTGCGCGAAACCGCACGCAAAGTGGTGCGCATGGCTTACGCCTACTGAGCGACGCTCGGAAATGAAAAAGGGCGCAGGCCTTGCGCCCGCGCCCTGGTTTTGTGTGACCGTTGAATTACAGACCGGCGTTCTTCAGGCGGTTGGCCTGCTGACGATAGACCTCGACCGGGCTGGTCTCGAAGATGTTGACCAGACCGAAGAACTGGTTCACTTCATCCAAGTGGTTCATCTTGTAGTCGGTGCGGATGACCTGACCCAAGTTCATCGAGCAGCTGGACACCAGACCATCGTTGGCCTTGCCATTGAAGAAGGCGCCGGTCAGGCCCAGGGCGGCATCACCCACATCCAGCAAGTTGGTGAATTGCTTGTTACCACCCCACGAGTAGTAGCGCACGCCATTCACAACGTAAGCACCTTCACCACAAGCAGTGGTCGGGATGCCGGCAGGGAACTTCTTGTTGAAAGCATTGGAGCCAGCAGTGGTCAAGGACACCAGCGCGGCTTCCGCATTGGCCGGCAGTTGACCGTTACCCGACAGCGTTTGGATCAGTGCCACCAGGGTGGAGTCAACCAAAGTTTTGGCTGCAGCGGTCAATGGGCTGCCATCGGGCAGAACACCACGAACGGCATCAGCGAAGTCGGAACCACGGTTCACGCCCCCGACGCTGGTCACCGAAGCCACCAGCGCAGGTGCCACGCCAGCCACATAACGTGCGGTGGGGCCGCCATGGCTGTGGCCCACGAGGTTCACTTTGGATGCGCCGGTGATGGCCAGAATCTGCTTGACTTGTGACAGCAGTTGCTCGCCACGAACTTCGGTTGAGTTGGCGGCAGACACCTGGGTCACGTACACCTTGGCGCCATCGGCACGCAGGGCGTCGGGAATTTTGTACCAGTAGTCGACAGTGCCTGCGATGGTGTCCCAGCCAAACAGGCCGTGAACCAGCACGATGGGGTACTTGGTTTGGGTGTAGCCAGCCGCTTGAACATTGGCTGCAGGCAGCAGACCCACGAATGTGGCAGCGGCTGCGATCAGGAAGGAAGCAAAGCGTGTCTTCATGAAGGTCTCCATTTATTGATACGCCGTCAGGCGCAATTTTTCGTTCTCTCTGAAATTCGCTTCTTTGTAGGCTTCTGCTGCCGCTTCGTTGGCTTTGCGCAGGTTCAGGTATTGCTGAACGCGTGCTTGCCATGCGGCTTCTTCTTCATCCAGTTTTGCCAGGCGTTGGGCGGCGTCGGCCCCAACCAGGCGAGTGCGGATGGCCTGCACCTCTTGAGCAGAGGCTCCGCGTTCGCGAGCTTCGGCAACGGCCTGGCTCACGGTCAAATGCAGGACAGGTTCATTGCGATTGGCCTGCATGTCCGGGGGAAGCTGCGCGGTCAGCTCGCGCAACTTGTTTTCCTTGTCTGTGGGGCTCAGGTTGCGGTCCTGAGCGATGCGCAGTCGGGCCAGCGCATCGTCGTCCCGGGCATCGTCCTGTCCGAAGAGCTGGGCAATTTCGACGCTGGAGAAGTGGCGGGCACGCACCTCGCGGATGGCACGCAGTTGATGCCCCAGGGCTTCGGCGTCGGTGGTGCCGGATGCAACGGGTGTCAACCGAGCCAGTTCGGTCTTGAACGCCAGGTAAGCGTCCAGCAGCTTCGATGCGCGGGCGAGAGCCGCGCCATTGAGCTCTTTGCTCAGGTCCTTCAGGATGTCTGCTTTGATGGCCGCCAGGGGCTTCTCGCCAAAGGTCGTGAGCCAATAATCATAGCGGCGCAGCAGGTCGGGGCTGACAATCAGCTCGCCGTTGCCGTCATGCAGCGCCCCGTCGGGGACCGTCCCTTTCAGCGAAGGGGCTGGGAGAGCTTGAATGATGCCAGTGGAGGGGGCGGGCTGCTGAGCGACGTCAGACGGCTGGTCGGCTTGAAACAGGCGATAGCCATACACGCTCAGCGCTGCCACCAAGGCAGACATGGACAGCCAGAGCAGACGTCCAGAGCGGTTGGCAGTGATCGTGATCCCGTTGTGCATGAGGCGGTCTGATGCAATTCATGCAACGTTCTTTTGTCGGGCTTGATGGCAGCCGATAAAGATGTGACGTTGCGTGGAATATGTTGCGATGAGCCGTCATTTGAGCGCGCAGGATGAATGTGTGACATTGGTGCATCCCCCAGTTAGGGGATACCCGCTCAGGCAAGGGGGCGTGGCGTTGAAAGGTTTTTGAAAAGTTTTGTCATCCAAGCTTCGACGTCGCGCGTTAGAGGGGTATGTCCATTTTGTGAGCAGGTCCATGAACCGCTACACCGAACAACAACTCCTGAATTTCTGCGTGGCTCAGCACGGTCGGTTCGACCCTGCCGCTTGGCAGCACGTCGAAGGCGTGACGCCCGAGCAGAAAGCTTGTGCAATGTTGTTGTTGTCTAACGCACGCTGGTATGGCCGTCTGCAGGAAATGCGCGATTTGGTCGGGCAGTCCATTCCCAACCATGTGGGGCGTTTGACGGAACTGGCCAACCGGGTTGGCTTCAACACGGGCCTGTTTGTGCAACGTCTGCAGTCGCAACTCTGGTTGAGCACCGAGCCCAAGCGCTGACTTATCCCCGTTTCCTGTGGATAAGTATGTTGGCAAACTTGGGGGAACCGTGCGTTCCCCTAAGGAAGAGGCTAGGGTGCCTCTAAATTAGGCAGCCGATGCCCGCCTCAGGGCATCAGGACCATTTCATCAAACATCACATGTTTGATGCGTGTTTTGAGGCGCTGCTCCCTCAAATAGTCATTGACGCCACTCTCAATGGCTTCGCCTAAGTTCACCATGGCGTCCGGGCCGGTGATCTCGTCTTCGTTCATGTCGGCAGCCACCTGTTCCACCACGGCTTTCAGTGCTGTGGCGTGCGGTTCCAGAATGCTCTGATCGTCTTTGTTCTTGAGCTGCAGGTTGACTTTGACACTCAACATCCGCCCATCGGTCATCTGCGCCATGACCTTGCTGATCCCCAACCAGATCGGGACAGGTCGGTTGCTCGCCTGAGGCTTGGCGTAGGTGTTGAACAGCCATGCCCCGACGCCCAGAATGAGAATGCCCAAGCCGATGGAGATTTCCATCACCCAATCACTGCGGTTCTCAGAAGAAGCGGTCGAAGTGGCCATGCAAGGGATCCTCTTTGGATAGTCGGAACCTTACTATGACACCCCTCGGGTGAGGGGTATCCCACAAAAAGCATGGCGGAATCTTTTCACACAAGACGCCGCTGCGACGGATCAGTCCATCCACATGGGGCGATCGGTGTCCATGTTTTGCATCAGATCGATTTGTTGTCGCAACAGATCGGTCTGTTGTTGCCAGTAACTGGGGCTGGCGAACCAGGGGAAGGCCGCGGGAAAGGCTGGGTCGTTCCAGCGGCGCGCCAGCCAGGCACTGTGGTGAATGAGCCTGAGCGTGCGCAAGGGTTCGATCAGTTTGAGTTCGCGCCAGTCAAACTCGGTCACGGACTCGTACCCGTCCAGAAGCGCATTCAATTGTTGCTGGCGCTCACGGGACTCTCCGCTCAGCAGCATCCAGAAATCTTGCACAGCAGGACCCATGCAGGCGTCGTCCAGATCCACAAAGTGGGGGCCGTCGGGTGTCCAAAGGACGTTTCCAGGGTGGCAATCGCCATGGAGTCGGCGGTATCGCAGGTCATCCACTCGCTCAAACGCTGCCTGGGCCAGATCAATGGCTTGATCGGAAATCGCTGACCAATGGGGCCGCTGCTCAATGGGGATGATGTCTTGCTCCAGCAGCCATTGGCGGGGCGCTCGCCCCATGGTGTGGGCGTCCAGTCGCAGGCGGTGCGCAAAGGGGCGTTTGGCGCCGACAACGTGAAGCCGGGCCAGAAAGCGCCCCAGCCAACTGAGCACGTCCGGGTCTTCAAGTTCGGGGGCACGGCCGCCACGGCGGGGGCTGATGGACACACGATGCCCACTCGCGCATCCCAAGGTCTGATGCGGACCCAGGATGTGGCTGGGCGTGGGCAGGCGAGGGTGGTCTACAGCAGTGAGCGTCAGCGGCGGGACGGCGGGTACTTCGCCTTCGACGAGTTCTTGGGCGAACGCGTGTTCTTCGAGAATTTGCTCGTCACGCCAGCGGCCTGGGCGGTAAAACTTGGCGACGACAAAGCCGCCGTCCTCCAGCCCCACCTGAAAGACTCGGTTTTCGTACGAGTTCAGTTGCAGGAGCCGACCGTCCACCCTTTGCCCCAAAGACTCGATGATGTCGAGTGCGAGGTCGGGTGTGAGGTCGGCGTAGGGTGTGTCGGTCGCAGATGCAGGCATGCTGCATCTTAGCTGCGACCAGGGTTCACTCCAGTTGGGCCGCGTTGGCCATGGCCTTGAGCAGGCAGGAGTTGATGTCCTTGAAATCGATCATCAGGCGCTCGGCGGCATCCTTGATGTCGAAGACGTTGTTGCCTTCCACGGCTTTCACCAGTTGGAAGTAAGGCTCGTAGGGGCCGCTTTCGTCTGCCAGTGCCTGGTACACCCGCTCCGGCACCGGGATGGTCTTGAGCAGCACGTTGAAGGGCTGTCGGAACATCCGGTCGAGCAGCGAGAACACGCCACAGATGAAGAGCTCGTTGCGCATTTCGTCGTCGCCGCTGATGCGAGCCAATTCTTCCATCAGCAGGCCACGACGCACGGCGGCGAACATGACGGGGCGCATGTTGGGGTCTTTGCTGGCGGTGGCCAGCAGCAGAGCCAGCCACCGCTTCAAGCGCTGGTAGCCCAAGATCATGATCGCGTGGCGGAAGGAGCTGATTTCAACGGACAGACCGAAGGCCGGCGAGTTGATGTAGCGCATCAACTTGAAAGCCAGAGGGGGATCACGCTTGAGGGTGTTCTCCAGCACTTCGATGTCTTCGCCGCGGTGCACCTGGTCAATCAATTGCACGATGACTTGCAAGGCGGGTTGATCCGCGGGCTTGCTGCCTTCCTGGATCACGTCGTCAATGGGCCAGCCCAGCACCGCCATCGCGCCCTTGCGGAAGGCGGTTTCCATGTCGGCCACATTGGTCACACCGGCCTGAACGTGGCTGATGGTGCGCACGGTGCCGGCCGGGGCCGTGCTCGGGGCTTGCGCACCACTGCCACTGTGAATGCGGCGGTCGTCTTCAAAGTCGATGATGGAGTGCTTGAAGCAGGGCAGCACCTCTTTGGGCAGCTCCTGCAGCGGGCGCCCCTTGAGCAGCAAGGTGTTGCCGTTGGCGGCCAGGGTCTGGATCGGGGCGATGTTGGCCGCATCACCAGCCATGAAGGCGGGCACTTCCATCAGGATGTGGGTGGCGGGCTGGGCAACCATCAGGTCGTGCAGCAGCGTTTCACTGGTGACGTTGAGCCACAGCTGAGTGCCGCCCACGGGCCAGGCTTCGCTGATGGCGTCCAGCAAGGCACCAGCATCCAGCGGCGCACCAGGAACGAGGGGGAGAACGGTGAGCCGCGTGGCAATCACCGCACGATTGCGGTCAATGACAGGGCTGTAAGCCAGAGCAGTCTGGCCAAGGATGGGGTGATCCATGAAAGGGGAATCCGGGTGGTAAACAGGTCAGCAGTTGCTGTTAGCCAATATATTGGAACAGCGACAACTTCTGTATGGAAGCATAGCTTTGTAACGCCGCTTGGTAACCACTTTGCCGATTCGTGAATTCTGAAATGGCCTCGGTCATATCGAGGTCTTCAGCGTTGGATTTTTCCGTCTTTGCAGCCAGTTTGAGGGCGCTGTTGCGACTTTCGACGCCGTCCATGCGGTTGAGCGTTTCGCCAACGGCCGAGCGGCTGCCTTGCATGTTGCCGAGGATGCTGTCGAGTTCGGTCACCCCTGTGTTGACGGCCTGCATGACCTGACCATTGTTGATGCCAGCCGTTTTGAGTGTGGAGATGGCTTTGTCGAGGCTGTCGAAAATGCTCAAGTCGGGCTCGGACTGACCCACGGTGAACTTGTCGCCGTTGCCTGGCCCACCACTGATGGTCACCGACATACCCAAACCAGGGATGTCGATGGCCTTGCCTGCCTTGTAGGGTTGCCCGCTGACGAGCGCGGTACCGCTGTCGTCCAGGACGTCGTAGGTCGTGGTGGAGCCAGAGACGGTGAACACCACCGAGTAGCTGGGGGGCGTTGCGGCACTGCTGGGGTACGGCAACTGAGATGGATTGGTCACGGCACCGGATGTGACCCAGGCACTGCCGCTGTTCCCGCTGTCGGGCGCAGCGGTGAAAACGCCGTTGCCAGACTTGGCCTGCAGCCATGCCTTGCGACCATCGACGGTGAGCGTCAAGGCTTCACCGGACGAGGCCATGATCTCGCCACTCTGTCCTTGGAATTCCACGCCGGTCGGCGTGTCCACAAAGGGGGGCGATGACGAGCCTTGGCCGCCGAACACGTAGCCCCCACCACCGTCGGGCCGGTTGGCCACGTTCAGGAGTTGCTTGCGGATTTCTGCCAGCTTGTTGGCCAGGGCCGAACGCTCACTGTCGGTGTAGCTGCCGTTACCGATGGCCACGAGTGTTTCACGCGCTGACTGCATCAGGTCAATCGAATCGGCCATGGC
Source organism: Aquabacterium sp. (assembly GCF_048860245.1). Taxonomy (GTDB): domain Bacteria; phylum Pseudomonadota; class Gammaproteobacteria; order Burkholderiales; family Burkholderiaceae_C; genus Aquabacterium. The sequence continues at coordinate 29,868 of NZ_JBLIZW010000115.1, read as the reverse complement.
CGATTCGGCAATGTTCATCACATTGCGGCTGGCATCGATGGCGCGTTGGTTGGCTTCGGTCCGTGCAATCGAGGTCAGGGCGCGCTCGGCACGTGCCGCGGCAGTCGGATCGTCGCTGGCTTTGTTGACGCGCTTGCCTGAGGTCAGTTGCACCTGCGAGTTGCTCAGCTCTTGCTGGCGTTTTTGCAGGTTGACAATCGACTGTTCATAACTGAGGGATGTGGTGACGCGCATGGTCATGCTCCTGATCAGGCAGTGGTGTTGAGCAGGGTCTCGAAGACTTTCTGCGCCACCTGGAGAACTTTGGCAGCGGCCTGATAGGCCTGTTGAAACTGGATGAGTCGGGAGGCTTCTTCATCCAGGTTCACACCTGAGGTGCTGGCCAGTGTCTGGTTGGCACTGGTCTCCAGCGTGCTGGAGATGCTGGCTTCGGTTTTGCCGCTCTGAACCAGAACGCCCAAGTCACCAATCATCTGCGAGTAGGTGTCGGTCACCGACGCGTAGGTGGACCCGCCGTCCAGCGTGATCATTTTGGTGTTGTCACGCAGAGCCAGCATGGCCTGGGCATTGCCGTTGTTGTTGGCTGGGAACGTGGTGCTGGAGATGGTGATGCTGTCGCCAGAGTACACGCCGTCGGTGGCCAGTTCTTCACCCTTGGGCACGCCGGTCAGCAGCATCTTGAAGCTGGCTGTGTCCACAGCCGGGTCCGGATCGCCGTCCGTGATGGGCTGACCAGGTGTCCAGCCTGCTGTCCAATAGGGCGTTGAGGCCCCGTCAGAATAAATTTCGTAGCGCAAGCCGCTGGCGTAACTGCTGTCCTCATAGAACTGCACCGTGACGGGCGGTGTGACGCCGGATGGCAAGCTGGCATGCAGCATCGTCATGGACGAGATGTCGGCCGTTCCTTTGTTTTTGTTCTGCACAACAGACGTGAACGGATCGCGTGCACCCAGCGCAGCCACGTAGGGCGATGCTGCGGCAATGCCTTTGGGCGCGCTCAGTCCCAGCGTGATGTCAATCGCACTGGTGGTGTTGTTGAACATCGGGGTGCCTTGAGCACCATTTTGGTCAATGCCCAGTGACTGCTGCTTGTTGACGGCATCCGCGAACTGAGAGACAAATGCATTCAGATTGGCGCGTGTTTGGGTCAGGTCGTTGTCCTGGAAGGTCAACAAGCCTTCCAGGGCCCCGCCCACAATCTGGCTAGAGTCCAAAATGCGGGAGGTTCCGTTGGTGATGAGGGCCACGCGGCCTTTGGATGAGTCGGTTGGGTCACGCACGAGCCCCAGTGTCTCGGACTGGTTGCTCAGCACCAGCAACTGACCACTGCTCATGAACACGCTGAGTGAGCCGTCATCGGCTTCGATCGTGTTGACCTGTACCAGCTTGTTGAGCTTGTTGACGAGCAAATCTCGCTGGTCCAGAAGGTCATTGGCGCTGTGGCCGATGCCCGTGTACTTGGCGATGTCCTGGTTCAGCGAGGCAATTTGCTTGGTGTAGGCATTGATCTGGTCGATGGAGCTGCCCATGTCAGACAGCACGCCCGATTGCAATTCTTCAATTTGCTGCGCAGCCGTGTTCACGCGGCTGACCCACTCCTTGGCGCGAGACAGCACCACTTGGCGTGCCGAGACATCCTGAGGCTGGTTGGACACATCTACAAACGCATTGAGCATTTGGGATGCGGCATAGCCCAGGCCGTTTTCACCGGTTGGCAGCACTTCCTCCAGTTGCGTCAGCTTGTTGAGGCGTGTCTGGTCTGCAGCCGAACTGGCGGTGTTGATGTTGGCCTCGCGCACCAGAAAATCATTGGTGGCGCGCGTGACGGTTGCCACGCGGACGCCCCGCCCAAAGAAGCCCGAGCCTGTGTAGAGGCCGCCTTCCGTGGCCAATTCCACCTGCTGGCGCGAGTAGCCGGGCGTGTTGGCGTTGCTGATGTTGTGAGCCGTCGTGTCGAGCATGGCCTGCGCTGCGAACATCGCGCTGGTGCCAAGAGAGTAGATGCCGGATCCCATCGTGTGCTCCAGTCAGCCTCAGGTGGCCGTGCGTTGCAGACGCAGGGTGGTGTTGATCACCTTGGTCAGTTTGTCGGCATAAGCCGGATCGGTGGCATAGCCTGCCTTTTGCAGGCCTTGCGCATAGCCGCGCGCCGTGTCAGCCTGAGCGACCGTTTGACTGTAACGCGGGCTCTGGCTCAGCAGGCGGGCGTGATCCTTGAAGGCCTCTTCATAAGAGTCATACGCACGGAATTTGGCTGTGACTTTGCGTGCCACCCCACCGATGTATTCGGTGGTGGTGACCTCGGCCACCTTGCCTTTCCAGCTCGACGTGGCCTTGATGCCGAACAGGTTGTGGCTCGGGCTGCCGTCCCTCATCTTGATCTCGTGCTTGCCCCAGCCGGATTCGAGTGCGGCTTGGCCCAGGATGTTGGAGGCGGAAATGCCCGTGGCTTGTTCTGCTGCGTCCGCCGCTGCCTTGTGCTTGCGGACGAATTGCTCGGAGCTGGACAGTTTGCGTCCATCGGCCGAGATGCTGGTGTCAGCGGCTGTGGCCGATGGTGTGGGGGCGCTCATCTGGTAACGGGACAAATCGCCCACACCCTTCAGGGTGTTGTTGCTGCCGTCGTCATCGGTCTTCACGCCCATCTGGCGCGCCAACTGGCGTGCGATCACGTCGCTCAAGCCGCCAGGCAAGCCTGTCATCTGGTTGGCCAACTGGGTATCGAGCATGCTGGTGCCCATGTCGGTGCCCGAGTTGTCCATCATGCCGGAGTTCATGGTGGTGGCGCGCATGCTCTTCATGAGCTCCTGCATGAACAGGCCTTCGAGCTGCTTCGCGGTTTCCTTGATGCCGGCTTTGGGGTCTTTGCCCGCCGTGGACTTCAGTTGCTCCAGCGAGCGCAAATCCATCGTGAGGCCATTTCGACCCTGGCCAGAGGTGCCTTGGATGCTCATCAGATGACCTCCAATTCAGCTTTGAGGGCGCCAGCTGATTTCATCGCTTGCAAAATCGCGATCAAATCCTGCGGGTTGGCACCCAGCGCGTTCAGGGCCTTGACCACATCGGTCAAGCGTGTGCCTGCTGGCATCTGGATCAGGGAGCCAGGCTCTTGATTGATCTTGATGTCGGCCTTCTCCGTGACCACGGTCTGGCCCTGTGACAGCGGCGAGGGCTGGCTGATGACCGGCGTAGAGTTGATGGTGACCGACAGGTTGCCGTGTGCCACCGCACATGGCCCGATGGTGACCGCCTGATTCAATACGATGGAGCCGGTGCGGGCGTTGATGATCACTCGGGCAGCCGGAATGGCTTGCTCGATCGAGAGGTTTTCCAGGTCTGCCATGAAGGCCACCCGTTCACCGGGTTGGGTCGGCAGGCTCACACGGATGCTGCGGCCGCTGATGGCTTCTGCGGTGTTGGCACCCTTGGCGCGGTTGATGGCGTTGGCCACCTCGCGGGCGGTGTTGAAATCGTCCGATTGCAGGTCGTACTGGATGACGCTGCCTTGCAGCCAGGGCGTGGGGACGCCGCGTTCCACAGTGGCGCCTTCCGGAATGCGACCTGCACTCAGGTGGTTGATTTGCACTTTGGAGCCGCCTGCCGAAGCACCGGCGCCGCCAATGATCAGGTTGCCTTGGGCCAATGCGTAGACCTGGCCATCCGCGCCCTTCAGCGGGGTGGCGATCAGTGTGCCGCCACGCAGTGACTTGGCATTGCCCATGGACGACACGTTGACGTCAATGGCCTGGCCGGGCTGTGCAAAGGGGGGCAGGGTGGCCGTGACCAGCACTGCGGCCACGTTCTTGAGTTGCATGGCCGTGCCGGTGGGCACGGTGATGCCCATTTGCTGGAGCATCGCGTTGACGCTCTGGGCCGTGAACGGGGTCTGGGTGGTTTGGTCGCCGGTGCCATCCAGGCCGACCACCAAGCCGTAGCCCATCAACTGGTTGTTTCGCACGCCTTGAACGGCGGCGATTTCCTTGAGTCGGACAGCCTGGGCTGGCGCTGACCACCACATGGACGCCGAAGCGGCCAGGAATGCCAGGGCAATCAGTGGCTTGAAGGGGCGTTGGGTGGTGTTCATGGGGCCAAATCCTTTGAGGGGTCGGCTCCATTCTGGAGATCTTTAGAACGGCGAAATGCTCAAAAAGAAGCGGGCAAGCCAGCCTATTCCCTGCACATCATGCTTGGCGCCTCGTCCTGTCTGCTCCACCCTGACGTTGGCGACCTGGGTCGAGGTGACCGAATTGCCGGGTTGAATGGTGTTGGGGTCGACCTGTCCGGAGAACCTCAGGATGTCGACGTTCTGTCCGACGCCAATCTGCTTTTCGCCCGAGACAATCAGGTGTCCGTTGGGCAGGACTTCGACCACGGTGGTGGTGATCGTGCCGGTAAAGGTATTGGTGGCCGAGGTTTTGCCCGTGCCGTCGAACTTGTTGTTGTTCGAGCCCGTGGCGCCCAGCTTGGCCAGTTGCGTGGCGTTCATCAGCGGCAGGGCAGAGATGGACGCATCCAGCGAGGCCTTTTTCTCAATGGTGCTGGTGTTTTCTTGCTTGGCGGAAATCGACTCGCTGATCACGATGGTGATCACGTCACCGACCATTCGGGCGCGCGGGTTTTCGTACAGGGGACGATAGCCTGCACCCTGAAAGATGGCGCCGTTGTTGGCGGGCACATAAGCCTGGGGCGACGGACGCGCCTGTGTGGGTTCGACCACGTCGACTTTGGGGGCGATGGTGGCTGCGCAGCCGCTCAGAACGATGCAGGCGGCCAGCGACGATCCGAGCAGCTTGTTCATCACATTTGTCCCAGCTTTTGCAGCATCTGATCCGAGGTCTGGATGGCCTTGGAGTTGAGTTCGTAAGCGCGTTGAGTCTGAATCATGGTGACCAGCTCTTGCACGACGTTCACGTTGGAGGATTCCACGTAGCCTTGGGAGAGTGAGCCCAGATTGGAGGTCGTGGGCGCGCCGGTTTGCGGTGCCCCCGATGCCGCCGTTTCGGCAAACAGGTTTTGCCCCTTGGGATCCAGCCCGGCCGGATTGATAAAGGTCGCCAGCTGAATCTGCCCCAAGGTCTGCAGGGCGGTTTGCCCAGGCAGGGTGTAGGTGATGGTGCCGTCGTTGCCAATCGTCAGATTGCTGGCTTCGCGTGGCACGGTGAAGCCGGGCGCCAACGGGTAGCCATTGTTGGTGACGATCTGGCCCGTCGAGTCCAGTTTGAACGAGCCGTCACGGGTGTACTGCGTGGTGCCATCCGGCATCGAGATCTGGAAGAAGCCCTGGCCCTGGATGGCCACGTCCAATGTGTTCGAGGTCTGTTGCAGCGTGCCTTGTGTGAACTCGCGCGCCGTGGCCACCGGACGTACGCCCAGGCCGACCTGCAAGCCCGTGGGCAATTGCGTTTGCTCCGAGCTGTTGGCGCCGCTTTGCCGCAAGTTCTGGTACATCAGGTCTTCAAAGACCGCATGAGACTGCTTGTAGCCGTTGGTCGAGCTGTTGGCAAGGTTGTGAGAGATGTGGTCCAGCTGGGTTTGCTGGGCTTCCATGCCTGACTTTGAGACCCACAGGGAACGCATCATGGCCGTACTCCTTTGACTTCAATCGAGTCGATTGGCTGCATCATGGGGCGGATCAGCCGCCGGCACTCAGTAATTGAGCGGCAGCTTTCTCGTCCTGTTCTGCGGTCTGAATCATCTTCATCTGCGTTTCGAACTGTCGCGCAGCCGCGATCATGGACACCATGGTTTCGATCGGGTTGACGTTGGAGCCTTCCAGTGCCCCGTCTTGCACCCGGGCCGTGGCATCCGCAGGCAGCTCAGTACCGTCTGCCGATCGGAAAAGACTGTCTTCGCCCCGAACCAGTTTGGCTTCCGGGGTGACCAGTTTCAGCTTGCCCACGCCCACGACTTTGCCGTTGGTTTGGCGGGCACTCACTGTGCCGTCGGGGGCGATGGAAGGGGTGGTGTTGGTTGGAATGTTGATGGGGCCACCATCGCCGATCACCGTCAGGCCGCTTTGTGTGACCAGGTTGCCTTCGGCATTCACCTGAAAAGAGCCTGCGCGTGTGTAGGCCTCTGTGCCGTCCAGACCTTGAACGGTCAACCAAGACTTGCCTTGCGGGGCTACATCCAGCGCTCGGCCTGTGAAGGTCAGGGGGCCCGAGGTGTCGTCGTAGCCTACGGTGGTTTCCAGTCCGTACACGCGGGTGCTGGCCCCATCGCCACGGACGGGCACCGCGCGCATGGCTTGCAGTTCGGCGCGGAAGCCGGTGGTGCTGACGTTGGCCAGATTGTTGGACAGCACGTCCTGGCGCTGCATGTTCATCTTGGCGCCAGCCATGCTGAGGTAAATCATGCGGTCCATGGTGTCTGTCCTTTACTTCGTCGAAGCGCGCCTCAAGATCAGCGCAGGTTCACCAGGGTCTGCAGCACCTGGTCCTCGGTCTTGATCGTCTGCGCATTGGCTTGATACGTACGCTGGGCCACGATCATGTTGACCAACTCACCGGTCAGGTCCACGTTGGATTCTTCCAGCGCGCCCGCTTGCAGCAGACCGTACACGCCAGAGCCCGGCGCACCCAGCGGCAGAGGCTCACCCGATGAATTGGTGGGCTTCCATTCGTTGTTGCCAACGGGCTGCAGGCCGTTCAGGTTCTTGAAGTCGGCCAGTTGCACACGGGCGATCGATTTGGACTGACCATTGGTGTAGCGCGCCTTCACGGTGCCGTCGGTTTCAATGATGAAATCCGACAGGTTGCCCTCTGCATAGCCGCCACCACTCAAATCGGTCACGGCGTAGCTGCCGGCGTATTCGGTGACGTTGGTCAGGTCCAGGCCCAGTGTTGGGAAGTTGGCGCCGTTGTCACCGCCTGGGAAGTCGGTGATGGTGAAGGTGCCTCCGCTGACGACTTTTCCGCTGGAGTTGAACTCCAGTGTGGTGACGGGCAGGGGGTAACCAGTTGTCGCGTCTTTGCTGACCGAGGCGGCATTCGTGTTGCCGTCGGCGCTCATGTACACCTCCCACTTGGCGTTGGTCACCGGGGTTGTGGACGGGTCGGCGTCTTGCGTCTTGCGGAAGTAGTAATTGACCGCCACGGGCGCACCCTTCGTCCCATAAATGGTTTGGGAGGTCACGAAGTTGTACGACTTGGAATCATCCAGGCTGATGCCACCTGTGGTCGCGTTGTTGCTGGGCAATGACGCGCTTGCATTCAGGTTGGCCGTCATGTTGATGCTGGTCGCGGCCTGAGGTGGGGAGCTGTCGTTGGTCAACTGAATGGGGTAGCCGGCCGGGCCGGCGGGTGCGCCGGTCTCATCCAGAGCTTGCCCCAGCAACTGGTGCTTCTCGTTGTTGATGATGTAGCCCTCAGCGTCACGCTTGAACTGACCATTGCGCGAATAGACCGTTTCACCCTGAGCGGTTTTGAGCGCAAAGAAGCCTCGACCATTGATGGCCAAGTCCAGGTTGTTGGCTGTGGTGGTGATGTTGCCCTGCGTGAATTGCTGAGCCACCGCGCCAATGCGTGCGCCGATACCGATGTTGTTGCTGCCGCCGCCACTCAACGACGCCGCGTACATGTCCGAAAACTCGGCGCGAGATGCCTTGGCACCATAGGTGTTGGCATTGGCCACGTTGTTGCCGATCACTTCCAGGCTCTTGCTGGAAATGTTCAAACCGGAGAGACCTTGCTGGAAGCCCATGATGATGTCCTTTCAGGGTGACTGCGCTGTATAGGGTGATGACCGATGAGCGATCAGGAAATGGCCTTGACCTTGCTGTAGGCGGTGCTGCCGCTGTTGCTCAACTCGAGCGTCAGGTTCCCGTCGGTGGTGTTCACGGCTTCAACCAGGTCCGTCATCAGCGGCGTGGACTTCACGGCCGTGTTGTTGCTGGTGGCGGTGATCTTGAATTTCAGGTTGCTGGTGTCGGTGCCGGATGGCGGCGTCCAATCGAAACTCTGGCGACCGGCCGCCTTGCCGGTCTGCGTGATGCTGTCCACAACCGTGCCCGCCGAGTTGACGATGTCGATCTGCACTTTGGTTGCGGCCGATGCCAGTTCATACCCGCCGCCGGCTTTACCTGTGGTGCTGTTGTAGGCCAGTTGATTGCCTTCCAGCAGCACCGCATGCCCGACCAGGCTGGCACCTTGCAGCAACTGCATTTGCGTCAGATTGCTGCTCAGAGTCGTGACGGTGGTGTTCAGTTTGTCGATGCCGGTGACCGTGTTGATCTGCGCCATCTGGCTGGTCACCTGGGCGTTGTCCATCGGGTTGAGCGGATCCTGGTTCTGCATCTGCGTCACCAGCAACTTCAGGAAGCGGTCCGAGGCATCGGTTGACGATGTCGCACTGGTGGATGTGCTGCTTGTGCTGGCGGCGCTGGTGCCGGAAACTGCGGTCGTGCTCATGGCGGTTCCTTATTCAGATGAGGCTGATGACAGGGAAGGGCTTAGCTGCCCTGGCCCATCTGCAAGGTTTTGCTCAGCAGTGTTTTGGCGGTGTTCATCACCTCGATGTTGTTCTGGTAAGAACGCGAGGCGGCGATCATGTTGACCATCTCTTCCACAGCGTTGACGTTGCTGTAGGTCACGTAGCCCTCGGCATCGGCCTGAGGGTGCTTGGGGTCGTAGGTCCGGCGACCGGGCGTGTTGTCTTCGGTGACTTTGCTGACGGTGACACCTGCGGTACCCACTTCGCCCATGGGGGTCGTGGTGAAAACCACCTGACGAGCCTTGTACGCAGAGCCGTCAGGACCGGCCACGGTGTCCGCATTCGCCAAGTTGGATGCGACGACATTGAGTCGCTGCGATTGCGCGCTGACGGCGCTACCGGAGACATTGAAGATTTTGAACATCGACATGGGGCTCTCCTTCTGTCACTGTCTTATTGACCAGTGATGGCCGTGTTGAGCGTTCGCACCGTCGAGTTGATGAAGCGCAGCGTGGCTTCGTAGTGCACGGTGTTGTCGGCAAAGTTGGCGCGCTCGCGATCCATGTCCACCGAGTTGCTGTCGAGGTTGGTTTGCGCAGGCGCGGCGTAATTCATATCTGGGGCGGTGCGGCTACCCGCTGGCTGGCCATCGCGGTTGAGGTGCCCGGTGCCGCTGGTCGCCATTTGAAGTTTTGGGGTGCTCAAAGCATTGCTGCCACTGGATGCTTGTCCGGTGGCCTGACGCAGGGCCTGGGCAAAATCGAAATCTCGTGCGACGTAGCCGGGGGTGTCCGCATTGGCAATGTTGCTGGCGATCAGACGCTGACGCTCGGAGCGCAGATTGAGCGCTTCGGCCTGGAAATTCAGCGAGTCAGTGAGTCGGTTCAGCATGGTGTGGCCCTCCGCGGTGGGCTGGTCTATCGAGCAATGGCTGACACCTCAATGCAGCCTGACCCCGATGGTGATCGTCTGGCGCGAAAACATGAGCCGGAATAAACAGTCTTTCAGGCTGTATTTCTTTGCCTAGGTGCGTGGCGTGGCTTCGTACATTGGATGCACCATGAAAAAGCTGCTCATCCACTTGCTGATGTTCTGCGTGGCCAGCGCCCTGTCGCTGACAGTCGCAGCGCAGCCTGTGGGCAGTGATGCTTCAGGGGCCGATGCCCTCGGGGCCTACGTACAAGATTTGCTGGCCAAGCAGCAGACCACATTGAAAGCGCCAGTGGGGCAGAAGCCCTGGCGGATTGAAGTGGTGTTGGGGCAGTTGGATCCGCGACTCAAATTGGCGCCTTGCAGCAAGGTGCAGCCCTTCATGCCGGCGGGCTCGCCCATGTGGGGGCGCACCCGTGTGGGCCTGCGTTGCGAGCAAGGTCCGGTTCGGTGGAGCGTGTTTTGGCCTGTGACCGTGAAGGTCTGGGGTGAAGCATTGGTTCCCGTGACGCCGTTGCGTCCAGGCGTGCCGGTGGTCGCCGCTGATTTCCGCCTGGCCGAGGTAGACCTTGCCGAGAAGACGTCGCCAGCCGTGATGCAACTCAGCGAGGTGGTTGGACGGACAGTGCTGCGGCAAGTGGAGCCAGGCCAGAGCGTGCGTCAGGATGATTTCAAGGCCCGGCGATGGTTTGCTGCCGGGGACCCCGTACAACTGAAGGTGCGCGGGGCAGGCTTTGCCGTCGCGGCCGAAGGCACAGCCCTCACCCATGGAGACGAAGGTCAGTGCGCCCGCATCCGCATGGATAATGGTCGCATCGTGTGCGCCCAACCTGTTGCAGAACGTGTCGCTGAACTCATATTGTGATACCGTTGTCCCGCATCCCGGAAAATCCCCCGTACCTGCGGGGTATGCCCATTTGGGCATTAAAGTCTGGTTCTCGCTCGCCGATAAGGCCTGTGTGAGCACCTGGAACTGACCGGGGCAAGGAGTACATCATGAAGATTGGCAACCCATTAGATAAGGCGTTAGGCGGTATCGCGCCCCGCACCGAGGGGGCCACCACGACGACCTCGTCCAGCAAGGCGAAGTCATCGGATGGGGGTATTGGCCAGAGTCCAACCGTCACACTGTCTGCTGCAGCCGCTGGGCTGATGGCCGGTCAGGCCGGCGATTTTGACGCGGGCAAGGTGTCCAGCGTCAAGCAATCCATTGACGACGGCACTTACGAAGTCAATGCGGAAGTGATCGCTGACAAGCTGATCAGCAACGCACGCGACTTGCTGCAACCGCGCCAAGCTGCTTGAGCCTGATCTGAAAGAAAGCTGGCATGGATCGTCACTCTGTGCATGACCGAGTATTGGCGCGTGTTGCTGATATTCAGTCATGCCTTGACGCCTTGGATGCGGCTTTCGTTTCTGCAGATCCCATTCAAATCGAGGCGCAAAGCCTTCGATTTCAAAAAAGCCTGTCCGAATCGCTGGATGTTTTCAGCGAAGCCGCGCGGGCCGGTGTTGCGCCCTTGTCGCCAGAATTGCGGCAGCGCCTGATTCAAGTGCAGACACGCATTCAGGGGCAACAAGCCGCTGTGCATCAGGCCACGGGTTCATTGGGGCGCACCTTGGGGGCTTTGTTCCCTGACCAGTCCTCCGACACCTATGGCTCGCTTGGGCAGTCGCCTGCCGCTCGCGCGCTGAACAACGCCTATCGTTGAGCCTGCCTGAGCCTTGCTCAGGCTCAGTCGGCGGCGCCCTCCACCACCATTTGCACCCGCTGCCGTCCCTGGAACTCATCCAGATTGAGGCGGAAAGCCAGTTGCGCTTGGGCGGGCAAGGGCTCCGTGCGACCAAACCAGATGCCGTCTCGGACTTGGCCTTGAACGCGCAAACTGAGTTTCAGGTGTCGTTCGCCCACCAGACGTTGCCCCAGCACCTCCACGTGGTCACTGAACACGGGCGCATCAAAGCCCGGGCCCCACACGGCGGCATCCAGTTGGGCCACGGTTTCTGGCGTAAACCATTGCGCGTCCAGTGGGCCGTCGGTGGCCAGTTGACGTGCCAGCAAGCTGGCATCCAGACCGTCGTGCGCAATGCGAGCTAAAGCCTCTTCAAAGGTGTCGATGTCTTCTTCGGCAATCGTGCATCCTGCGGCCGCGGCATGCCCCCCAAATTTGCGCAGCAAGCCTGGGTGGCGCTTGCTGATCAAGTCCAGCGCGTCTCGCAGGTGAAAGCCCGGAATGGATCGGCCGGACCCTTTCAGAAAACCATCCTGTCCCAATGCAAACACAAAGGTCGGGCGGTGCAAGCGGTCTTTCAAACGTGATGCGACGATGCCCACGATCCCTTCGTGAAAGTCGGGATCGAACAGGGTCAGGGCAGGGGGCGGATCGCCTTCCGGCATCAAAGACTCCAGAAGGGATTCGGCGTGCTCACGCATGCCGGATTCCAGATCCCGACGTTCCCGGTTGATGGCATCGAGCTGTTGCGCCAGTGTTTGCGCCCGTACCGGATCATCGGTCAGCAAACATTCGATGCCCAAGCCCATTTCGGCGAGGCGTCCGGCTGCGTTGACGCGCGGACCGATGGCAAAGCCAAAGTCCTGACTGGTGGCGCGGGATGGGTCTCGGCCTGCCGCCGCATACAGTGCAGCCATGCCGGCTTGCATGCGGCCCGCCCGAATGCGTTTGAGCCCTTGCGCAACCAGTCGCCGATTGTTGGTGTCGAGCCGCCCGACGTCGGCGATGGTCCCCAGCGCCACCAAGTCCAGCAGCGCATCAATGCGGGGCTGGTTGCTGGCGTCAAACACGCCCCGTTGGCGAAGCTCGGCTCGCATGGCCAGCAAGATGTAGAACATCACGCCCACGCCCACCAGGGCTTTGCTGGCGAAGGGGCAGCCTGGCTGGTTCGGATTCACGATCACATCGGCTTCGGGCAGGCTCACCTCACCGTTGTCCAGCACGACCGGCAAATGGTGGTCGGTGATGACCACACGCATGCCCCGGCTGCGGGCCAGGCGAACGGCTTCGTGACTGGCCATGCCGTTGTCCACCGTGATGAGCACATCTGCCCGCTGAGCCTGAACCAAATCCACGATGGGGGGCGTCAGCCCATATCCATGCACCGCACGATCGGGCACCACATAGCTCAGCTGATGCGGCTGCGCCCCCAGCATGCGCAAACCTCGCAGACCCACGGCACAGGCGGTTGCGCCATCGCAGTCGTAGTCCGCCACGATGCACAGACGCTGGCCTTGCGAGATGGCGTCCGCCAGCAAGATGGCCGCTTCCTTGGCCCCCAGCAGATCGCTGGGGGGGAGCAGGCGAGCAGGGCTGTCATCCAGCTCCTCCATGGCTTGAATGCCGCGTGCTGCAAACAGGCGAGCCAGAAGAGGGTGTACGCCAGCTTGTTCCAGCGACCAGGCGGAGCGTGGCGGCACGTCTCGTGCGGTGAGTTTCATGACGTCCTTGTCGGGCAGGGGGCTGTAACGGATGAGGGTGGTGCGGCGGGCTCAAAGCGCACGCAAATGGCTGCTCAGTGGCTGTGGCTTGGGTCGCCACAGCCGCTGGATGCCTTGCCAGCACGAGCGAACCCAGCCCGCTGCAGGCACCGTGGCGAGTGTGACGGCTTGACGCTCGCCACACATCGTGAGTTGAAAGGGCTCCTCCCGGTCCAGCCGCTCACAAAGCGGCCCCAGGACGTCTCGATCCAGTTGCGTCCACGCCTCCAGCCAACTGGGCATGTCGTCCGTCAACAGGGCTGTACGGAGTTGGGGGCACACGTGGATGTGTTCCGGTACTGCCTGGACCTGAGGGGGGCGACCCACGCCCGATAGCCAAAATGAATTCACAGAGGGCAGCCCCGAGGCTTCTCTTTCATCATTGATGGGGTGTTGATACAGCAGCATTTGCACCTCACTTTGCAGCCGGCGCAGGGTGCGTGCCTGAGGATGATCGGTCAGCCAGACATCGGGGTTGCGGCCCACCACACGGTCCAGCGAGGCCGTGGGCAGCCCTTCCAGCGTCGGATGTGCGGCGTACCAGCGGGTGGGAGCGCCCCACAGCAGGGTCCAGCCGTCCTCCTCAAACAGCGGACGAATGGCCTCCATCAGCGCCTGGGACGCTGTGGGACTCAAGTCGAGCGATTCGGGATCCAGCAGCGTCAGGTGGTCGCGCCCCATCAACCAATGCCCAGGGCTCAGCAGGCCCCAAGCCTTGTCCGGGTCCAGTGTCAGGCCATCTTGCCGGGCCCACCAACTGGCCCAAGGCTGATGACCGTCATCCAGGGGCCAGTTCATGGCGGTCGCCAGCACGCGCTCGTGTGGCATGGACAGGGCGTATTCGTCGCCGATCTGCGTTGAAAGGGGGCGCAGTTGTTCTAACAGCCGACGCAGATGCGGCAGCGGCAATCGATCCAGGTGAGGCAGAGCCTGTACGCAAGGCTCGGACAGACTGGCCGCATACGGGATGACCCAGTGCGGGGGGGCAACAGAAGACGACAAAGAAGACGCAGGCATAAGGCGGGATTATCGAATGAGTACACTTCCCACACCATGAACTTGCCTTATGAATGGCGCGTGGGCTGGCGATACACGCGCGCCAGCCGCTCTGCACGTCGCAACGGTTTCATTTCTTTCATCTCCGGGGTGTCCATTTTGGGCATCACCTTGGGGGTGGCGGCGCTCATCATCGTGCTGTCGGTGATGAATGGTTTCCAAAAAGAAGTGCGTGACCGCATGCTCTCTGTCGTGGCCCACATTGAGGTGTACGACGCCTACGGAAGCCAGTTGCTGGACTGGCAGGCGGTTGCCAACCAGGCGCGGCAGAACCCGGCCGTCATCGGTGCAGCGCCTTTCGTGCCGGCTCAGGCCCTGATCGCCCGCGGCGAAGACATGCGCGGCGTGATGGTGCGCGGCATCGTTCCGGCCGAAGAAGCCTCGGTCACGCCTCTCGCTGCGGCCATGCAAAGCACCTTTGCCCGCCTGCAAAGCGGACAGTGGGGCGTGGTCATTGGCGAAGAACTGGCCCGATCGTTGGGCGTGCGTGAAGGTGATCCGCTCACCGTGGTGGCGCCCAGCGGGCAGGTGACGCCGGCGGGTGTGGTACCCCGGCTCAAGCAAGTCACCGTGGTGGGTGTGTTCCATGCCGGTCACTACGAATATGACAGCGGCCTGGTGCTCATGCATGCCGACGACGCGGCGCGTTTGTTCCGCACCGGTGGCCCGACGGGCGTGCAGCTCAAGCTCAAAGACGCGCAACAGGCCCGCACCGTGGCCAACGAACTGGCCCAGTCCCTGGGGGCACAGTACATCGTGCGCGATTGGACGCACACCAACCGAAACTGGTTTGATGCCGTTCAGGTCGAAAAGCGCATGATGTTCATCATCCTCACGCTGATCGTGGCCGTGGCGGCTTTCAATCTGGTGTCCACGCTGGTGATGACCGTGACCGACAAGCGTGCGGACATCGCGATCCTGCGCACGTTGGGTGCCAGCCCCCGTTCCATCATGGGCATTTTCATGGTGCAGGGGGCCATGTCGGGCATTTTGGGTACGCTGGGCGGACTCGGTCTGGGTTTGCTGGTGGCCTTCAACATCGACGTGATCGTGCCAGCCATTGAACACATGCTGGGTGTGAGCTTCCTGCCCGGCAGCATCTACCTGATCAGCAAGATGCCCTCTGATCCGCAGTGGTCAGACATCGTCCCGATTGGGCTGATTTCGCTGGTGCTGTCTCTGGCGGCCACCTTGTACCCGAGTTGGCGCGCCAGTCGCGTTCAGCCCGCCGAAGCACTGCGTTACGAATGAACGGTTAGATATGTTTGGTTTGACGGAAGAGCAAATTGCGCATTGGGGCATGACGATTGGCGTGAGCGCCTTCATCCTCTACATGATGTTCATCATCTTGCAGCTGGCGCGTGAGTCCAAAGCGGGCAAGTTCGGCACCTTTGTCCTGTTCCTGGTGCTGGGCTTCGGTGTGCTCGGTTTTGTGGCCAAGAACATCATTGCCTGGTTGCTGAACATCTGATGAACACGGACACCCCCATCCTGCTTGCTCAGGGCCTGGTCAAGCGCTTTCACGAGGGCGCGCTGGATGTCACGATCCTGCAGGGCGTTGATCTCAAGGTGCAACGCGGACAAACGGTCGCGATTGTCGGTGCCTCGGGTTCAGGCAAGAGCACGCTGTTGCATTTGCTGGGCGGACTGGATGCCCCCTCCAGCGGAAGCGTCGCGTTGATGGGCCGGGACCTCTCAGGCATGAGTGCGGCCGAGCAAGGCGTGTGGCGCAACCAGCACCTCGGCTTCATCTACCAGTTTCACCACCTCTTGCCCGAGTTCAGTGCGCTCGACAACGTGGCCATGCCGCTGATGATCCGTCGTCAATCACTGGCTCAGGCACGCGAGCAGGCACACCTGTGGCTGGACCGGGTCGGGCTGGGGCACCGCGTCGAGCATCGTCCGTCAGAGTTGTCGGGCGGCGAGCGGCAACGTGTGGCCGTGGCCCGAGCGCTGGTGACGCAACCCGCTTGCGTTCTGGCCGATGAGCCCACCGGCAACCTCGATCGCGTCACGGCTGACACTGTGTTCGATTTGATGCTTCAGTTGGCGGCCGATCAAGGCACATCCGTGGTCATGGTGACCCACGACCCGAGTCTGGCGGCACGTTGCGCGGTGCGCCACCAGTTGGTCAGCGGTCGCTTCTCAGACTGAACCCGGCACGGCAGGGCGGCCATGTGGATCGACAGCCATTGCCACCTTGACGCGCCGGAGTTCGACGCAGATCGTGCCGCGGTGGCGTCCCGGGCTGTTGCTGCGGGCGTCGGCATGGTGGTCATTCCGGCGGTGTCCACTCGGACCTTTGACTCAGCGCGCGAGGTGGCCGTCCAGTCGCGGGGCGCGTATGCCCTGGGTATTCATCCCCTGTATGTGGATCACGAACCGGACGACGCTTTGCATCAGCTGCGTGTGGCCTTGGCGGCCTCGGTGGATGACCCGCGTCTGGTCGCCGTGGGCGAGATCGGACTGGATGCGTTCATCCCTGCTTGGCAAGATGCGGCGCACCGCGCACGCCAAGAGCATTTCTATGCGGAACAGTTGATCCTGGCGGCTGAGCATGGCCTGCCCGTTATCTTGCATGTCCGCCGCAGCGCCGACATCTTGCTCAAGCATTTGCGACGTTGTCGAGCGGCGGGGCGGCCCATTGCGGGCGGCATTGCGCACGCCTTCAATGGCAGCGTGCAACAGGCGCTCGCCTTCGTCGAGTTGGGCTTCAAGCTTGGATTTGGTGGGGCGATGACTTACGACCGTGCGCTGCAAATCCGGCGCCTGGCAGCCGATGTGCCCGCAGAGGCCATCGTTTTGGAGACCGATGCGCCAGACATCCCGCCGCATTGGTTGTACCAAACCGCAGCGCAGCGCGCGGCAGGGGCGCACAGCCGCAACGAGCCGGCTGAGCTCCCCCGCATGGCCGAAACCTTGGCGTTGCTGCGCGGCTGGACCCTGGCGCACACCGAACAGCAAACCGAAGCCAACACCCTGGCCGCTCTGCCCAAATTGCAGCGACTGGTTCAGCGGCTGTCTTCCTGACCGATCTGGAGCCAGTGGGCAATGGCCCACACCAGCAGGGCCCAAGCCGCACCGGCCATCCAGCCTGCGGCCACGTCAGACGCCCAGTGGACACCCAGATAGACTCTGGACACGCCCACCAGCCCGCTCAGCAAGGTGGCCACGCTCATGGCGTACAGGCGCAGGCGAGTGCGTGGCGCCAATCGTGCGATCAGCATGGCCAGTGTCAGAAACACGATGGCCGACATCATGGCGTGACCGCTGGGGAAGCTGTAGCCGCCCGCCAGCGTGCCGTGAAAGCTCAACTCGGGGCGTTCACGCATGAAGACCCCTTTCAAGGCCGTGCTGGTGGCCCATCCGCCCAAACACGACAGCGCAGACAGCCATGCCATCCGGGTCTGACCAGCCAACAGCAAATATGCCCACACCACCGTGCCGACCAGGATCAGCACCGTGGGGCTGCCCAGCGCGGTGATGTCGCGCATGACGTCCGGCAGCCACGCTGGGCCCCATGCGCCGCCATCGGCTCCTGCTGACCGGCACCACTGAAGAATCCATGCGTCAGCAGCACGCGTGGCGCCACGGGTCATGCCGTTGGCCAGCGCCAGAAAGCCCCATAAGGTGCCGGTTGCCAGCCCCAGAGGCCACAGCAGTTGGGCTTCGACGTTGTGGCGAAGTCGGTGCAACACTCTTTTCATGACGCCACACCTGCCTGAATGAACACCTCTCGCCATGCCTGGAGCTTGCGCTCGAAAGACCACGAGGCGTTCGCAGGGCTGGTGGACGGCAACTTGAAAACCGGCAGCCCCAGAGCCCGTGTGATCTTCATGTGCCGAGCGGACTCGCCACCGTTGTGTGCAATGGCGCGCAAGTGCGGTGATCGCGCCATCCATCCGGGCAGGTCATTCAACTCGGCGGCCTCAATGGCGCTGTCGAGACTGCCCTCGCGCTGGCATCCGGCGTACACGTCCCAAATGGCCACACCATGAGCCTGAACGATCGGAAGACGGTCGTCATAAGGGAGGGATGACAACGCAGCCGCCCCATGCAGTCCCCAAATGGCGGACAGCAGCGGCCAGAAATGGTTACGCGGATGCGCGTAGTACTGCTGCGATGCCAAAGACGCCACGCTGGGGAAGCTGCCCAGAATCAGAAGTTTGGCGTCGGCGCGCCAGATCGGTGCCAGTCCTTGCAGGCGTGGCGATGACGCTGTTCGGGATGAGGTGCAAACCATGCCCGCGACTGTGCCACACTCGCCGGCGTGAAACGGAAACCTACCTTGCCCGAAGCCACGATCTCCGAAGAGCGGGGCGTGCGCTATCTCCACCTTGAAACGCCCTGGATTCAAGGCGCCATGCGCATCCGACAGCCGCAAAAGCTGGAGTTGGAGTACATCCAGCGCATGATGTCCTGGCTGTTGCTGCGTGACCCTGCCGAGCTGTCTGAAACGCGGTGCCTGCAATTGGGCCTGGGCGCATCGGCCATCACCAAGTACTGCCACAGCGTCTTGCGACTTCCGACTACCGCGGTCGAGATCAATCCGCAGGTCATCGCTGTGTGCCGCAACTGGTTTCATTTGCCCGACGACGATGAGCGACTGACCGTCATTCAGGCGGATGCCGCGCGCTATGTCACCCACGATGACCATGTGGCCAGTGCCGACGCCCTCTGTGTGGACCTGTACGACCACGAGGCCGCCAGCCCGGTGCTGGACGACGAGGACTTCTATCGCGCATGCTGGCGCGTGCTCGATGACGGGGGCGTCATGACCGTCAACCTGTTCGGGCGAGATGCCAGTTTCGAGCGCAGTGCCGCGCGCATTCAGGCAGCGTTTGGCGAGCACCGGGTTGCCAAGCTCAAGCCCACCACGGACGGCAACACCATCGTGTTGGCATGGAAAGGGTTTGACCTGCCCGACCGTGACACCTTGGTGCAACGTGCAGAAACTTTACAAGCACGCTATCAGTTGCCTGCGCCAAAATGGGTCAAGCTTCTGTCTACGTTTCAGACCTCACCGCGCCCTGCCAAGACATGACCGCCGCCGCCTCGTCTTCTGCCGTTTCAGCCCCATCTGCTGCGCGAGCGGCCAGTCCACACAAAGGCTTGCTGGATTGGCGGTTGCTGCTCAATTGGCTGACCGAAGACAAGGTGCTGTCACCACAGGATGCCCAGACGGTGGCGCAGCGTTTTGCTGCAGGTGACAGCGCGCAGCATCCCCTGGTGCGGATTGCCGGACTGGGCCTCAAGCGCGCCGACACGTCGGGCACGCTGGACCTGGAACCCCTCACGGAATGGCTGGCTCGCAGAGTGGGGCTGCCCTACCTGCGCATCGACCCGCTCAAGGTGGAAGTCTCTCGTGTGGGCGACATCATGTCCATCAACTATGCCGAGCGGCGCCGTGCCTTGCCGGTGCAGTTCGGGCTGCATGACATCACGATTGCCACCTGCGAGCCGCTGGATACAGCCTGGGTCGAGGAAATCGAGGCGCACACCCGCAAGACCGTCAAGCTGGTGGTGGCCAGCCCGCTGGACCTTCAGCGCTATCGCACCGAGTTCTACACCTTGGCGCGTTCCGTCAAGGACGCCAACAAAAAGTCCGGCGACTCGGTGGCGCACAATTTCGAACAGTTGGTCGAGTTGGGTAAGTCCAACCGGCAACTGGATGCCAACGATCAGGGCATCATCCAGGTCGTGGACTGGTTGTGGCAGTACGCGTTCGACCAGCGTGCTTCCGACATCCACCTCGAGCCTCGTCGGGAAATGGGCGCCATGCGCTTCCGCATTGATGGCGTGTTGCACACCGTTTATCAGGTGCCTCTGTCGGTGATGCAGGCCATGGTCGCGCGGATCAAACTGCTGGGCCGCATGGACGTGGTGGAGAAGCGCCGCCCGCTGGACGGCCGCATCAAGACGCGCAACCCGGGTGGCGACGAAGTCGAAATGCGTTTGTCCACCATGCCGACGGCATTTGGCGAAAAGCTGGTGATGCGGATTTTTGATCCTGACAACACCATCAAGTCATTCGATGCCCTTGGCTTTGCCCAGGCCGAAATCCAGACGTGGGAACAACTGGTGGGCCGTTCGCACGGCATCATTTTGGTGACCGGTCCGACGGGCTCAGGTAAAACCACGACGCTGTACTCCACGCTCAAGCGCGTGGCGACCGATGAGGTCAACGTCTGCACCATCGAAGATCCGATCGAAATGATCGAGCCTGCGTTCAACCAGACGCAGGTTCAGTCCACCATTGACCTGAACTTTGCGGATGGCCTGCGGGCCCTGATGCGTCAGGACCCCGACATCATCATGGTGGGTGAAATCCGTGACCTGGAAACCGCTGAAATGGCGACGCAGGCCGCGCTCACCGGGCACCTGGTGTTCTCGACCCTGCACACGAATGATGCCGCCTCGGCCATCACACGGATGACCGATCTGGGTGTTCCCGGCTACCTCATCAGTGCCACGGTCATTGGCGTGCTGGCTCAGCGTTTGGTGCGCACACTCTGCCCGTCGTGCAAACAACCCGATGATCAACTCGATGCAGAAGCTCTGGCCGATGCGATCAAACCTTGGCGCCTCAATGGCAAGCTGCAACCGTACAAGCCTGTCGGATGCCTGGACTGCCGCATGACTGGCTTCAAGGGCCGAGTGGGCTTGTACGAGTTGCTGCCCGTCACCGAGGGCGTTCGCGCTGCGATGCATCCCGAGATCGACATGCGCAAGATCCGGCAGACGGCAGCACGAGAAGGACTGCGTCCCCTGCGCCTGTCTGGCATCATGAAGGTGGCCGAGGGCCTCACCACACTGGATGAGGTGCTGCGCAACACCCCTCAGTGGGAAACCTGATCAAGCCTGCTGGCTTGAAACGTACAGCTTTTTGTAGACGGCCTTGATGTGGTCGTTGACGGTGAACCATTTGAGGCCCATCAGCGACGCAATCTCTTTGACCGTGAAGCCTTTGCTGAGGTAGGTCAGTACATCGGCTTCACGTTGCGTCAGCGCTTCCGCTTCTGGCAGGGCGGGGCCGCTGTGGCTGCCTTGTTCACCTGCGCGGAAATGCGTCAACAAACGGCGAGCGATCGCAGGCGACAGCGGGGGATGACCTCGCACGATCTTTTGCAACTCTTCCACCAGAATCTCGAAGCGGTCTTCCTTGAGCAGGTAACCGTGAGCGCCCATCTGCAGGGCAGGGTAGAGGTGCTCGTCGTCCGCATACAGCGTGGTGACGATGCGCGTGGCCGGGTAGGCCGACAACTCGCGCAGCATTTCCAGGCCGCTGCCGTCTGGGAGTTCCAAGTCAACCAGAATCAACTGATAGGGCGCCGGGCCGACCGGCGCACGGTTGCCTGCGGCATAGCCCAATTCGCGACGGGCGGATTCCAGGTCGGCGACCTCGGTGATCTCGCTGACATCGCTGAGACTTTCGTGAACCACCTTGCACAAGAAGCCTCGTGCAACGGGGTTGTCTTCCAGAATCAATACCTTGACGGTCATGGCGGTCCTGCCGACGCAGCCTTTGTGAAAACTGCTGTGGTTGTGCTGATACCTCTTGGGGATCAGTGCGTTGGAGTTGGCCCTGCTGGGGTGCTGTTGCGCGACATTATCAGACGATGGCCCCATCCCGCTACGGCCGAAACCCGAGACTGGGGTGTTTTGTCAACGCGACGACACGACGCTTCTACAATCACCGCATGCGAATTCTGATTGCCAACGACGACGGGTATCTGGCCCCGGGGATTGCCGCCTTGGTCGAGGCGTGCCAAGGCCTTGGCACGATCGATGTGTTTGCGCCTGAGCGCAACGCCAGCGGCACGTCCAATGCACTGACTCTGCATCAGCCCTTGAGTTTGCACACGGCGCCCAATGGCTTTCGCTATGTGAGTGGCACGCCTTCTGACAGTGTTCATTTGGCACTGACGGCCGGTCTCATCCCCAAGCCTGATCTGGTGCTGTCCGGCATCAACAACGGCGCCAACATGGGCGACGACACCTTGTACTCCGGCACCGTGGCTGCAGCGACCGAGGGGTATCTGTTCGGGATTCCCGCCATCGCCTTTTCGCTGGTTGACAAAGGCTGGGGCCATCTGGATGTGGCGGCGCGTGTGGCGCGCCGGGTGATTGACCACGTGTTGGCACATCCTCCCGCCAAAGCGCCGTGGTTGCTCAACGTCAACATTCCCGCCATGGCCACGGCCGATCAGGCGCCTTGGGCGATCACCCGACTGGGCCGTCGCCATGCCAGTTTCCCAGCCGTCGCGCAAGCCAACCCACGCGGCGATCTGTTCTACTGGATTGGCCCAGCCGGTGAAGCACGCGAAGACGGCGAGGGAACGGACTTCCATGCCGTACGCAGCGGGCAGGTCTCCATCACCCCGCTGCAAGTCGACATGACCGATCATCAGCGTCTGCCCGCCTGGCAGACTTGGTTGGAGCCCAGATGAGTCAAAGCCCATCGGACCGCAAGCCACGACGCTTTCCGCTGCAACTGGATCAGCTTGCAGCCAGCCGGTCTCATGGGCCTCGTCCTTCGTCTTCATCCGGGGTGCGCGTTCCCCCCAACGCGCCTGAGCTGTTGAGGCCCCAGGCCCATCTGCAAGCCGTCGAGCGTGAGCGCCGCCGGCAACACGCACCACAAGGCCTCGGTCTGGATTCGGTGCATGTGCGCCGACGCATGGTGGAGCGCTTGATGGCCGATGGCATCAGTCATGCGGGTGTGCTGGAAGCGTTTGCTGCCGTGCCGCGACACCTGTTCGTGGACACCGCCTTGGTCAATCAGGCGTACGAAGACACCAGCCTGCCGATCGGCTTGGGGCAAACGATCTCCAAACCCTCGGTGGTCGCCGCCATGATGCAATTGCTGTGTGTCCGCCCCGGTTTGAATGGCGCCGAGATGGGCGTCACGCCCGCGCGGCCCCCTCTCGGGCGCTGCCTGGAAATTGGCACGGGCTGCGGGTACCAGGCTGCCTTGCTGGCCTACTTGTCCAGCAGAGTGGTGTCGATCGAGCGTTTGCATGATTTGCATGCCAAAGCGCGCACCAACCTGGAGCAAATGCGCACGGCCCTGCCACAATGGCCCGAAATCCGTCTGATCTACGGCGATGGCATGGTGGGGCATGCGCCCCATGCGCCCTACGACACCATCATTGCGGCGGCGGGCGGATCGGCTTTGCCTCAGGCCTGGGTGGACCAACTGGCGCCAGGTGGGCGGTTGGTGGCCCCCACGCAAGAGGGGGCCGGGCAGGTGTTGACCGTGCTGGATCGCTTGCCGGATGGCTCTTTGCAATACAGTCGTGCCGGTGCGGTCTTGTTCGTCCCCCTAAAATCTGGCACCACGTGATCTGGAATGACGCCACGTTCTGGTGGCGTCATCGAACCTCTACATGTCCATGACCTCTATCTGTCGTCTGGCCTCCGCTCTGGCCGTTGTGGCTGTGCTGGCCGGTTGTGCATCTTCCAACCATCGTGCGCCGGTGGATGATCGGGTTCGCTCAGGCCCTGCGCCTGCTGCGCCCATCACTTCGTCGCAGCCCGTGCGCCTGCCGCCAGGCGCTGAAAATGCTGGCAAGCCCGGTTACTACACCGTCAAGCCCGGTGACACGCTCATCCGAATTGGTTTGGAAACAGGCCAGACGTGGCGGGACATCGCCACCTGGAACAGTGTCTCCAACCCCAATCTGATCGAAGTGGGTCAGGTGCTGCGTGTGGTGCCGCCAGTCGCTGAGGCTGGGACTGCTGCGGCCCCGGTGGCTGCGGCCAAGCCCATTGCGTCGTCTCGCATTGAAGCGCGTCCGTTGGAGTCCGGTAAGCCTGCATCGGCTGCCTCCGGCGGTGCCAAGCCGACTCCACCTGCGTCGTCGTCCAGTGCCGCGTCGTCGGCAGCGCCTGCCTCCGATGCCCGTGACACATCCAAAGATGCCAAGGACAGCAAGGACGCTGACGAACCTGCCTGGATCTGGCCCGCCAACGGCGCCATCATCGGCCAGTTTGAAGAGGGCAAGCGCAAGGGCGTCGCCATCGCGGGCAAGGCGGGTGATCCCGTGGTGGCTGCGGGTGACGGCCGCGTGGTGTATGCCGGCTCCGGTTTGCGCGGCTACGGCAACCTGGTCATCATCAAGCACACCGGCGACTACCTGACGGCCTACGCTCACAACCAGACCTTGCTGGTCAAGGAAGACCAGGTGGTGCGCAAGGGTCAGAAGATCGCCGAAATGGGCGCCACCGACGCGGATCGGGTGCAACTGCACTTTGAAATCCGCAAGCAAGGCAAGCCGATTGACCCGGTCAAGCAGTTGCCCACGCGTTAAGTCGATGCAAGCCGGTTTTCGGATCGGCCCAGAGTCCTGAGACAATCGGGGGATGAGCGAATCATCCCCCTTTTCTGTTTCTGCCGCCCCCGCTGAAGCCGAGGTGGCACCCGTTCCGCCGCATCTGGAGTGGCTGAAGGTGGAATCCCTGGATCTTGAAGCCCAGGGCGTGGCCCACCGTGCCGATGGCAAGGTGGTCTTCATTGAAGATGCCTTGCCCGGCGAAGAGGTGCGCGTCAGCGTGACCCGCCGCAAGAACAACTGGGAGCAGGCCACGATGACCGACCGTCGTCGTGACAGCTCGCAGCGTGTGACGCCGAAGTGTGAATTCTTCGGCTTGTGCGGCGGCTGCAAGATGCAGCACTTCCATGCCAGCGCCCAAGTGGCCGTCAAGCAGCGCGTGCTGGAAGACAACCTGTGGCACTTGGGCAAGGTCAAGGCCGAAACCCTGCTGCGCCCCATTGAAGGACCCGCGTGGGGCTACCGCTACCGTGGCCGCCTGTCGGTGCGTTACGTGGCCAAAAAGGGCACTGTGCTGGTGGGCTTCCACGAGCGCAAATCGCGCTACGTGGCCGACATGCGCACCTGCGAAATCCTGCCCCCGCACGTCAGCCGTTTGCTGATGCCGCTGCGCGAGCTGATCGGCAGCATGGACCAGCGTGACCGTCTGCCCCAGATCGAGGTGGCGGTGGGCACGCAGGTGACCGTGCTGGTGCTGCGTCATCTGGAGCCCTTGACTGCCGCAGACACGCAGCGTCTGCTGGACTTTGCCGCCCAACACAGTCCCGCTGAAGGCGGCCAGGAAACCTTGTCCTGGTGGTTGCAGCCCAAGGGCCCGGATACTGTCCACCCGCTGGACGAGTCGGCGCCCAAGCTCGATTACACCTTGCCCGAGTTCGGCATCACCATGCCGTTCAAGCCGACCGACTTCACGCAGGTCAATCACGCGATCAACCAGGTGTTGGTGGGGCGTGCGCTGCGTCTGCTGCAGGTGCAAAAGAGCGAGCGGGTCATTGACTGGTTCTGCGGTCTGGGCAACTTCACGCTGCCCTTGGCCACCCAGGCGCGCGAGGTGCTGGGCATCGAGGGCAGCGAAACCCTGGTGGCGCGTTCGCGCGAAAACGCCCGTCACAACGGCGTGGCCGAGAACACCAGCTTCGTGGCGCGTAACCTGTTTGAAATCACGCCGCAAGAACTGGCAGGCTACGGCCATGCCGACAAGTGGCTGATCGACCCGCCGCGTGAAGGTGCTTTCGCCTTGGCCAAGGCACTGGCTGACCTGCATCAGGACCCGACGCTGGTGCCGGACTGGGTGCCGCCCCAGCGCATCGTGTACGTCAGCTGCAGCCCCAGCACCCTGGCGCGTGACGCTGGCTTGCTGGTGCACCAGGCCGGCTACCGTTGCGTGTCTGCTGGCGCGGTCAACATGTTCCCGCACACGGCGCACGTGGAAAGCATGGCCGTGTTCGAGCGCGCCTGATCGTTCGCCACATCACCATGAAAAAAGCCGAGGCGTTGACCTCGGCTTTTTGTTGGGAGAAGGGCTGCGACTTACAGCACTTCAGAGGCAAAGTCCGCCAGACGCGAGCGTTCGCCGCGCGCCAGGGTCACGTGGCCACTGTGCGGCCAGCCCTTGAACTTGTCGACCGCATAAGTCAGACCGGATGAGCCCTCGGTCAGGTAGGGGGTGTCGATCTGCGCCAGGTTGCCCAGGCAGACGATCTTGGTGCCGGGGCCTGCACGGGTGATCAAGGTCTTCATCTGCTTGGGCGTCAGGTTCTGCGCCTCGTCGATGATGAGGAACTTGTTCAGGAAGGTGCGCCCGCGCATGAAGTTCATGCTCTTGATCTTGATCTTGCTGCGCACCAGTTCATTGGTGGCTGCACGGCCCCATTCGCCTGCGCTGGTGTCGCCGCGGGCGAGCACTTCCAGGTTGTCATCCAGCGCGCCCATCCAGGGCGACATCTTTTCCTCTTCCGTGCCGGGCAGGAAGCCGATGTCCTCACCCACAGGCACGGTCACACGGGTCACGATGATCTCGGTGTAGCGGCGCTCGTCCAGCACCTGCGACAGGGCCGATGCCAGGGTCATCAGCGTCTTGCCGGTGCCCGCCGACCCAGTCAGTGTCACGAAGTCGCACTCCGGATCCATCAGCAGGTTCAGTGCAAAGTTCTGCTCGCGGTTGCGAGCGGCCACGCCCCACACGGCATTCTTCTGGTGCGCGTAGTCCTTCAGTGTCCGCAACACGGCCGATTTGCCGGTGACTTCCGCGACCTTGCCATACCAGGGTGTGGCACCCGGGCTCTCCAGGTACACGAACTGGTTGACCATGAAAGCCGGCACCATCGGGCCGCTGACGCGGTAGTAAGTGGCGCCGCCTTGCTGCCAGCTTTCCATGCCTTTGCCGTGCCGCTCCCAGAAGTCCGAGGGCAGGGCGAGCACGCCGGTGTACAGCAGGTCGCCGTCTTCCAGCGTCTTGTCGTTGAAGTAGTCTTCGGCAGGCAGGCCCAGAGCGCGGGCCTTGATGCGCATGTTGATGTCTTTGGACACCAGCACCACATCGCGCCCGGGGTGGCGGTGGCGCAGCGCTTGCACCACGCCCAGGATCTGGTTGTCAGCCTTGCCCTGTGGCAAACCCATAGGCAGCTCGACCGCCAGACCGGTCGTCTGGAAGTACAGCTTTCCGCCGGCTTCCGTGTGCCCGGTCTTGGCGAGGTCAATGCCCGCAGCGGGATCGGCTTGCAGGCGATTGCTCAAGTCGGCTGCCAAAGCATCCAGGTCCCGACTGACTTGGCGAGCGTTGCGCGCCACTTCGGTCATGCCCTTCTTGTGCCCATCCAGCTCTTCGAGCGTGATCATGGGCAGGTAGATGTCGTGTTCGTCAAAGCGGAACAGCGACATGGGGTCGTGCAGCAACACGTTGGTGTCCAGCACAAACAGCTTGGGCGGGCCGTCGCTGGTGCGAACGCGGCGAGTGCCATTGACCTGCGGCTTTGCTTTCGGGGTCTTGGTGGGCGTATTGTCGACTGGCGTGGCCGCTGGCTCAGTACGCTCAGCCACCACCGGCGCGGCCAGCGTTTTACCTTTCTTTGCCGAACTCTTGCGAGGCGTATTGACAACGGCAGGTGCAGGCGCATCCATCGCAGGTGCCGCGGGCGGCGTGACCAACTCCAGCGTCGGGCTCAGTGCAGGTTCAATGGCAGCTTTGGCTTTGGAGACGCTTTGGGGCGCCTTGGTGGACCGGGCCGGTTTGGCTTGCGCGGTATACGCGTCATCCGGCAGCATGTCAGCACGTTTGGTGGGCGGCTTGGGCAGGGGCATAGGCAGGTCCGCAGTGGATGAATCAGAAACAAAAAAGGCCGCACAGGCAAGGTGCGGCCTTTGGCTGAGTCGTCTTGGTGCTGCCGGTGGCGCAGCAAGACAACGTGAGGGAAAGAGGTGAACCGAGTTGGATAAAGCTCAGGTGCATGCAAACCATTATGCACACTCCATGCCTGCTGTACGTTGTCTGCGTCATGGCATTGCCGGGTGTCTGCATGGCGCGACATCTGCGGGCATGAAAAAGGCGCCACATGGGCGCCTTGATTCAGACCGCGAGCGAATGGGCTCAGGCTGCTTCTTGCTTCATGCCTTGAACAGACTTCAGCACTTCTTCTACGTGGCCGGCGACCTTGATGCCGCGCCATTCTTCACGCAGCACGCCATCGGGGCCGATCAGGAAGGTCGAGCGCTCGATGCCCTTGACCTTCTTGCCGTACATGATCTTGTTCTTGACCACGCCGAACATGTGACACAGCTTTTCTTCCGTGTCAGCGATCAGTTCAAAAGGCAACTCCAAGGTTTCCTTGAACTTGTCGTGGGAGGCCAGGTTGTCGCGCGAGACGCCGAACACCACGGCACCAGCCTGGACGAATTCCTTGTGCATGTCGCGGAATTGCATGGCTTCAGTGGTGCAGCCTGGGGTGTGGTCCTTCGGATAGAAGTACAGCACCACGGTTCGACCGATATAGCCTTGGGGCGTGAATTTCACGCCGCCAGTCGCGACGGC
Organism: Aquabacterium sp.; assembly: GCF_048860245.1. Classification (GTDB taxonomy): domain Bacteria; phylum Pseudomonadota; class Gammaproteobacteria; order Burkholderiales; family Burkholderiaceae_C; genus Aquabacterium. Next base: position 1,598 of record NZ_JBLIZW010000115.1, on the reverse strand, counting down.
CTCGAATTCCGGCAAAGGTTTGTTGAGGGCGGGTGTCATGTTCTAGAGATCAGCTACCTGCTTGAATAGCCTTCCATTATAAGCGGTTCGCAGCATCTCCTCGATATGGGGCTGCTCACCGGGAAGAGGGGGCGGCCGTTCACTCGTTCGACTCGATCAACAGTGCCGCCAGAACGCGGCGGCCTTCCGCTGCGAGCACGTTGAAGGTGCGGCACGCGGCCGTGGTGTCCATGGTTTCGACGCCGATGCGCGCACTCAGCAGCGCGGCGGTCAGCCGAGGGTGCAGAAACTGCTGGCGCAGGCCGGTCCCCAGAATGACCACTTCGGGTTGCAGTGCGGCCAACGCTTCAAAGTCCGATGCTTGCAGGGCCGAAGCGGTTCGAGGGTGCCAGGCTTGAACGTCGCCGGCGTGAGGGATCAGGACGCTGTGTGTGAAGCGCGTTCCGTTCACGGACACGGACTGTGTGTCACAGGCGTGGATGACATTGACGCCTTCGGCGCGGTCAGCGTGCAGTTTCATGGTGCATAAAAGGCAAAAAGCCCGCCCCATCGTCGTGCTCGGGGGGCTCGTGTGGGGAGCGGGTGTGGTTAAATTCTAGCTTTCCCTCCTTTCGTCCGTCCTGGAGTCCGTCTTGAAACCCGTTACCAAGTCCAGCAAACTCGCCAACGTCTGTTATGACATCCGTGGGCCCGTGCTGGAAAAGGCGCGCCAGATGGAAGAAGACGGGCACAAGATCATCAAGCTCAACATTGGCAACTTGGCGGTGTTCGGGCTGGAGCCGCCTGACGAAATCGTGCAGGACATGATCCGCAACCTGTCGGGCGCGGCGGGCTACACCGATTCCAAGGGCTTGTTTGCCCCACGCAAGTCGGTGGTGCATTACTGCCAGGAAAAGGGCATCCAGGGCGTCACGGTTGATGACGTGTACCTGGGCAACGGCGCGTCCGAGTTGATCGTGATGGCGCTCAATGCCATGCTCAACGAAGGCGACGAGGTGCTGTTGCCCTCGCCGGATTACCCGCTCTACACCGCAGCGGTGTCCCTGTCAGGTGGTCGTCCTGTGCACTATGTGTGCGACGAGGCCGATGACTGGAATCCTGACATTGCCGACATTCGCGCCAAGATCACGCCGCGCACCAAGGCCATTGTCGTCATCAACCCCAACAACCCGACGGGTGCGCTGTACCCCGAGAGCCTGTTGAAGGAAATCATCCAGGTTGCCCGTGAGCATCAGCTCATCGTGCTGGCCGACGAGATTTACGACAAAACCCTGTTTGACGGCAACACCCACACGTCCATGGCCTCGCTGGCCGACGACGTGCTGTTCCTGACTTTCAACGGTTTGTCGAAGAACTACCGTTCGTGCGGCTACCGCGCTGGCTGGATGGTGGTGTCGGGCGAAAAGCGTCATGCCAAGGATTACATCGAAGGCCTGAACATGCTGGCGTCGATGCGCCTGTGTGCCAACACCCCTGGTCAGTTGGCGATTCAGACGGCGTTGGGCGGCTATCAAAGCATCAAGGATCTGGTGGCGCCGAGCGGCCGTTTGTGCAAGCAGCGTGATCTGGCGTTCGAGATGCTCAACAAGATTCCCGGT
>NZ_JBLIZW010000114.1:0-8105 GCF_048860245.1 Aquabacterium sp. | reverse complement strand
CGGAGCAGGCCACGGTCACCAGGGTGCCATCGGTCAGACGCTCAGTGGCGTTGCCGCAGCCCACGACGGCGGGGATGCCCAGTTCACGCGCGATGATGGCAGCGTGGCAGGTGCGGCCGCCACGGTTGGTGACGATGGCGCTGGCGCGCTTCATCACGGGTTCCCAGTTGGGGTCGGTCATGTCGGTGACGAGCACGTCGCCGGGCTGGACGCGGTCCATCTCGGTGATGGAGTGCACCAGGCGCACGGGGCCGGTACCGATCTTCTGGCCAATGGCGCGGCCTTCGGCCAGCACGGTGCCGGTGCTCTTGAGCTTGTAACGCTGCTCGGCCTTGCCTTGCTGCTGGCTCTTCACGGTTTCGGGGCGAGCCTGCAGGATGTAGAGCTTGCCGTCGGTGCCGTCTTTGCCCCACTCGATGTCCATCGGGCGGCCGTAGTGCTCTTCAATGATGAGGGCGTACTTGGCCAGCTCGGTGACGTCTTCGTTGGTCAGGCTGTAGCGGTTGCGGGCCTCGACGGTGGTGTCCACGGTCTTTACAAGCTTGCCGGATGCGGCCTTTTCTTCGGGCGTTGCGAACTCCATCTTGATGAGCTTGGAGCCCAGGTTGCGACGGATGACCGCTTGCTTGCCGGCCTTCAGAGCGGGCTTGTGGACGTAGAACTCGTCAGGGTTGACGGCGCCTTGCACCACGGTTTCGCCCAGACCGTAGCTGGACGTGATGAAGACCACGTCAGGAAAGCCCGACTCGGTGTCGATGGTGAACATCACGCCAGCGGCGCCCAGGTCAGAGCGCACCATGCGTTGCACGCCGGCCGACAGAGCCACCACGTCGTGGGCAAAGCCCTTGTGCACGCGGTAGGAGATGGCGCGGTCGTTGTACAGCGAGGCGAACACTTCCTTCATCTTGTGCAGGATGTCTTCGATGCCGACGACGTTCAGGAAGGTCTCTTGCTGACCGGCAAAGGACGCGTCAGGCAAGTCTTCTGCCGTGGCGGACGAGCGAACGGCGAACGAGGCGTTGGGGTTGTCACCCGCCAGCTGGGCGTAGGACGCGCGGATCGCTTGTTCCAGGTCAGCTGGGAAGGGTTGGGCTTCAACCCAGCCACGGATTTCGGCGCCGGCGGCGGCCAGGGCGCGCACGTCTTCGGTGTCCAGCGTGGCCAGGCGTTGGCTGATGCGCTCGGTCAAGCCGTCGTGCTTCAGGAATTCGCGGAAAGCATGTGCCGTGGTGGCAAAGCCTGTGGGAACGCGCACACCATTGGGCAGCTGCGAAATCATTTCGCCCAGCGAAGCGTTCTTGCCGCCGACGACTTCGACGTCGGACATGCGCAGTTGTTCGAATGGGACGACCAAGGCGGTCGGCTCAAAGCGATCAGTCATACAAAAGCTCCAGGATGATAAAAAAATTGGGTGAGCGCGGGGCTGCCGGATGCTGTGGCCTGTTGTGCTTGTTAGGGGCCGGTGCTGTGGCAGATATCGAACTCGATTGAATGCATTGTAGGGTCAGGCCTATGATCTTGATTCCCGTCATTCAATTTCCCGGGCTCATACGCGGGTGACCTCGTGTCATATCACCGTCATCCCCGTTACAGACCCGCACGACATGTCAGACCGTACTGTCTTCTTCATCTCTGATGGCACCGGCATCACCGCCGAAACCATGGGTAACTCCATCCTGGCTCAGTTCGCCATCAAGCCCCGGCATGTTCGCCGCCCCTTCATTGACACGGTCGACAAAGCCCACCAGGTGGTGCGCGAGATCAACTCAACCGGTGTGCGCGAGGGCAAGCGCCCGGTGGTGTTCATCACCATGGCCAACGACGATGTGCTGGAAATTCTGAAAACTTGTCAGGGCCGCGTGTTTGATGTGATTCAGACTTTCGTGGCACCACTGGAAGAAGAGTTCAACATGAAGTCGAACCACCGGGTGGGGCGCTTCAGTGATCCGAGTGTGGACCGTGAGTACAACGACCGCATCGAGGCGATCAACTTTGCGCTGGAGCACGATGACGGCCAGTCGTCCCGTAATCTGGAATTGGCGGACGTGGTGCTGGTGGGCGTGAGCCGTTGCGGCAAGACGCCGACGTCGTTGTACCTGGCGATGCAGCACGGCATCAAGGCGGCCAATGTGCCCCTGATTCCGGAAGACTTTGACCGTGGTTTCTTGCCGACCATGCTCAAGCCTTACAAAAAGAAGTGCTTTGGGCTGACGATTGATCCGGAACGCCTGAGCCAGATTCGCAATGAGCGTCGTCCGGGCAGCCGCTATGCCAGCTTGCAGAACTGCCGCCTGGAAGTGAATCAGGCGGAGTCGATGATGCGCCGTGAAGGCATTGCGTGGTTGTCGTCCACGCACAAGTCGATTGAAGAAATTGCGACCACCATCTTGCGCGACATCCGTCCGGATCGGTTGATTTACTGATGGGCGCGCCAATGAATGATGTCCGCGTCGAGCGCGACGACGATACCGTGACGCTGGCCTTTGGTGATGCGTTGATCCAAAGTCGCATGAACACCGACGATCCGACGGCGCTGGATCTGGCCTACAGCCAGGTCGCCATGGCATTCACGATGTTCGTGGCCAAGCCTCAGCACATCTTGATGCTGGGTTTGGGTGGAGGCTCCATGGTGCGGCACCTGCTGCATCACTTTCCGCAGTCCAAGCTGACGGTGGTGGAGTTGGATCCGAATGTCATCGCGTTGCGCGAAACCTTTCTGCTGCCACCAGACGGTGATCGCTTCAAGGTGGTGTGCGGTGACGGAGCAGCCTTCATCCACGCATCGCTGCCGTTTGAGTACGACGTGATCGTGGTGGATGCCTTTGACGAGGCCGGGCAGCCCGAGGTGACGTCCACCATGGCGTTTTACAAGGCCTGCCGGTCAGCGTTGAAAGACAGTGGTGTGCTGTTGGTGAATTTGCTGGATGCCGAGCCCTTGTGCAGCCGACTGATTGGTCGGATCTGGCAGGTGTTTGGCGAGTCGGTGTTGCCGTTGGAAGTGGAGTGCGGTGGTAATCGCATTGTGCTGGCGGCCAGCGATGCCGTATTCAGAGCGTGTGCGACCGACTTGCGCACGCGCTGGTCGCAACTGTTGCCGGTGCATCGTGACATGTTGGATGGTTTGCCCGAGGTGCTGGAAGAAGAGCTGGAGCCGTGGATGCCAAAGGTTCGCGCCACAGCGACTCGTTCTGGCGCTCGGCATTCCGGTCAGTCGTCCGGGAACCGAGGTGGTCAGCGAAAGCGGCGCTGAGAACGAGGTGCATGGGACGAATTGAATGCGTCCCGTGTGACTCATTCACGAAACGCAGTTGCAATTGGTTACGTTTGTGCGCGGAGCGGCGGGCCGCGCGCTAAGGTTGCGCCCGGGTCCGATCCTTTGCTCGGGCTCAAGCACCCATGAGCACCGAAACCGCCACACAGGACCCCATGTCAGACGCTTTTGTGCGTCTGCAAGAACGACTCGCGAAGCATCCGGACTTTGAGGCGATCAGGACATCGGTCCGCCGTGTTCAAAGTCTGTTGAGCAATGACACCTCGCGTACGCAGTGTGTGGCAAATGCCGTGACGGAGGATGCCGGCCTGGCGGCCCGCCTGCTCAGATTGATCAACGCGGCGTACTACAAGAGCGCCGGCGGCGGAACCATCGTCAATGTGCCTCGCGCTGTGGCCGTGATGGGCTTCAACGCCGTACGCAATCTGGCCGTGAGCTTGCGATTGCTGGAGCAGCTGCCCAGTGATCGCCGAGGTCGCGTGCTGCGTGAAGACTTTTTACGGGCGCTGCTGGCTGCGCGCCTCGCTCGGGAGTTGTGTCACGAGACCCGCTTGCTGGAAGAGGCGTGCGTGACCGCACTGTTTCAGAATCTGGGTCGCATGCTGGTGGCTGCACATTTGCCGGATGAGGCGCTGGCCATTCGCCGCCAGGTTGGACGACACGAAACCCCGCTGGGGGCCAAAGAAGACCTGGCTGCCAAAGACCGATTCGGACTGGGTTATGCCGACATTGGTGTGCAAATTTGCAAGCAGTGGGGGTGGCCAGAGGCATTGCGGCTGTCGATGATGCGAGGCGCTTGGCCAGCGCACCCGCCAGGCGATGCGAATGACCGACTCCGTTGGGTGGGATGGTTGGCCAATGAACTGGCTGACGTGTTGGTCTACATGTCGCCAGCGCAATGGGAAGACGTGTGCACGGACTTGGCCATGAGCGCGGGCAGGGCGACCAAGCACTCAGCCAAGGAATTGCGCGAGGCGCTTGCCAGAACCCGAATGGACCTGGAAGACATCGCGGAGGCGCTGGGCATTCCCTTGTCTCAGCTCGAGGATTGGCATGAGGCCGATGCGGTCGATGGGGCTGAGGGGACCGAAGGGGCACTGCCTCGCGCTTTGCCAGCACAAGCACGTTCGTCGGCGGAGCGGCCCGCGCCGGGGCAAGTGGATCGCGCCATGTTGCAAGAAGAAGCCTTGCATCTGAGCGAGGCGCTGCTGGATGTGTCTGCCGCGAAGGTGGTGCCGGAGCGAGCCTTGTCCGCCATGTTCATGGGTTTGGGGGCCCGGCGTGCGGTGTTGTTTCTGGCCGCCCGGTCGAACGTGCCATTTCAGATTGTCAACGTGGTGGGCGATGAGCTTGCCTCTGTCGGGCCCGCCTGGACGGTGGACCCTGCTCAGGGGCGGGATCTGTTCTCCCGTCTGTGCGCACGGGGGACCGACACCTTGATCCACGATGCGAACCGTCCGGAAATTCAGTCGCACTTGCCGCCAGGTTTCCAGCGTGTGGGGCGGCCCAACTGCTTCGTGGTGCTGCCCATGACCTTCAAGGAGCGTGCCGTCGGGATGATCTACCTGGATCGGGATGACGGGGAAACGTTCGTGATCGACGACGAGAGCATGAAGTTGCTGCGCACCTTGCGCAATCAAGCCTTGATGGCCTTGCGGGCCTGAGTCTGTGGGACTCTGTTCAGGCATGAAAAAGGCCCCTCGTGAGGGGCCTTGGATGTGCAGATCTGAAGGAGATCAGCTGTTGTACTCGCTCACGGGCAGGCACGAGCAGAACAGGTTGCGGTCGCCGTAAACGTTGTCCACGCGGCCCACGGGTGACCAGTACTTTTGCTTGCGCAGGCTGTCGACCGGGTAGGCGGCTACTTCACGGCTGTAGGCGTGCGGCCATTCGGTGGTGAGCAGGCTGGCCGCCGTGTGCGGCGCGTTCTTCAGAGGGTTGTCCTCCTTGGGCAGCTTGCCTTCTTCGACCTGACGGATTTCCTCACGGATGGCGATCATGGCGTCGCAGAAACGGTCCAGTTCGAACTGCGATTCGCTTTCGGTGGGTTCCACCATCAGCGTGCCAGCCACTGGGAAGCTCAGCGTGGGCGCGTGGAAACCGTAGTCGATCAGGCGCTTGGCCACGTCCTCGGCTGACACGCCGGTGGTGTCCTTCAAGGGCCGCAGGTCCAGAATGCACTCGTGCGCGACGCCGCCACCCTTGATGGCTTGGCTGCCGCCACTGAAGTGAATGTCGTAGTGGTCGGCCAGGCGAGCAGCCACGTAGTTGGCGTTCAGGATGGCCACTTCGGTGGCAGCCTTCAGGCCTTCGGCGCCCATCATGCGGATGTACATCCAGCTGATTGGCAGCACGGCTGCATTGCCCAACGGTGCGGCCGACACAGCGCCCACTTGCACGTCGGAGCCCACGCCGGCCGAGCGGTGCGCGGGCAGGTAGGGCGCCAGGTCTTCAACCACGCAAACGGGGCCAACGCCGGGGCCGCCACCGCCGTGAGGGATGCAGAAGGTCTTGTGCAGGTTCAAGTGGCTGACGTCGCCACCGAACTGACCGGGGGCGGCCAGACCCACCAGGGCGTTCATGTTGGCGCCGTCCACATAGACGCGGCCACCGTGAGCGTGGACCAGCTTGCACAGTTCGGTCACGCGGGTTTCGAACACACCGTAAGTCGAGGGGTAGGTGATCATCACGGCAGCCAGGTTGGCGCTGTGTTGTTCGCACTTGGCCTTCAGGTCGTCGAGGTCGACGTTGCCGTCGGCATCGCACTTGGTGACCACGACCTTCATGCCCACCATTTGTGCGGAGGCAGGGTTGGTGCCGTGAGCCGACTCGGGGATCAAGCAGATGTCGCGGTGGCCTTCGCCACGGCCTTCATGGTAGGCCTTGATGATCAGCAGACCAGCGTATTCACCTTGCGAACCGGCATTGGGTTGCAGGCTGATGCCGGCATAGCCTGTGGCTTGCGACAGCCAGGCACACAGTTGCTCGTTGAGCAGTTCGTAGCCCTTGAGCTGATCGCGCGGGGCGAAGGGGTGCACGTTGGCGAACTCGGGCCAGGTGATGGGGATCATCTCGCTGGTCGCGTTGAGCTTCATGGTGCAAGAACCCAGCGGGATCATGGTGCGGTCCAGAGCCAGATCCTTGTCGGACAGGGCGCGGATGTAGCGCAGCATTTCAGTTTCGCTGTGGTGGGTGTTGAACACCGGGTGCGTCAGGAAGGCGCTGGTGCGACGCAGCTCAGCGGGCAAGCCCAGGTGAACGCCAGACTCAAACGCGGCGAAGGAAGGCAGCGCCTTGTCGCCAGCCAGCACGGTCCACAAATCGATGATGTCGTTGCGGGTGGTGGTCTCATCCAGCGAGATGCTGATGCTGTCGGCAGAGGCGTCGCGCAGGTTCATGCCTAGGGCGCGGGCCTTGGTCAGCACGGCTTCGCGGTCCTCAGCCAACACCTGGATGGTGTCGAAGTAGGTGTCATGCACCAGCGTGCGACCGAGTGCCTTCAGGCCTTCTGCCAGCACGGCGGTGTAGCTGGCCACACGCAGGGCGATGCGCTTCAGGCCTTCTGGGCCGTGGTACACGGCGTACATGCTGGCGATGACGGCGGGCAGCACCTGTGCGGTACAGATGTTGGACGTGGCCTTCTCGCGGCGGATGTGTTGCTCGCGGGTTTGCAGCGCCAGTCGGTAGGCGGGGTCACCATGGCTGTCCACGCTCACGCCAACCAGGCGGCCGGGCATGGAACGCTTGAACTCGTCTTTGGTGGCCAGGTAAGCGGCATGTGGGCCGCCATTGCCCATGGGCATGCCGAAACGCTGGGTCGTGCCGCAGGCGATGTCAGCACCCAGTTCGCCCGGAGGCGTCAGCAGGGTCAGCGCCAGCAGGTCGGCTGCCACGATGGCCAAGGCACCCTTGGCGTGCAGCGCGTCGATCAGCGGGCGCAGGTCACGGATCTGGCCGTTAACGCCCGGGTATTGCAGCAGGGCGCCGAAGCAGTCGTTGGTTGCCAGGTGTTCCACCAAGTTGGCCGCATGGACCAGATCGATGGTGATGCCCAGGGGCTTGGCGCGGGTCTGGATCACTTCCAGCGTTTGGGGCAGCACGTCATGGCACACCACGAAACGGGTCGACTTGCTCTTGCCGCCACGGGCAGCCAGGGTCATGGCTTCGGCTGCCGCAGTGGCTTCGTCCAGCATGGATGCGTTGGCGATGGCCATGCCGGTGAGGTCGGTCACCATGGTCTGGAAGTTGACCAGGGCTTCCATCCGACCTTGCGAGATCTCGGCTTGGTAAGGCGTGTAGGCGGTGTACCAGGCGGGGTTCTCGAGAATGTTGCGCAGGATGACGCCGGGTGTCAGGGTGCCGTAGTAGCCTTGGCCGATGAAGTTGCGCATCAGCTTGTTTTGCTGAGCGATGGCCTTCAGTTCGGACAGGGCGCGCGCTTCGGTGATGGGCGCGGGCAGATCCATGGGCGCAGTGCGCTTGATGCTGGCGGGCACGATGCCGTCAATCAGAGCCTGACGAGAGGCGACGCCAATCGCGTTGAGCATCTGGGCTTGCTCGGCATCGCAAGGGCCCAGGTGACGTGCGCGGAATTCGGTCGCGTTTTCGAGTTCAGCGAGTGAGTGCAGGGTGGTGTTCGGCATGGTGTTCGGCAGCATCGGGCAATCAGAGCACGACCACGCGCGGCAGGGCGTGGCCGTGGGGCAAGGCGCCGCAGGCAGCACCTTCTCGGTGGCTCAAGATCAGGCGTTCTTGAGCAGGTCGTCGTAGGCGGTGGCGTCCAGCAGCGCGTCCAGTTCGGCGGCGTTGCTCAGCTTGAAGATCGGAAGAGCAC
>NZ_JBLIZW010000113.1:0-36503 GCF_048860245.1 Aquabacterium sp. | reverse complement strand
GCGCCTGCAAGGCCTGCAGGGTGTGCGCCGGGGCAAAGCGCAGCGCACCACCATGGCTGACCCCAAAGTGCCGTGCCCACTGGATCGCGTCAACCGGCAGTTCCGGGCTGAGCGCCCCAATCAGCTGTGGGTCTCGGACTTTACCTACGTCTCGACCTGGCAGGGCTGGGTCTATGTGGCCTTCGTTATTGACGTGTTCAGCCGTCGCATCGTAGGTTGGCGCCAGAGCAGTTCCATGCAGACAGACTTCGTGCTCGACGCGCTGGAGCAGGCCCTGTACGACCGCAAGCCTTCACAGGACGATGGCCTGATTCACCATTCCGATAGGGGCTCGCAATACCTTTCCATTCGCTACAGCGAACGCCTGGCTGAGGCCGGGATCGAGCCCTCCGTGGGCTCGAAGGGAGACAGCTATGACAACGCCCTGGCTGAGACCATCAACGGCTTGTACAAGGCCGAGGTGATCCACCGCCGCGGCCCGTGGAAGACCAAGCAGGCCGTCGAGCTCGCAACGCTGGAATGGGTCTCTTGGTTCAATCACCATCGATTGATGGGGCCACTGGGCAATGTCCCGCCCGCCGAGTTCGAGGCAAACTACCACCAACAACGCGCTGGTCAGGCCGCGACTGTCTGACTTAAACCAACCGGCCTCCGCGAAACCCGGGGCGCTTCATATCGATTGCACAGAGGCTTCTACTTTGAAGATCCAGCAATTCACAGAGCAGTTCTCTCAACCAAGTTCTCTTCGCGCATACGCAATCACTTCGACTGCCAAGCACAAGATGGCATGTGCCACATCGACTATGACCCATGGCTGGGGGCTCAAGACGGCGACATCGGTTCACCAATGTCTTTTGACCTAAAGTCGATCAACCGAACAAATGCACTTGTGGCGTTCAAGTACACCTTCTTGAATGGCAAATCTCATACGAAGGAACATATCGTTCAAATCAGACTTATCCCGTCAACATCCTCTCAGTGCTGGGAAGTAGACGATCTCATTACGCCCCTGGGTCAGTCGCTCTCGCACGAATATGGCAAGCCCTATTGAGCTACGTCTACGAACGCTATCAGGCTCAGGCGGCTCCACCCGCTTCCACTTCGCGCCCCAGCCTAACTGTGGGTTCACCGCGGCGCGAAGTTCGTGACCACCGGCGTTATGTGTGCCGCGCCGATGCTCACTCAGCAAAAGACTGTCCGAGCACCTTTCCCGCCTCCACATCGATCCGCAACTCACGCTCGAACACGCTGCCAAAACCCATGTGTACGTATTCCAGTTGACTGCCTTGCGGCACTCGCAGCGTACCCGTGAACCAGTCTGCTTTGACGCGATCACCCGCATCCGGAAACAATGTGTGCAGTGTGGCCTCGCTGCCATCTCGCAAATGGCCCTGCAGTGCCGTCAAATAGAGGTATCCGTCTTCGATCAGCCATGAGCCAACGTAGCCACGCCACAAGGCTGTATGGGGCGACACAAACCCAGGCCTGAGCCCGGTCTGCTTGAAATATGCTGCCAACGGTTCGGTAAACAAGGGCCATTGCTGCCCTTCGTGGCTCAGTTCTTCGGGGATCTGTGCAGTCATATCGGCATTTCCAAAAACGGGTCAAACCTCAACGGCAAGCTCGAGCCACTGTTGAGGAGGATGAACATGGTTCTACTTCTGAGCGCGGCGGTTCATGGCAGGGGTACCATCCGGCAGACATCGGTTCAGCAAGACCGTCAGTCAACAGCCATCTCGTAGCGCGTCGTCGTGAGTGTGCTTCCCCTCAACAAGGCCATGACATTCAAAGAAAAATTTCGTCTGCTGCGGTCAGGCGCCTATTTTGAGGCGCATCGCCAGCTTGGCAAGATTCGCGCTTCAGCAGAATCACCATGGCGCCGAGCCACTCGCGAAGGCTATGGTCGAGGCATCGACCACTACCGCCCTGAGCAGCTAACCTGGGTGGTGGCCACCGCTTTCAAGCGGTTCAAAGCCGAGTTCAATCACTACCCCAATATCGCCAGACCATGCACCTTCAATGACAAGGTGATGTGGTTCAAGTTTTTGGGCGAAATCAAGATTCCGGAGAGCGGCAACAAACTGGCCACCGGATCGTTCATTCCCCCCTCATTGCGCGACCAACTGACCTGTGTGCCACTGGTTTGGCACGGCCACAGCGCCAGCTTGCCCCAGAACCACGAATTGCCCGCTGGCGTCTATTACCTGAAGGCCAGTCACGGCAGTGGCATGTTTGAACGAATCTGCTACCCGCTGAGTTCAGAACAGCGATGCCGCCTGCTGGCCATTGCCGATGAGTGGCTGAAACGCCCCTTTGGTCTGGATGATGGTGAGTGGTGGTACAACGTCTTCACGCCCCAGCTGATACTGGAGCACAGCGTCACGGGCGAGAACGATTCGATTTCCTGGAATTTTTACGTTCTGAATGGCGAGGTGCCCATGGTGGGGCTATTTCTGAAGTCTGGCGCCACCGGGCAATCGTATTCGACATGGTTGGGCCCTGACTTTCAGCCGCTGCCTTGGCAAGCCGCCATGCCGCTGGTGCCGAGCTATGAGATTGGCCAGCGTCAACATGACATGCTCAGGTACGCATTGGAAATCGCCAAGCCCTTTTCTGCCGTTCGGGTTGACTTTTTGCAAGGCAGCGATGATCGGGTGTACTTGTGCGAGCTCACCTTCTCTCCCGGCAACGCAATGACGCAGCGTGCTCCTGAAGTCGAGTCCATGTTGTCTGCGCCCTGGAAGGCGTTGAGATGACAGTCCCCCACGCCCGGCCCGAAAGATAGCTGGCCCGCCCTCAATTGCCGATCGATCCTCACCATGAAGCCGCTGATTGCCGCCCTGCTCTGCACCCTCTCTTGCCTGCCCGCATGGGCTGACAGCGATCTGCGTCCCCTGAACGGCTGGGCCCCCAAGGGCTGGCGCATCATCAAGCAGGCCACGGGTGACCTGAACGGCGACGGCGCCAAAGACGCGGCCGTCATCTTTGAAGAGGTCAATCCGGCCAACATCAAGAAGAACGACCGCATGGGCAGCGAGCAGCTGAACACCAACCCGCGCAAGCTTGTGGTGCTGTTTGGCGAGCAAGGGCTGTATCGCTTGGCTGCTGAAAGCGACGATCTGGTTCCGCCCGAAAACGTTGAGTACTCGCCATGCTTGGCCGACCCGCTGAACCAGCTCACCATCAGCAAGGGCATGCTGAGGCTCGTGCTGACCGAGTGGTTGAGCTGCGGCGGCTGGAGCGTGACCAGCACCACCTACACCTACCGGTTTGATGGCACCGGCATGCGCCTGATCGGACAAGATGAGTCATCGTTCATGCGCAACAGTGGTGAAAAAAGCACCACCAGCACCAACTACCTGACGGGCAAGCGCAAGATCACGACCGGCTTGAATGAGTTTGAACAATCTCGCCCGCAGACCACGTGGGAAAACATCGGTCCGCAAGAGCCACAGTATCTGAATTGAGGTCAATCTATGCGCACGCTTCGTTATGCCTGCTTGTTGACGGTGCTGGTCAGCGCCAGCGCTTGGGCCGTTCCGCCGCTGTATCACAACGAACAAAGCTGCAGCAAATTCCCCAGCCCTGGCGCTCAGGCCGAATGTCGAGAAAAGCAAAAGCAGACCATGGAAGCGTTTGAGAAAGAGCGACGCAAGAAGTCATCCGATGTGGACTTCAAAAAGCGCCCCGATCAACCCGCCAAGAAGGATCTCTGCTTTACCCGCCAGTCGACCGGTGAGACGGTGTGCCCCAACTGAATCCAACACCCATGGACATTCGCCCCTACGTCGTTGAGCAAGGCTGCGGCAGCCCCATCGTGTTTGTGCACGGCTCATTTGCCACCACATCCACATGGAAAAAGATGATGGAGCGCCTGGCCGCCACGCACCGCTGCATCGCCATCAAATTGCCAGGCCACGGTGGCATGCCCGACCCGGACGATTTTGACGCGCCCACCCTCGCCCCCGAATTGAACTTGATCGAGGCGGTGGTGCGCGAATTGGTTGGCCATGAGCCCATCCATCTGGTGGGCCATTCGTACGGCGGCGTGGTGGCCTTGGCACAAGCCCTTCGCGGCAACTTGCCTCTGTCCGAGCTCACGCTGTTTGAACCCGTGGCCACCTGGGTGCTGGATGTCGTGAACGACACGCCCATGCAAGCCGAGGTTGATGCATTTGTCAGGCGCTATCGCCACGACGCCGCCTTGGGGGTGCCAGACGTGTGCGGGCAGGTCATCGACTTTTGGGGCGGGGCCAATGACTTCGCCAACCTGCCAAGCCACATCCAGACACTGATGGGCACCATGGTGAAGAACAACTTGCGCCACTGGGACACCTGCACAGCGCCGCAACACACCGAGGCCGACTTGCGTGCGCTGCAAGTGCCCACGCGGCTGGTGTGCGGCACGCGCTCCAACCAGGTGGCCCACGCCATCCTGAACCACCTCCATCGCCTGCTGCCGCACAACCGCATGTGGGAGATTGAAGGGGCCAGCCACGGCTTGGTCGCCAGCCATGCGGACGCGTGCCTGGAGGCGCTGCAGAGTCCGGTTTGAACGCCATCCACCTCACTGAGTCACGCACACCATGTCCGTCCAAAAAGCAGGGATCGCCGTCGTTGTCATATTGGCGGTGGCCATTGCAGCCCTTCAGTCCAGAGCCAGTTTCAAGCGGGTGCAAAACCTCAGCATCACCAAGTGGGTCGACGCGTCGGGCAAGAACCAGGGCATCCACGTCGTCAATCACAGCGGCACCAAGGTGACGTTCGATTTGGAATGCGACGTCCGTCCACGCAAGGAAAACGTCCCTCAAGCGGTCACGGTCGAAAGGATCAGTCTGCAGCCCGGTGAGGGCCGGGACATCCAACTCCGCAACGAGCTTGGTGTGCAACTGCCCTCCCACATGAGGCCCAACGGCACATCGGGCGTGCCCCTCTCCAGCCACCCGGCCGCAGGCCAAATCGTCATGCAAACCGGTTTCGTCGTCCCCAACCGGGAATGCGTGTCGACCTGGAAAGGCCCGTTTGACATCCGACGTCCCGCCACCTCCATCGTCTGGAGCGGCACCCAACTTGGCACATCCAAAATTGATGGCTGGCTGTATACGCGCGGGCAACACGAACCCGGCGACTGGCAAGCGAAGGGCGTCAAGTCAGCTCGACACGAATAAGCACGAGGCGTGCATTTTGCCCAGTTGCCCAGCACGAAGCCGCACCGCACAGGCATGAGGCATGCTTTCTTCAGCAGCAATTGTTCAGTTGGAGCCACGGCATGAACCATCTGCCTGCTTTGCCATCGCGCACCTCTCAGCCTGTCGCCGTTCATCGGCCAAAGACTCAGCTTGCATCCCCCCAGTACACACCTGAGCCCAGGCGCCCCGTTCCTGCAGCCGCCACGCCACCGCTGCAGCCCAGTTCTCGCCGTACCCACTCACGCAGCACCTTGAGTGGGCTGTCCCTCACGGCCAAGCTCAGCATTGCAGCAACGTCGTTGTGTGTGCTTTGCGTGGTGGCGACCAGCGCGGTGTTGGGATGGCGCACGGCGGCCTCTGCTGCCGAGCAAGCCGAACAAAGCGCCGAGTTGGCTGCGCGGGATGCAGCCGGCGACGTCGCGGCCGAGATGGGGCACAGCTTCAGTGCCGTCAAGACGCTGTCAGACACCATGCGCGGCATGAAGGCCTCAGGCGTTCCGCCGACTCGCGACCAGTTGGACGCCATGGCGCGCCAGGTTCTGACCTTGCACCCCGAATTCATTGGCACCTACTCCATTTGGGAGCCCAATGCGCTGGATGGCAAAGACGCCGAGTACGTCAAGAAGACCCCCGCCTATGACGACACCGGGCGCTACATCGCGTACTGGAACCGCGGCAGTGGCCAGATCGCCGTCGAACCACTGATTGACTACGAGAAAGCTGGCGCCAACGATTGGTACGACATCCCGCGCAAGACCCAGAAGGACGCACTGATTGAGCCCTACATGTACCCCGTGGCTGGCAAGGACGTGCTGATGGCCACCATCGCCTCACCCATCATGGTGGATGGCAAGTTTGTCGGCATGGCAGGCTCGGATCTGCCCTTGCAGTCGCTGTCAGATCGTGTGGGGCGCATGGCGCCCCTGCCCGGCAGTCGTGTGGCGCTGCTGTCCAACGGCGGGCTCTACGTGGCCGTGCATGAGGCCCAGCGCCTCGCCAAGAAGGCCGACGACCTGCCACCTGAAGCGCTGGCCCACATCACCAAGGGGGAGCCCTATCGCTATCAGGACAACGAGGGCTGGATTCATCAGTTTCAGCCCGTGGTGGTCTCTGCGGGCGTCGCCCCTTGGAGCATTCGCGTGTCCTACCCGGTCTCGGCCGCACTGGCCACGGCGCATCAATCCATGTGGGTGGCCGGCATTGCAGCGGTGGTGGCTTGTGCCTTTGCGGCACTGATCATGGTCGGCATGGTGCGCCGCATGATGCAGCCCCTGAAGTCGCTGAGTGAAACCATGTCCCATCTGGCAGGTGCCGATGCCAACTTGAATGTGCGCTTGCATGACGATGGCACCGACGAGTTGTCCCTCATCGGTCAGGGCTTCAACCAGTTCATGGACAAGGTGCGTGAGGTCTTTGCGCAGGTGCACCGCAACGCTGACGGCGTGGCGATTGCCAGCAAAGAAATCGCCCAGGGCAACCAGGATCTGTCCGCTCGCACCGAACAACAGGCCAGCGCCTTGCAGCAAACCGCGTCGTCCATGGAAGAGCTGAGTCAGACCGTGCGACAAAACGCTGACAGTGCCCGTGAGGCCAACCAACTGGCCATGACCGCCTCGAACGTGGCCAAGCAAGGCGGCGATGTGATGTCTCAGGTCGTCAGCACCATGCGCGACATTCACGATGCTTCGCGCCGCATCGGAGACATCATCGGCACCATTGACGGCATTGCTTTCCAGACCAATATCCTGGCGCTCAATGCGGCGGTGGAGGCTGCACGTGCGGGCGAACAAGGACGCGGCTTTGCCGTGGTGGCCGGTGAGGTTCGCAGTCTGGCCGGCCGCGCGGCTGAGGCTGCACGCGCCGTGAAGACGCTCATCAACGACAGCGTCGAGCGCGTCGAAGCCGGCAGCGCTTTGGTCGATCAGGCAGGCAAGACCATGAACAACGTGGTCGACAGCATTCAGCGCGTCACGCAAATCGTCGGTGAAATCAGCTCGGCCAGTAGCGAGCAGGCTCAAGGCGTCAACTTGGTGAACACCACAGTCACCGACATGGACCGAAGTACCCAGCAAAACGCCGCACTGGTGGAAGAAATGGCTGCGGCCTCGGTCAGCCTGAAGGGGCAAGCAGACGAACTGCTCTCCGCCATCTCGACCTTTGAGTTGCACAACTGATCGCGGTCAGTGGGTCGAGACAGAAATGACAACGGCGCCCGAAGGCGCCGTTGTGCATTTGGCGGGTGCGGTGAGATTCGAACTCACGGAACGCGCAAACGTTCGCCGGTTTTCAAGACCGGTGCCTTAAACCGCTCGGCCACACACCCTGAAGTTTGGCATTGTAGTGCCAGTCAATGCTGTCCTGGCTTTTGCGCTTGCGGGCAATCGAGTTGAATCAGTTCGCGCGTGGCGCCATCGACACGCACGGCCGTCAGCTTGCCGCCCCAGATACAACCCGTGTCCAGCGCGAGCAAGTCATCCCGGTTGATCAGCCCCAGGGTCGACCAGTGTCCAAACGCCATCGGGGTGCCTTGGGTGCGTCGACCCGGCACCTCAAACCAGGGCATGAAGCCGGGCGGTGCGCCATCGGCCCCATCCTTGGTCACAAAGTCCATGGTGCCGTCCTCGGCGCAAAAGCGCAGGCGCGTCAGGCTATTGACCACACATCGCCACCGGTCCACGCCTCGCAGGTCGTCACGCCAGCGCGCGGGCTCGTTGCCGTACATCGTGTGCAAGAAGTCGCCCAACTCGGGCCCCTTCAGCATGGTCTCCACTTCGCCGGCCAGTGCCACCGTCTGCGCGGCGTCCCATTGCGGCACCACGCCTGCGTGCACCATCAGCCAACCGTGCGCATGCACCGCCAGGCGTTGCTGCCGCAGCCAGTTCAACCAGTCATCGCGGTCATCCGCCAGCAAGATGCTGTCCAGCGTGTCACTGCGGTGCGGCTTGCGCACGCCATGTGCCACCGCCAGCAGGTGCAGATCATGGTTGCCCAGCAGGCAGGTCGCAGCACCTTCCAGGCCACGCAGGCGCCGCAGCACCCCCAGCGAATCCGGCCCACGGTTGACCAGGTCCCCCAGCACGTACAGTTGGTCGCGTGACGGTGAGAAATCAATCGTCTGCAGCAGGCGCTCCAACGGCTGGCAACACCCCTGCAAATCTCCAACAAGGTAAATCATGGAATGGATTCTGCTACGCTTCGCACGTCGTGATTGTTGGCCCGACGCGGATCGGCGCCTGATATGGACTTAGCTCTCCTGATTTTTCTGATTTTGCTCAACGGCCTGTTCGCCATGTCTGAAATGGCACTGGCGGCCACCCGCAAAGCGCGTCTGCAAGTGATGGCCGAGACCGGCGACGCAGGGGCCCAGGCGGCCATGAACCTGCACGACAACCCGACGCAGTTTCTCTCGACCGTGCAAATCGGCATCACGTCGATCGGTTTGCTCAACGGTATCGTCGGGGAAGCAGCCTTCTCGCCCCCGCTAGAAACCTGGCTGCTCGAAACCTTCCCCTTGACGGAAAAGGTGGCAGAAGTCACCGCCACCGGCTTGGTCGTGGTCATCATCACCTTCGTGTCCATCATTTTTGGTGAACTGGTGCCCAAGCGTGTGGGCCAGATGTACCCCGAACCCGTGGCGCGCATGGTTGCCAAGCCCATGCGATTTCTGTCCACGCTGACGCGCCCTTTCGTCGCGTTTCTGGCAGCGTCCACCGAGGCCATCCTCAAGCTGCTGGGCATCCGTGACAACGGTGGTCGCAGCGTGACCGAAGAAGAAATCGCCGCCCAGCTGGAAGAAGGCCTGGATGCCGGCGTGATCGAGGCCCACGAGCACCAGATGGTGCGCAACGTGTTCCGCCTGGACGAGAGGCAGATTGGCTCGATGATGATCCCGCGCAGTGACATCGCCTGGCTGGACATCGAAGTCCCGATGAGCGAAAACCTCGCCACCATTGCCGAGCACGGCTACTCCCGTTACCCGGTCTGCCGCGGCGGGCTGGACGACGTGGTCGGTGTGGCCACGGCCCAGAACCTGCTGCATCAACTCACGCAGAACCAAAACAGCGACCTCAACGAGGGTTTGCTGCCGGCTGTGTTTGTGCCCGAAACCCTGTCGGGCATGGAGTTGCTGGAGCACTTCCGTGGCTCGGACACGCAAATGGTGTTCGTGGTCGATGAATACGGTGAAGTCCAAGGTGTGATCACCCTGCGTGACGTGCTGGAAGCCATCACCGGCGAGTTCACGCCTTTGGAAGCGGACGACGCCTGGACCATTCAACGCGACGATGGCTCGTGGCTGATCGACGGCCTGATCCCCACGCACGAGCTCAAAGACCGGCTGGAATTGAAGGTGCTGCCCGACGAAGACCGTGGCCGCTACAACACCCTGGCCGGCATGGTGATGCTGCTGCTGGGGCGCCTGCCCAAAACCACCGATGCCATCGAGTGGGAAGGTTGGCGCTTTGAAGTGGTGGACATGGATGGCAAGCGCATCGACAAGGTGCTGGCTTCGCGCCTGACCACGGCAGACTGAGGCGCCCAGCCGCTTAAGGTGAAGCCTGGGTGGGCTGCGTCACCCAGTAGTGCGCTTGGCGCTGTCGCCAACAGTTGCCACCGTCGGCCATCTGGCTGTGCCACACCCAGGCGCCGCATTGCGGGGTGGCCACCCAGTTCAAGCCAAACTGCTGGTACCGTTTGACCACCTCGGGTGACGGGTGCCGATAGCGATTACGTGCACCGGCTTGCACCACCACCTGCTGAGGTGCCACGGCTGTCAGAAACGCCACCGTCGACGACGTGTCACTGCCGTGATGGGGTGCCACCAAAATCGTACTGGCCAGGTTGGTAGCCGGCGTGCCCGCCCGTTGTCGATCAATCAGCGTGGCTTCCTGGCGGGCTTCCACATCGCCCGCAATCAACACACTGCGCTGCGGCGCTGCCAGCGTGGACACGCGCAGCACGCATGACAAGGCATTGGGCGCCAGTTGGCTGCGTCGGGCGTAATCGTCGGCATGCGGATGCAACACATCAAAGCGCACGCCATCCCAGATCCAGCTCTGCCCTGCCTCGCAGCGGGTGTGCGGCTTGGGCAGACGCTTGGGGGCATGCCACGCCCGCACCTCATGATCCGGCGCCAGCGAACTTCGCAAGCGTGCGGTGGGCACACTTTGCAGCACCGACAGGGCTCCGCCCACATGGTCCGTGTCTTCGTGGCTGATCAGCAATTCATCCAACTGGGTCACATCCAGCGCCCGCAACAAAGGCACCACCACGCGCTGCCCCATATCCACGCCAGACGGCAAGCGCCCGCCCGCATCAAACAACAGGCTGTGCCGCGCCGTTCGCACCAGCACGGCCGTGCCCTGCCCTACATCGGCGGCCACGACCGACACCTGCCCCTGTTCGGGCGGGGGCACCAACAACCACCCACGCGGCAGGTACAGCAGCGGAAGGAACCAGGCCCAAGTCATGCAGCGCCAAGCCAAGGGCATGGCGGTGAACTGCAACGCCCCCATCAACACAGCCGCGACCTGGCACGCAAAGGGCAATTCAGGCGTGCTCCACACGGCGCCTGGTACCGCGGCCAGCCACGACAAACCCACCATCGTCAGGTGGGTCATCCACGCCCCCAGCCCCCACACACCATGGACCACCACGCCCAACAACGCCAAGGGCGTGATCACCGAGGTGAACACCGGAATCGCCACCAAATTGGCCAACAAGCCCACCGTGGACGCCTGCTGAAAGCACACCAGCGCCAGCGGGGCCAGCGCCAGAGAGACACGCCACTGCGTGCGGGCGCCCTGCCAAGCCTGCTGCCACCAACGCCCACCCGTCGGCGCTTGCGCGCCATCACTCATCAGCACACCCACCGCCACAAACGACAGCCAGAACCCCGGCTGCAACAACGCCCACGGGTCCCACACGGTGACCAGCACGGCAGCCCCACACAGCACCAACCCCCAAGGCCACCGTCGACCCGACGTTTTCAAAGCAACGGCAGCCGCCATCATCCACACCGTGCGTTGAGCCGGTACACCCCACCCGGCCACCAAGGCATACAGCGCCGACACCCCGACCGACAGCCAGGCTGCGACCTGCGGTGCGGGCCACCGGTGCACCAGTCGTGCGCTGCGCGACCACACACGGCGCACGCCAGCGGCCACCAGCCATCCCAACATGACCACGTGGGTCCCGCTGACGCTCACGACGTGTGAAACGCCGGTGCGCTGAAACACATCCCAATCAGCGCGATCCACGGCCGACTGATCCCCCACGGCCAAGCCCGCCAGCACCCCGGCCGCCTGCGCATCGGGCACGGCTTGCGACAGCGCCGTCCGCACGCGCTGCCGAAACCGGTCGACGCCACCCCGCCATATGCTGGATGCCGGTGAAACCATCACGGGATGCATCGCCTTGGCGCGTACCGAACCCACCGCCCCAATGCCCTGCTCAAACAAATAGCGCATGGCATGGTGCCCACCCGGGTTCACCAAACCATCGGGCGCATGCAAACGTGCGTGCAGCAACCAGGTCTGCCCGGCGGTGACCTCCCCCAAGCCCGAAGTGGCATCGGCGATCAGGCTCACACGGGCGCCGGGCTGCCATGGCGGCTCCGCCGCTGCGCTCAGTGCGCGCACGGCCAGCACGTGAGCCTCAAAGCGCACACCGCCACCTGACATGGGCTGAGGCAAACCTTCGGTTCGCACCGTCAGCTCAACGTCTTGCACACCACCGTGCCACGTCATGGCCTGCTGCTGACAGGCCCGATAACCCGTGCTGCCCCACCCCATGAGGACCAGCACCAAAGCCACCCCCATCACCCGCCAAGGTACCGCCAGCCGCCCAGCCCGCGCCATCCAGCCCACACAGCCCAGCAGGACGGTCGCCCCACCCAGTCCTGCCAGGTAGGCCGAGGGTGCCCATAAAACAGATTCGGCCAGTTGCAGGCTCACGCCCAACAACCAGCCGACACACAGCACCAGCCACCCTGGCCAGCCTGACAAAACATCACTTTGCAATGTGCCCCGCCTCCCTGCGGGAACCCGAGCCTCATCAGCCCAGCAGCCATCCGGCGTCTGTCGCGCCTTGAATGGCTCACATTGTCATCAGCGCAGCATCAATCTGCCTTCGCCCCGAGGGGTGATGGACGAACCGCCATGCGACAAGGCCGGCTGCTGCGTCTGTCCCAGACTCTGCACACGTTCCTGCACCTGCTGGGCATGACCTGGGCCACCCAAGTTGAAGACCGACACCATCTTCATCAACTCGTTGGCTTGCAGGCGCAAACTCTCGGCAGCCGCAGCAGACTCTTCCACCAAAGCCGCGTTTTGCTGCGTACCGTTATCCAACGATGTCACAGCCTGATTCACCTGGCGGATGCCACCCGACTGCTCGACCGTTGAGGTGTTGATCTCAGAAATCAGCTGGGTCACGTGGTTCACCTGACGCACGATCTCGGCCATGGTGGTACCCGCCTCGTTCACCAGCTGGCTACCGGCCTCCACCTTGCTGACCGAATCTGCAATCAGGCTCTTGATCTCACGTGCGGAGTTGGCACTGCGTTGCGCCAACGACCGCACCTCGCCTGCCACCACAGCAAAGCCTCGACCTTGTTCACCAGCACGCGCAGCCTCCACTGCCGCATTGAGCGCCAGGATGTTGGTCTGGAAAGCGATGCCGTCAATCACGCCAATGATGTCCGAAATCTTGCGGCTGCTGGCCGTGATGTCATCCATGGTCGTGATCACACGGCCCACGACCTCGCCACCTTGGTTGGCGACCTGTGCGGCCTGACCGGCCAGCTGAGTCGCCTGCTGGGCATTGCTGGCGTTTTGTTGCACCACATCGGTCATCTGCTGCATAGATGCGGCGGTTTGTTGCAATGCGGCGGCCTGTTGCTCGGTTCGGCGAGACAGATCGGCATTCCCGCTGGCAATTTCGCTGGATGCGGTGGCAATGCTGTCTGCTGTCTGGCGAACACGCCCCACGATCTGGTGCAGCGAATCACGCATGTGCTGCAAGGAACTGGCCATTTCACCAATTTCGTCGCCATGAACGACGTGAATGTTGGCGGTCAGATCTCCCGCGCCCACTTGCTCCGTGGCGGTGCCCAATTCCTTGAGCGGCTTCAACACTGCTTGCGACAGTGCACGGGTGCTGATCAACAACAACACACCCAGTGTGGCCATGGCTCCAATCAGCCACATCACGACGCGCTTGCCAGAACTCAGCGCCCCGTCACGCACTTCCTCAGTGTGATGGGTCTGAAATTGGACGAATTCGCGCTGAGCATCCAGATAGCTTTTGACCGCTGGCACCACCTGCGTGGTCAGCGCCTGTTGTGCCGCGTCGACTTGCCCATCCAACTTCAGTTTCTTGGCGTCGTTTCTCAGGCCAATGTAGGTCTTGCGAGCCGCAGCCACTTTCTCCAGAAGCTCTTTTTCAGCCGGGGCCGTGGACTGTGCTTCCAGCTGCTTTTGCAACTCGGAGATGCGCGCAGACGTCTTTTCCAAATCGGGTTTGAGCTTGGCCTCCAGGTCGGCATCGACCGTCTGCAAACCGGCCATCGTTCGCACGGCATTGGCTTCCGTCAAGCCCGCCCAGGTATAGGCCAGCTCCAACTTCTGCTGCTGCTCAGACAAGGCCTGCGCAGAGGTTTTGTCGACCGAATCCATGACGGCTGCAGCCGTTACCCCTACCACCACCGTTGTCGCCGCAATCACGACAGGTGGGATCCACAACCGACTTGCGATCGTCAATGTTTTTTTCATGACTTATTCCTCAGCGATATCGGTGATTTCGGCCCGGACAGGAAAAACTGAAGAAGCCCGCTCACACAGTCGTGCAACCGGTCACGGTGTACGATCCGGTCTTACCCTGATTTGAGATTTTCACTTCGCCATGTCCATCGAACAACGCCTGAAAGATCTCGGCATCACCTTGCCGCCCGTCGCCGTTCCTGCTGCCTCGTATGTGCCGTTTGCGCGCACCGGTAACACCATCTTTCTGTCCGGCCACATTGCCAAGAAAGACGGCGCGGTGTGGGTGGGCAAGCTCGGCCAGAACATGACGACCGAAGAGGGCAAGCAAGCCGCCCGCGCGGTGGCCATTGACCTGATGGGCACGCTCGCGGTGGCCGCCGGCGGCCTCGACAAAGTGGTTCGCATCGTCAAGGTGATGAGCCTGGTCAACAGCACAACCGAATTCACCGAGCACCACCTGGTCACCAATGGCTGCTCCGAACTGCTGGGCGAAGTGTTTGGCGAAAAGGGCGTGCATGCACGCAGCGCCTTTGGTGTCGCCCAGATCCCTCTGGGTGCGTGCGTGGAAATCGAACTGATTGCTGAAGTCGCCTGACACCATGCGCCAACTTGCCCCCCGCACCCTGTTGCTGGTACTGGGCCTCGTGTGCGGGGCATCCGTCGGCCTCGCGCTCTTGGCGCAACACCAGTTCGGCATGGAGCCCTGTCCGTGGTGCATCCTCCAGCGCATCATTTTCATCTTGCTGACGGTCCTGTCCTTGATCGGCGCAGCCCTGCCCGTGGATCTGGTGCGTCGCCCCTTATCTGGCGTCGGTGCAGTCCTGAGCGCAGGGGGTATTTGCGCCGCGTTGTGGCAGCACTTCGTGGCCGCCAAAACCAACTCGTGCGCCATGACCTTCGCCGACCAGGTGATCGGGTTCTTCGGTCTCGACACCCGTTGGCCAGAATGGTTTGAGGTCCGCGCCAGCTGTGCCGATGCGGCGGTGAGCGTTCTGGGTGTCCCGTTCGAGTTCTGGTCCTTGGCCCTGTTTGCCGTGGCCGGCGGTGTGCTGGTGTACAGCGCTTTGACACCCCAACGTCGTGCTTGATCAGGATCCCGATCTGCCCACGGCGCTGGTGGACTTCCCAGCGCCACCGGGCAGTCCCAACAAGGCGCGTCGGCGCTGGCGATTCGACCGCCCGGCTCGCTGGCTGGTCGCCCACGACCCCAGTCAGGTCGCGGGCTTGCTGGATGCCGCCCACCAACTGGCCCAACAAGGGCAATGGTGTGTGGGCTGGGTCGCCTACGAGGCCGCCCCAGGTCTGAACCCGCACCTGCCCGTCAAGGCCCTGCCGCCGGGTCAGCCCTACGCCGTGTGGGCGGTGTTCGACCATGCCGAACCATGGGATGGTCAAGCGATCGATCGCAACCAGCCTGCAGCCCCTTGGCATGTGGGCCCCTGGCAAGGCGATCTGGATCAGACCGCCATCGAGCACAAGGTGGAGCAAATCCGTGAGCTGATCCGTGCCGGCGAGGTCTACCAAATCAATCTGACCGGGCAGCAGCACAGCCCCTTTGAAGGCACACCCGCCGCCCTGTGGCCCTGGTTCATGGCCTTGCGCCGCAGCCAGCCCCAAAGCTACGCACTCATGCTCGATGCGCGCGCCGCCAGTCGCGTGCCCGGCACGGTGCTCAGCGTGTCCCCCGAGCTGTTTTTCGATTGGGATGGTCAACACATCACGACCAGCCCCATGAAGGGCACGGCACCACGCGGCCACGACGCCACCAGCGACCAAGCCGCTGCCGACCACCTGCGCGGCAGTGACAAAGAGCGGGCAGAAAACCTGATGATCGTCGATCTGCTGCGCAACGATTTGTCGCGTGTGGCGGTCACCGGCAGCGTCAAGGTCCCGGCCTTGTTTGACCTCATGGCCTTGCCCACGGTCTGGCAAATGACCTCGACCATCACGGCAGACAGCCGTCCTGGTGTGCGTCTGAGCGAATTGTTTGCCGCGCTGTTCCCCTGTGGCTCGGTCACAGGCGCTCCCAAACGTCAGGCCATGCACCACATCGCCCGGCTCGAACGCAGTGCGCGCGGCGTCTATTGCGGCGCGGTGGGCATCATGCAACCGGGCGGTCATGTGACGTTCAACGTCCCCATCCGGACCCTCACCGTCGACACCTTGCCGCCCCCCGCCCCCTGGCGAGCCCATTGCGGCATCGGCAGCGGCATCACGCTGGACGCCACCGGGCCGGGTGAGGCCCGCGAGTGGGAGGCCAAAAAAGCCTTTCTGGTGCGCGCCAATCACCCCTTCCAACTGCTCGAATCCCTGAGGCTGGAAGACGGTGTCATCCTGCGTCAACCTCGTCACCTCGCCCGCGTGCTGGACGCCGCACGACACTTCTGCTTCGCAACCGATGACGCACAGTGCCAAGACCTGGCACAGCGCATCGACACGGCTCTGCAAGACACCGCCCGTGCCCATGTCACCGGTGTCCACAAGGTGCGCCTGCTGGTGGACGACCGACTGGGCATCCAGGTTGAGGCGGCACCGCTCCCCACCACCCAGCAGCCCGTCCGGGTGGCCCTGGCCCAGCAGGCCATGCCCCCGGCAGATGCGTTCATCTGGCACAAGACCACCCGCCGCGAAGCCTATGCGGCATTCAAACCGCCTCAAGGCTGTTTTGACACCCTCTTGTACAACGCACAGCAAGAACTCACCGAGTTCACGATCGGCAATCTGGCTTTGAAGCTTGACGGCATCTGGTACACCCCTCCCGTGTCGTGTGGACTGCTGCCAGGCGTGATGCGCGCCACCTTGCTGGACGAAGGTGTGCTGCAAGAGCGTGTACTGCACCTCAACGACCTGCCTCGCGCCGAAGGGCTGGCCTTGCTCAACAGTGTGCGCGGCTGGCTCGATGTGGACCTGGCCTCGCTCTCGCTTCGATAACCCTGCCCTGCAGTCAAATGCTGCTCGGTGGCAGACTGCCAAGCCTTCACACCCCTCCTGACCTCTTCACACCATGCGTCTTCTGCACACCATGCTGCGCGTTGGCAACCTGCAGCGCTCCATCGACTTCTACACCCAGGCTCTGGGCATGACACTGCTGCGCACCACAGACCGGCCTGAGCAGCAATACACCCTGGCCTTCCTGGGCTACGGCCGCAACCCCGAGCACGCCGAAATCGAGTTGACCTACAACTACGGCGTCGACCACTACGAACTGGGTACGGCCTACGGCCACATCGCCTTGGGCGTCGACAACGCGGCAGCGGTCTGCGAGGCCGTGCGTGCCAAAACTGCCACCCTGGGTGGCAGCATCAGCCGCGAAGCTGGCCCCATCAAGGGTGGCACCACCGTCATCGCCTTCATCACCGATCCGGACGGCTACAAGATCGAATTGATCGAGCGCCCCGAGCACGCCAGCGAACTGCAGGCCTGAGCCGCCCAATGAAAAAGGGACCGTGAGGTCCCTTTCTTGTTTCAAGGCCGATGGGCCGCAATCTTTGGCGTGTCCACCACCACGTCCCCGCACTGTGCACGGTGGCGCATCGCGTGGTCAATCAACACCAGCGCCAACATCGCCTCGGCGATCGGCGTGGCGCGAATGCCCACGCATGGGTCGTGGCGACCAAAGGTCTCGACCGTGGCAGGCTGACCGTGCAGGTCAATCGACTGACGGGGCGTACGGATCGAGCTGGTCGGCTTGATCGCAATCGCCACACGCAGGTCTTGCCCGGTCGACATGCCACCCAGCACCCCGCCCGAATGGTTCGAGGCAAAGCCATCGGGATACAGCTCGTCGCCATGCACGGTCCCGCGCTGGCGCACGCTCTCGAAGCCCGCACCAATCTCCACGCCCTTGACGGCATTGATGCCCATCATGGCGTAAGCAATGTCGGCATCCAGCTTGTCAAACAGCGGCTCGCCCAAGCCCACGGGCATGCCACTGGCTTCGACAATCAGCTTGGCACCACACGAATCACCGTCCTTGCGCAACTCGTCCATATAGGCTTCCAACTGCTCGATCTGGCTTTCGTTGGGCGCAAAGAACGGATTGTTGGGCACATGGTCCCACCCCTCAAAGGCAATGGGCACCTCACCCAGTTGGGTCATGCAGGCACGAATCTCGGTGCCAAACTGCTCACGCAACCACTTCTTGGCCACCGCACCAGCCGCCACCATCGGGGCCGTCAGACGGGCCGACGAACGGCCGCCGCCACGCGGATCACGGATGCCGTACTTGTGCCAGTAGGTGTAGTCGGCATGACCGGGGCGGAAAGTCTGCAGGATGTTGCCGTAGTCCTTCGAGCGCTGATCAGTATTGCGAATCAGCAGCGCGATGGGCGCACCCGTGGTCTTGCCTTCGTACACACCGCTCAGGATCTCGACGGCATCGGGCTCGTTACGCTGCGTCACATGACGCGAGGTGCCAGGGCGACGGCGATCCAGATCGGGCTGAATGTCCGCCTCGGACAAGGTCATGCCCGGAGGGCAACCATCGATCACGCAGCCAATCGCCGGACCGTGCGATTCGCCAAAGTTTGTGACCGTGAACAAAAGACCAAAGGTGCTGCCAGCCATAGAGCGCCAACCGAGTTATGCAACAGGAAAACCGCTATTGTCCCCCATCAGACCGGGAACCACAGCAACAGAAATGAAAACGCCCGGCATCACCGGGCGCTCACGCGACGCTCAGCCACCCAGTCGCATCACAGCAGGGCTTGAGGCTCCTTGCCAGCGCCATCTTCACTCACGGGCCAATCGCGGATGTAAGCCTTGAGCATGCGGTTCTCGAAGTCCTGACCATCGACCACAGCCTTGGCCACATCGTAGAACGAGATCACGCCCATCAGGGTCTTTTGCGTCATGACCGGCATGTAGCGCGCGTGACGGCTCAGCATCATGCGACGCACCTCATCCAGTTCGGTGTCAGGCGTGCAAGTCAGCGGGTGGTCGTCCATCACTGTGCGCACCGTCAGGCTGCCGAACACCCCGCTGTTGCGCACCGTGGCCTTGATGACCTCACGGAAGGTCAGCATGCCCACCAAGTCACCGTGGTCCATCACCACCAGCGAGCCAATGTCATGCTCGGCCATGGTGGAAGCCGCATCGGCCAGAGACTGTTCCGGTTGAACGGTGAACAGGGTGCCGCCCTTCACTCGCAGAATGTCGCTGACTTTCATGACTCGCTCTCCTAGAAAAATGGGCGTAGACAACAGGCCCTACGGGCGCAATATAGCCCCATCCGTCCGACAAATCCACGTCCTGCGCCTCACGTTGCGCAAGATCAGGACACCATGTTGACTGCTGCCCCTTCATTGCGACAGAGACACGTCCTTGTGAACAGGGTATTGACCCTGATCCCACACCGCTTTTTATGCCGACTCAGGCCAAGGCCTGAGCCAAGGTCATGTCATCCAGCCCCGCGCGGCTCCAGAACCCTTGGGTGAATCCATCCGGCTTCAACAGCACGCTGCCCACCAAAGGGGCCACCGACGTCGTCAAGGGATCGCACAGCAACACAAACCGCCCTCCGTGACGCAACGCTTCATCGTTCAATTGCCCGATCCAGTCCAACGCCACCAAGCCCTCCAGCAATGGCTCAATCTGAAGGGGGTCGGTACGCAGTTGGTGAGCCAAGGCTTCCGCAGTCAGACCACGCTCTGGTGAGTGCTGAACCGCTTGCAAGGCCTTGAGCAAAGCCAGCGCCAACGAAAACCGGTGGCCCGGCGTGTCCGGCCACCGCTTGACCTGCGACAGCAGACTCGGCGTATAAGCCACGATCACTGCGCCCATCAACACAATCAGCCAACTCGTATAGATCCAGACCAGGCAGATCGGCACTGCGGCAAAGGCGCCATAGATCGTCGCATAGACCGGCACATTCGACAGATACAAGGCCAGCACCCGCTGCCCCAGCTCCAGGCCCAAGGACGCAAACAGTGCGCCGCCCCAAGCGTGATCCCAGCGCACAAACGTGTTCGGCACAAATTTGTAAAGCGCCGCAAAGCCAAACGTCTGCAGGAAAAAGACCATCAAGCCCAGCAGCACACTGATGCCACCCGGCAGCTCATCCACCAAGCCGCG
Organism: Aquabacterium sp.; assembly: GCF_048860245.1. GTDB lineage: Bacteria > Pseudomonadota > Gammaproteobacteria > Burkholderiales > Burkholderiaceae_C > Aquabacterium. Next base: position 16,480 of record NZ_JBLIZW010000113.1, on the reverse strand, counting down.
AGAGGCCGACAGCACATACGACGTCATGGACAAACTGGCGCCGACCAACAACGGCCCCAGGGTCAACGCTGCCCAATAGACCAGCACGCGCTGCGCAAACGGTCGTGCGGTCTTGACACGCCAGATCCCGTTGAGCGTGTGGTCAATGGTCAGCATCAATGCCATCGCTGTCACGCCCAGCGCCACCATCCCCATCCCACCCAACTGGCTGGCTTTGGCGGAAAACTTGGTCAGAGACACCAGCACCGGCTTGGCGATGATGTCGGGCACCATGCCCTGAATCACCTGCTGCTCCAAAATCTTGCGGAAACGCGCAAACACCGGAAATGCACTGAACAAAGCCAGCATCACCGTGAACAGGGGCACCAGCGCAATCGTGGTCGTGAAAGTCAGGCTCCCGGCCGTCAGCCCCAGCTTGTCTTCCCGAAATCGCTGGCGCAAGGTTTCAAAGGTACGCATCCACGGCCACTGCTGCAGCGTGTGCACCAGCAAGGCCCATCGTTGACGGGCATTCGCCCAAAAGATCCATTTCGACGTCATGCTGGCTATGATGCCAGCCATGCGCCGTCCCCAAGCACCACGCCGGGCATCGGTAGCCTGATTTTTGCCATGAACGAGACCACCACTTCCGCCCCTGCCACGCCCCAGCCCGCCGCCGACACGCTGGAGGCTGTGTTTGCCCCCCATCCCCCTGCACGCCGCGCCCTGATCGAGCGCATGCGCCTGCTCAACATCGCCCTGCTGATCAGCCTGATTGGTCTGAGCGTGGCCTGGGAGTTGTGGCTGGCCCCCCTGCCTGGCGGCACAGGATCCCTCGCCTTCAAGGCCCTGCCCCTGACGCTGGCCATCGCCGGCTTTCTCAAGCACAAGCTCTACACCTATCGCTGGGTGTCGCTGCTGGTCTGGCTGTACTTCACCGAAGGCGTGGTGCGCGCCACCAGCGACACCGGGCTGTCCCAGGTACTGGCCGGCATCGAAGTCACCTTGAGCGTGGCCCTGTTCACGGCCTGCGCGGTGTACATCCGCCTGCGACTGCGTGTGCTGCCACCCAAGGCCAAGAAATCTGCGGACGACACCTCGGCATGACCACCGTGCCTGACGCCTCCCTCCTGAGTTCGCTTCGGCAACTTGTGGGTACGCCCCACGTGCTCGTCCCAGACGATGGGAACGACTGCGAGCGTCATCTGCTCGACTGGCGCAAACGCTATCGGGGTCAGGCGCTGGCCATCGTCAAGCCCGCCAATGCACATGAAGTGGTCGAAGTGGTCAAACTGTGCACGCAGCATGGCATCAGCATCGTGCCGCAAGGTGGCAACACCAGTCTGGTGGGGGGCTCCGTACCCGACAGCAGCGGACAACAGATTGTGCTGAGCCTCACACGCATGAACCGCGTCCTGCAGGTCGACTCCGCCAACCTGTCCATGACCGTCGAAGCCGGATGCCTGCTGGCCGACGTGCAAGCGGCGGCAGACCGAGAGGGTCTGCTCTTTCCGCTGCGACTGGCCTCCGAAGGTACGTGCACCATTGGGGGCAACCTGGCCACCAATGCGGGCGGCACGCAGGTGCTGCGTTACGGCACCGCGCGCGAGTTATGCCTGGGCCTGGAGGCCGTGACCGCGCAAGGCGAGATCTGGAACGGCCTCAAAGCCCTGCGCAAGGACAACAGCGGCTACGCCCTGCGCGACCTGCTCATCGGCAGCGAAGGCACGCTCGGCATCATCACGGCCGCGACCTTGCGGCTTTATCCCAAACCCCGGGGCACCTGCACCGCACTGATCCACTGCCCGTCCCTGCTGGCGGCCACCCGCCTGCTGGAGCGCAGTCGTCGCCACCTGGATGCCGGCCTCACCGCTTTCGAGGTCATGGCCGCTTTTCCATTGGCCCTGCTGCGTCGCCACGAGCCCGAGGCCGCACGCATGCTGGGCGACACCCGCGCCCCCTGGACGGTGCTGCTCGAGCACAGCAGCAGCGACAGTGAAGACCACGCCCGCGAGCGCCTGGAAAGCCTGTTGACCGAAGCGCACGAGCAGCGCGAATGTGTGGACGCGGTGATCGCAGCCAATGGCCCGCAACAGCAAGCCATGTGGTTGGTGCGCGAGAGCATTCCTTTGGCCGAACGCACCGAAGGTCTGATGGTCAAACATGACATCGGCGTGCCCACCTCGTCCATCTCCGACTTCGTCGAGCGCACCGAGGCGGCGATCCTGCAGCGGTGGCCCGAGGCTCGGATTGTCTGTTTCGGGCATCTGGCCGACGGCAACCTGCACTACAACGTTCAACCACCCGCCGAATACGCTCATGGCGATGCCTTGCAGACATTTGAACGTGAGGTGAACACCGTGGTCTTTGACATGGTGGACGCCTACCAAGGCACCATCTCGGCCGAGCACGGCATTGGCCTGCTGCGCCGCGAAGAACTGGCGCGACGCAAACCCGCCGCCGCGCTGACCATGATGCGATCCATCAAACAGGCACTGGACCCTCATGGCATCCTGAACCCCGGTCGCACTGTGCCGAACTAAGCTCAGCCGGCGATGGCTGAGCCGAACGCTCCCTTTATTGGACCGGGCCCTTCAGCGCGTCCGGCACGGGCAGACTGAGCACCTCAATGCCTTCATCCTGCAAGGCTTCTCGCTCTTCTGGTGTGGTCTGCCCCCGAATCGGCCGCACGGGCGCATCGCCGTGGTGAATGCTGCGGGCTTCGTCGGCAAAACGCGCGCCGACGTCTTCGGTTTGCGCCAACACGTGCCGAACTGCCTGCAGATACACCGCCTGAACGGCCTCCAGCATCTCGGCGGCTTCGCCGGACACGGGCTCTGGGGAGACCTGATCGGTGCGGGCAACAGGCGCCGCAACGGGCACCTGGGCACGCCGGTCGATGTCCACATCTTGTCGCCGTGATCCGGACTCGTCCTTCAGCCCTGACACGTTAAGGCGAGACGCAGACGGCCGACGCACGACATTGACGCTGCCACACACCGGGCAACTCACCAATCCACGTGCTTGCTGCGAAGCCAAGTCGTCTGCCGAGGCAAACCAGCCTTCGAACACATGCGCGTGCTCGCAATGCAGATCAACAACCAACATACCCAACAGATCAGGCGACGACTTGCCAGTCCAATGGCCAACGCCCGGCACGCCATTGCAGCAGCCACATCATGCCGACCACAGTCTTAGCGTCGGTCAACTTGCCATCACGCATCCAGGCTTCCAACTCACCCTGGGTGGCGGCAAACACATCCAGAAATTCGCCTTCATCCAGATGGCGCTCGCCCAAGGTCAAGTCATCGGCAAACCAGACTTCAATCACCTCGGTGGCATAGCCAATGACGGGGTGCATGACACCTGCCTTGGCCCAACGCTTGGCGCGGTAACCGGTTTCCTCCAGCAACTCACGCTGCGCACAGGCCAATCCACCCTCACCCTGATCCAGCTTGCCCGCCGGAAACTCGATCATGGTTTGACGCACGGGGTAACGGTACTGCCGCTCCATCACCAAACGCCCATCGGGCAAGATGGCCACAACCATCACGGCACCGGGGTGCACCACGTATTCCCGCGAGGCCTCCCGGCCATCGGGCAAACGAACTCTGTCGCGCCGCATCTGCAGGAACGAACCCTGATAGACGGGCTCCGACGAGAGCGTGTCCTCACGCAGGTGATCGTCGCTCAAGGGCACATCAGACATGGCGGCCTCAGCAAGGGGTCACTGGCGACGCAGATAGCGCCACACAAAACCTGGGAACGCCAGGGTCAGCATCACGCACAACCACACGGCCACGAATTCCCAGCGCAGCGGGCTGGCCTGACCCAGGTGCGTTTCCAGCCCCCAGCCCATTGCAGCCACGCTCAATGCATAAACCAGCAATTCCAACAAGCGCCAGGCCACGGCCTTCGGTGCACGCACCGGCCCCACGACGAACAGTCGCTCATTGATGAATGGCAAATTGGCCGCGATCAACGCGGCCAACAGCACAGTGTAGATCGCCCAGACGGGCACGAGGCCCGTCATACGGCAACCCGACGACCCAAGGTCATCAGCTTCATTTTCAACCTGCCAAAGATTGCGTGATCACGCGGGCACACAGGGCCATCAGGCCACCAGGCAGCAAGCCCAGACCCAGCACCACCAGTGCGTTCACAGACAACAGCACGCGAGCACCGCTGCTTTCGATCGGTGCAGCGCCCTCCACCGGCTCGTCAAAGTACATGACCTTGATGACGCGCAAGTAGTAGAACGCAGCGACCAGCGACAACAACACAGCCACGATCGAGATCTGCAGCAGCAGACCCGAGCTGGTCGTGATCAGCGCTTGCAGCACGGCCAGCTTCGCGTAGAAGCCCACGGTCGGCGGAATACCGGCCAGCGAGAACATGAACACGGCCATCACACCAGCCAGCATCGGGCTGCGCTTGTTCAAACCGGCCAGATCCGAAATCTGTTCCGACTCGAAGCCAGGGCGCGACAGCACCATGATCAGACCGAAGGTGCCCAGCGTGGTCAGCACGTAGGTGATGACGTAGAACAGGGCCGAGCCCAGACCGTTGCCAGCCGTGACAGTGCTACCGGCCACGACGGTGGGCACAAAACCCAGCAGCATGAAACCCAGTTGGGCAATACCGGAGTACGCCAGCATGCGCTTCAGGTTGGTCTGTGCGATGGCGGCCAGGTTACCCAGGGCCATCGATGCCACAGCCAGAATCAGCAGCATTTGCTGCCAGTCCACGGCGGTGTTGATCAGGCCTTCCACCAACAAGCGGATGGTGATGGCGAACGCAGCCAGCTTGGGCGCGCCTGCAACCAGCAAAGTGGCTGTGGTGGGGGCACCTTGGTAGATGTCAGGCACCCACATGTGGAACGGCACCACACCCAGCTTGAACGCCAAGCCAGCCACGATGAAGACCAGACCGAAGGCCAGCACTTGCTTGTTGATCTGACCGGTCAGTGTGGCCTTGTACACCTCGCCCAGGTCCAGAGAACCGGTGGCGCCGTACATCATGGACAGGCCATACAGCAAGAACCCAGAAGCCAGCGCACCCAGCACGAAGTACTTCATGCCCGCTTCGGTGGCCTGCACGTTGTCACGGCGCAGGGCCACAAGTGCGTACAGCGACAGCGACATCGCTTCCAGACCCAGGTAGATGGACAGGAAGTTGTTGCCGATGATCATCACCGAGATGCCGAACAGCGAGAACATGCTCAGGCTGAACAGTTCCCCCTTGAGCATTTCGCGGTGCGAGGCATAGACCTGCGAATAGGTCAGGGTTGCCATCACAGCCAAGGTTGCGCACAGAGCCAGCAAGTGGCCCAGCGGGTCGACCACGACCATTTTCTGCATGGCATACACGGATTCCGTGCCGCCCAGGGCGTTGAAATGCAAACCCGCCACAGCCGCCAGCGACAGCATCGCCAGGAAGTAAGTGGGCTTGCGTTGGGGACAGGTGACGAACAGATCCGCGAGCGCGACCACACAGGCCATGCCCAGCAGGACGATCTCGGGAGTCACCGCGAGCCAGTTCAAATCAGTCATCTTGTGTCGGCCCTCAGTTCAACTTGCTTTGTGCCACGTGCTTGAGCAGCTCGGTCACCGAGACGTGCATCACGTCGGTGAAAGGCTTGGGCTGGATACCCATCCACAGCACGGCGGCCGCCAGCACGGCCAGGATCAGGAATTCACGCGCATTGATGTCGGTGAGTTCACGAACGTGATCGTTGGTGACATCGCCAAAGTACACGCGCTTGTACATCCACAGGGTGTAAGCAGCACCGAAGATCAGCGCGGTCGCAGACAGCAAACCGATCCAGAAGTTGTACTGCACCGAGCCCAGAATCACCATCCACTCACCCACGAAACCAGCAGTACCCGGCAGGCCGCAGTTGGCCATCGAGAACAGCAGCGCGAAGGCAGCGAACTTCGGCATGGTGTTGACCACACCACCGTAAGCGGAGATTTCACGCGAGTGAACGCGGTCGTACAGCACGCCAATGCTCAGGAACATGGCGCCCGACACGAAACCGTGGGAGATCATCTGAACCAGACCACCGACCACACCCAGTTCATTGAAGATGAAGAAGCCCAGGGTCACGAAACCCATGTGCGCGATGGACGAGTACGCCACCAGCTTCTTCATGTCGTTCTGAACCATGGCCACCAGACCGATGTAGATCACACCGATCAGCGACAGGGTGATCACCACGGGGGCAAACTCATGCGAGGCGTCCGGCACGATGGGCAGCATGAAACGCAGGAAGCCATAGCAACCCAGCTTCAGCATGATGGCAGCCAGCACCGCGGAACCACCGGTCGGCGCTTCCACGTGCACGTCGGGCAACCAGGTGTGCACCGGGAACATCGGCACCTTGACAGCAAACGCAGCAAAGAACGCACCGAACAGCAGCGCCTGAGGCGTGGCCGGCAGTGGCAGCTTTTGCCAGGTCATGATGTCGAAGCTACCACCCGACTTGTAGTACAGGTAGACCAGCGCGATCAGCATCAGCAGCGAACCGAGCAGTGTGTACAGGAAGAACTTGAACGCGGCATACACGCGGCGTGGGCCACCCCAGATACCGATGATGATGTACATCGGGATCAGCGTGGCTTCGAAGAACACGTAGAACAGCATGCCGTCCAGTGCTGCGAACACGCCAATCATCAGACCCGACAGGATCAGGAAGGCGCCGTAGTACTGGTGAGGACGGTCTTCGATGACTTCCCAACCTGCCAGCACCACGATCACCGTGATGAAGGCTGTCAGGGGCACGAACCACATTGAGATGCCGTCCACGCCCAGGTGATAGAACACATTGAAGCGCTCAATCCAGGGGGCGTGTTCGACAAACTGCATCGCAGCCGTACCGGCATTGAAGTCAGTGATCAAGGGGATGGTGACCGCGAAGCCGATGATCGAACCGATCAGGGCCACCCAACGGGTAACGCGGGCATTTTCCTGGCGGCCGATGGCCAGCAACAGGATCCCGACGGCCACTGGAATCCAGATGGCCAGAGAGAGGATATTGGACATTGTTTGCATGGACCGGTCCTCGCGCTCAGTGCTGCATGAACACGAACCAGGTCATGAGGGCGAACACCCCCAGGATCATGACCAGTGCGTAGTGATAGAGGTAGCCTGTTTGGAACAGGCGGGTCAGCGAGCCGATCAGGCCGACCAGCTTGGCCGAACCGTTCACAGCCAAGCCATCGATCAGAGCCACGTCACCCACCTTCCAGAAGATGCGGCCCAACAGGCGCGCACCAGCGGCGAAGATGTTCTCGTTGATCCAGTCGAGGAAGTACTTGTTTTCGCCCACCACGATCAGCGGACGCAGCACCTTGGCAAAGAAGGCCGGGATCTGAGGCGCCACGATGTAGAACACGAAGGACGTGGCCACACCACCCAGCGCCAACCAGAACGGAAGCGTGCCGAACGCGTGCATCGCCATCGCCCAAGCGCCATGGAATTCATGCGCCAGCTCATGCATGCCAGGATGCTTGGCTGCGTCGATGAACACCGCCGACTCCAGGAAGTTACCGAACAGCAGCGGCTCGATGGTGAAGTAACCAATCGCGACAGAGGGGATCGCCAGCAGCACCAGCGGCAGGGTCACCACCCAAGGCGACTCGTGCGGCTCGTGCGCATGACCATGATCGTCGTCGTGATGATCGTGTTCACCCGGGAACGGCTTGTGATGGAAGTGTTCCTTGCCGTGGAAGACCAGAAAGTACACGCGGAAGCTGTAGAAGGCGGTCACGAACACACCCGCCAGCACGGCAAAGTGTGCGAAACCGGCTGCCGGCAATTCGCTCGCTGCAACGGCTTCGATGATCGAATCCTTCGAGTAGAAGCCCGAGAACAGCGGTGTCCCGATCAGGGCCAGGTTGGCCAGCAGGAAGGTGATCCAGGTGATGGGCATGCGCTTCCACAGACCACCCATGTTGCGGATGTCCTGATCGTGGTGCATGCCAATGATCACGGAACCTGCGCCCAAGAACAGCAAGGCCTTGAAGAAAGCGTGGGTCATCACGTGGAACATGCCGACGCCGTAGGCCGAGACGCCCAACGCGACGGTCATGTAACCCAGCTGCGACAGCGTGGAGTAAGCCACCACGCGCTTGATGTCGTTCTGGATGATGCCCAGGAAACCCATGAACAGCGCCGTGATCGAACCGATGATCACGATGAAGTTCAGCGCAGCGTCCGACAGCTCAAACAGCGGCGACATGCGGGTCACCATGAAGATGCCGGCGGTCACCATGGTCGCGGCGTGAATCAGCGCCGAGATCGGGGTCGGGCCTTCCATCGAGTCAGGCAGCCACACGTGCAGCGGGAACTGAGCCGACTTACCCATCGCACCGATGAACAGACACACGCAGATCACGGTGATCAGCAGCCAGTCGGTTTGCGGGAACAGCATCGCGCCCAGGGCTTCACGCTTGGCAAACACTTCGGTGTAGTTCAGCGTACCGGTGTATGCCAGCAGCAAACCGATGCCCAGGATGAAGCCGAAGTCACCCACACGGTTGACCAGGAAGGCCTTCATGTTGGCGAAAATGGCTGTGGGCTTCTTGAACCAGAAACCGATCAGCAGGTACGACACCAGGCCCACCGCTTCCCAGCCGAAAAACAGCTGCAGCATGTTGTTGCTCATCACGAGCATCAGCATCGAGAAGGTGAACAGTGAGATGTACGAGAAGAAGCGCTGGTAGCCAGGATCTTCTTCCATGTAGCCGATGGTGTAGATGTGCACCATCAGCGACACGAAGGTCACCACGCACATCATCATGGCCGACAAACCGTCGATCATGAAACCGACTTCCATCTTCAGCGAACCCAACGTCATCCACTCATAAACCGTGGCATTGAAGGTCGCGCCATCCAAGGCGACTGCCTTGAGGGTCATCGCCGAGATGATGAAGGACACCAGCACGCCCAGGATCGTGATCATGTGCGCGCCGCGACGGCCGATCGTCTTGCCGAACAGGCCGGCGCAGATCGAGCCGACCAGCGGGGCCAGAGGCACCGCCAGCAGCGAGTTGAGAGAAAGTTCTGACATTCTTGTATCTCTCCCGATCAGCCCTTGAGCGTATCCAACTCATCGACGTTGATCGAACGACGATTGCGGAACAGCGTCACCAAAATGGCCAGACCGATCGCGGATTCAGCCGCAGCCACGGTCAGGATGAAGAAAACGAAGACCTGTCCGTCCATGTCACCCAGGTAGTGGGAGAACGCGACGAAGTTCAGGTTCACGGCCAGCAGCATCAGCTCGATGGCCATCAGCAGCACGATCAGGTTCTTGCGGTTCAGGAAGATCCCGATGACCGACATGGCGAACAAGATCGCGCCCAGCGACAGGTAATGTCCGAGTGTGATCGAGGTCATGCTTGGCCTCCAGCCTGGGTGTTGGCGTCAACTTCAACGGGGGCTTCCACTTGGGCAGCCACCTTCACCACGCGCAGGCGATCAGCCTTCTTCACGCGCACCTGTTCGGCGGGCTTCTGATGCTTGGAGTCCTTGCGCTCACGCATCGTCAGCGCGATCGCGGCCACCATACCGACCAGCAGGATCACCGCAGCGACCTGAACCGGGAACAGATAGTGAGAGAACAACTCCACGCCCAGCGCCTTGGCATTGGCCATCTTGGCCAGGTCCGGCGCCATCGGCTTGGCCACTGGCAAGTTGAAGCCGCGGGTCAGCACGAAGGACATTTCCAGGGCAATCACGACGCCGATCAAGCCAGCGAGCGGGAAATGCTTCCAGAAACCCTGACGCAGGGAGTCGGTGTTGATGTCGAGCATCATCACCACGAAAAGGAAGAGCACCATCACCGCGCCCACGTACACCAGCACGAGGGAAATGGCGAGGAACTCAGCTTGCAGCAGCATCCACACACAGGAGGCGCTGGCGAAAGCCAGCACCAGGTGCAATGCAGCAGTCACCGGGCTCTTGGCGGTGATCACGCGGAAACCCGCGTAGACCAGCACGAAGGCGAAGGTATAGAAAAGTAGGCTTAAGGTGTCCATATCGGGTCAGCGGTATTTCGCGTCCGCCTCCTTGTTGGCTGCAATTTCCTTCTCGTAGCGATCACCCACCGCAAGGAGCATGTCCTTGGTGAAGTACAGATCGCCGCGCTTCTCACCGTGGTATTCGAAGATGTGGGTTTCCACGATCGCGTCCACGGGGCAGCTTTCTTCGCAGAAGCCGCAGAAGATGCACTTGGTCAGATCGATGTCGTAGCGGGTGGTGCGACGTGAACCGTCTTCACGCATGCCGGCTTCAATCGTGATCGCCATGGCGGGGCAAACCGCTTCGCACAGCTTACAGGCGATGCAACGCTCTTCGCCGTTTTCATAACGACGTTGGGCGTGCAGACCACGGAAGCGTGGAGACAACGGTGTCTTTTCTTCGGGGAACTGCACAGTGATGTGCGGCTTCAAGAAGTGACGGCCTGTCAGAGCCATCCCCTTGAAGAGTTCCACCATGAAGAAGCTCGAAATGAATTCCTTGAGGGACGTAGTCATGTGGGGTGCCCCTTCTTATTTCCAGATGTTCCAGGGGGACATCATCCAGCAGCCGACCAGGATCAGCCAGACCAGCGTCAGCGGGATGAAGATCTTCCAGCCCAGACGCATGATCTGGTCATAACGGAAGCGGGGGAACGATGCACGCACCCACAGGAACAGCGTCACGATGATGAATGCCTTGATGCCCAACCAGATCCAACCGGGGATGAAGCTCAACGCTTCGACCGGAGGCAGCCAGCCGCCAAAGAACATGATGGCGCACAGAGTGGACACCAGAATCATGTTGGCGTATTCGGCCAGGAAGAACATGGCAAATGCCATACCGGAGTACTCGATCATGTGACCGGCCACGATTTCCGACTCACCTTCGACCACGTCGAAGGGGTGACGGTTGGTTTCGGCCAGACCGGAGATGAAGTACACCACGGTGATCGGCAGCAGCGGCAGCCAGTTCCACGACAGGAAGTTCAGGCCCATCTCGGCGAACTGCCCCTTGCCTTGGCTCAGGACGATGTCGGTCATGTTCAAAGAACCCGCCGTCATCAGCACGATCACGAAGCAGAAGCCCATCGCGATTTCGTAGGACACCATCTGGGCCGATGCGCGGATGGCGCCCAGGAAGGCGTACTTCGAGTTGGATGCCCAGCCGGCGATGATCACGCCATAGACTTCCAGCGAAGTGATGGCCATCAGGAACAGCAAACCTGCGTTCACATTGGCCAGTGCCACTTCGGGGCCGAAGGGAATCACAGCCCATGCAGCCAGAGCCGGCATGATGGTCATGATGGGGCCCAGGAAGAACAGGCCCTTGTTGGCGGCCGACGGGATGATGATCTCTTTGAAGATCAGCTTGACCGCGTCAGCGATGGGCTGCAGCAAACCGGCCGGACCGGTCCGGTTAGGACCTGGACGGATCTGCGACCAGCCAATGGCCTTGCGCTCCCAGAGGGTCAGATACGCCACGCAACCCAGCAGGGGCAGCAACAGCGCCACGATCTTGATCAGAGACCAGACCACGGGCCATGCTGCGCCAAGGTTGGCGGCACCAGCGTTGTACAGGGTGTCAATCATCTGTTGTCTCCCCTACCCTTCAGGCCTTTTCGACGCGGATTGCGCCGAACGAAGCACCCAGGGTGGCGGTGGCAGCGGTACCGGCCGGCACGCGCACGACGTTGGCAGGCAAGCTGGCATCCAGTACGGCAGGCAGCACAGCTGCGGCGCCGTCTTGCGACACCTTGACTTGCGCACCTGCGCTCAGACCCAACTCAGCCCACAAGGCTTGCGGCAAGCTGGCCGCCGGCGCCTTGGCGTCGGCCGTGGCTTGCAGCGCGGGCGCACGACGCACCAAGGCATCCGCACTGTAAATCGGCACGTCAGCCAGGCGTTCCAGATCACCGGTCGAACCCACAACGTTGACCGACGCGCTGATGGCGTTGTTCAACTTGGCAGGCAGTGCGGCCAGATCACCCAGAGCGGCCGACCTGACCTCTTCCGAGGTTTCAAAACCGAAACCATCCAGGCCCAGCATCGTGCCGAGAACGCGCAGCACCTTCCAGGCAGGACGGGCATCGCCTTGAGGCTTGACCGAGCCGTGGAAGCTCTGGACACGGCCTTCGGCATTCACGAACGTGCCGGAGGTCTCTGCGAAGGCAGCGATCGGCAAGATCACGTCGGCGTAATCGTTCGCCGAGGTCTTGAAGGCCGACAGGGACACGACCATGTCGGCGCCCTGTACCGCAGCCATGGCCGCAGACGGGTTGGCCGCATCGAATTCAGGCTCAACACCCAGCAGCACGAGGCCCTTGAGACCCTTGCCAGCCAGCATTTGCCCTGCGTTCAGACCGCCTTGCTTCGGCTGTGCGCCCACCAGTTGGGCACCCACCGTGTTGGCCGACTCACCGAAGAAGCCCAGCTTGGCGCCAGTTTGCTCGGCAATCCATTGACCCAGCGCTTGCAGCGACGCGGCTTGAGGATGTTGAACGGCTGCGTTGCCCAGGAACACGGCGCCGTTTTGACCCGACAGCAGCGAGGCGGCAATGGCCTTGGCGGCATCGGTCACGTTGCCAGCGGCGGGGGCGCTCACGCCCTTTTCGGCAGCCACGGCAGCGGCGATGTCAGCCAGGGCTTGAACCCAGGCGCTTGGCGCCACGGTCACGCGGTTGGCGACAGACATCAGCCAGTCATCGTTCACGCCGCCCACAGCGGAGATCTGTGCACCACGCTTGGCAGCCTGACGCAGACGCGAGGCGAACAGCGGATGGTCCTTGCGCAAGAAGGAGCCGACCACCAGCGCGCGGTCCACATTGGACAGCTCGGCGATGGACATGCCCAGCCAGCGTGCACCGGCACCTTGACTGAAATCAGCCTGACGCAGACGGGTGTCGACGTTGTCACCACCCAGGCCACGCACCAGTTGCGCCAGCAAGAACAGCTCTTCGACAGTGCTGTGCTCGGTGGCCAGTGCACCGATGGCAGCAGCACCGCTTTCAGACTTGATGTTCTTCAGACCATTGGCCACGTATTCCAGGGCCGTGGTCCAGTCGACTTCGCGCCACTCACCGCCCTGCTTCAGCATGGGCTTGGTCACGCGTTGATCGCCGTTGAGCGCTTCGTAGCTGAAACGATCGCGGTCGGCGATCCAGCACTCGTTGACATCTTCGTTTTCGAAAGGCACCACACGCAGAACCTTGCCGTTCTTGACCTGAACAATCAGGTTGGCACCGGTCGAGTCATGGGGGCTGACGCTCTTGCGACGCGACAGTTCCCACGTACGGGCGTTGTAGCGGAAGGGCTTGCTGGTCAGCGCACCGACCGGGCACAAGTCGATCATGTTGCCCGACAGCTCGGAGTCCACCGATTGCCCCACAAAGGTCTCGATCTGAGCGTGCTCACCGCGGTTGACCATGCCCAGTTCCATGACGCCGGCCACTTCCTGACCGAAACGCACGCAACGGGTGCACTGGATGCAGCGGCTCATCTCTTCCATGGAGATCAGCGGGCCGACATCCTTGGGGAAGACCACGCGCTTTTCTTCGGTGTAACGCGACGAGTCGCCACCGTAGCCCACAGCCAAGTCTTGCAGCTGGCACTCACCGCCCTGGTCACAGATCGGGCAATCCAGAGGGTGGTTGATCAGCAAGAACTCCATCACGCTCTTTTGAGCCTTGATGGCCTTGTCGCTCTTGGTGCGAACAATCATGCCTTGCGTCACGGGCGTGGCGCAGGCGGGCATGGGCTTGGGCGCCTTCTCGATGTCCACGAGACACATGCGGCAGCTGGCAGCCACCGACAGCTTCTTGTGGTAACAGAAGTGCGGAATGAAGGTCCCATTCTCTTCGGCAGCACGGATGAGCATGCTGCCTTCCTGGGCCTGGACTTTTCGTCCGTCGATTTCGATTTCAACCATGTGAGGCTTCCCGCTCAGATGTAGGCCGGGACCGTGCAGGTCTTGTTTTCGATGTGGTGTACGAATTCATCGCGGTAGTGCTTGATGAATGCGCGCACCGGCATGGCAGCCGCGTCGCCCAGAGCGCAAATCGTGCGACCCTGGATGTTTTCGGCGACGTTGTCCAGCAACGCGATGTCTTCAGGACGGCCTTGACCGTTTTCAATGCGGTCGACCAGGCGCCACAGCCAGCCCGTGCCTTCGCGGCAAGGGGTGCATTGGCCGCAAGACTCGTGCATGTAGAAGTAAGACAGACGCTGCAGGCTCTTGACCATGCAACGCGTTTCGTCCATGACGATGACCGCGCCGGAACCCAACATCGAACCAGCCTTGCTGATCGAGTCATAGTCCATGGTCAGTTCCATCATGATGTGACCAGGGATCACTGGCGACGACGAGCCGCCGGGGATCACAGCCTTGAGCTTCTTGCCTCCACGCACACCACCGGCCAACTCCAGCAGCGTGCTGAAAGGTGTGCCCATGGGGATTTCGTAGTTGCCGGGACGCTCAACGTCACCCGAGATGGTGAACAGCTTGGTGCCACCGTTGTTGGGCTTGCCCACGTTCAGGAAGGCTTCGCCACCGTTGCGAATGATCCAGGGAACGGCCGCAAACGTTTCGGTGTTGTTGATGGTGGTGGGCTTGCCGTACAGACCGAAGCTGGCAGGAAACGGCGGCTTGAAGCGGGGCTGCCCCTTCTTGCCTTCCAGCGATTCGAGCAGCGCGGTTTCTTCGCCGCAGATGTAAGCACCAAAACCATGGTGAGCGTGCAGCTGGAAGCTGAAGTCGCTGCCCATGATGTTGTTGCCCAGAAAGCCCGCTGCGCGCGCTTCTTCCAGCGCCTCTTCAAAGCGCTCATAGGCTTCAAAGATTTCGCCGTGGATGTAGTTGTAACCCACGGTGATGCCCATCGCGTAGGCCGCAATGATCATGCCCTCGATGACGATGTGCGGGTTGTAGCGCAGGATCTCGCGGTCCTTGGCCGTACCGGGTTCGCCTTCGTCGGAGTTACACACCAGGTACTTTTGACCCGGGAACGTGCGAGGCATGAAGCTCCACTTCAGGCCGGTCGGGAAACCCGCACCGCCACGACCGCGCAGGCCCGAAGCCTTCACTTCCGCGATCACCTGATCTTGGGTCAGGCCTTCACCGCCATCCTTGCCCAGGATCTTGCGCAACGCAGCATAGCCGCCACGCGCTTCGTAATCCTTCAGGCGCCAGTTGGTGCCGTCGAGGTCAGCGTAGATTTGAGGGGAAATGTGGCGACCGTGGAAAACGGTTTCCTTGCCCGTCGCCTGGAATTTGGAAAGGTCCAGCATCTTTTTCCT
Source organism: Aquabacterium sp. (assembly GCF_048860245.1). Taxonomy (GTDB): domain Bacteria; phylum Pseudomonadota; class Gammaproteobacteria; order Burkholderiales; family Burkholderiaceae_C; genus Aquabacterium. The sequence goes on along the minus strand of NZ_JBLIZW010000113.1, from coordinate 1,184 downwards.
TACCTCACTTGGCCTGAGCCTTGAGCGCGTCGACCAACTCATCGAGTTTGTCGTTGCTCAAAAAGCTGACCATCTGGCGGTCGTTGACCAGGGCCACAGGTGCATCGGCGCAAGCGCCCAGGCACTCGCAGTGCTGCACGGTGAACAGGCCATCGGCCGTGGTGCCACCGTCTTCCACACCCAGCTTGTCACACAGGTGCTGCAGGGCCTTCTGGCCGTCGCGCAACTGGCATGGCAGGTTGGTGCACACGTTCAACTTGTACTTGCCAACCGGCTTCTGGTTGTACATGTTGTAGAACGAGGTGACCTCGTGGACCGCAATCGCAGGCATGCCGATGTGATCGGCGATGGCTTGCTCGGCCTCGGGAGAGACCCAGCCCTGCTCTTGCTGGATGATGGACAGACAGGCCATCACCGCCGACTGACGCTGGTCAGCCGGGTACTTGGCGAGTTCGCGATCGAAGCGCGCTTTGGTTTGTTCGCTCAGCATGATTACTCGGTCACTTAGCGGTCGATTTCACCGAACACGATGTCCATCGTGCCGATGATGGCCACGGCGTCAGCCAGCATGTGGCCACGGGACATTTCGTCCAGCGCGGCCAAATGGGCGAAACCAGGGGCACGGATCTTCAGGCGGTAAGGCTTGTTGGCACCGTCGGAAGCCAGGTAGATGCCGAACTCACCCTTGGGGTGTTCGACAGCAGCGTAGGCTTCGCCTTCGGGAACGTGGAAACCTTCGGTGAACAGCTTGAAGTGGTGGATCAACTGTTCCATGGAGGTCTTCATCTCGACACGAGATGGCGGCGCCACCTTGTGGTTGTCGGTGATGACCGGACCCGGGTTGGCACGCAACCAGTCCACGCACTGCTTGATGATGCGGTTGGACTGACGCAGCTCTTCCACGCGCACGACGTAACGGTCGTAGCAGTCACCATTGGTACCGACGGGAATGTCGAAGTCCAGCTTGTCGTAAACGTCGTAGGGCTGGTGCTTGCGCAGGTCCCACACGATGCCGGAGCCACGCAGCATGGCGCCTGTCATGCCCATTTGCAGAGCGCGCTCAGGCGACACCACACCGATGCCCACAGTACGTTGCTTCCAGATGCGGTTTTCGGTCAACAGCGTTTCGTACTCGTCGACCAGCTTGGGGAAGCGCTGGGTGAAATCGTCGATGAAGTCCAGCA
>NZ_JBLIZW010000112.1:0-12003 GCF_048860245.1 Aquabacterium sp. | reverse complement strand
CTTCGACCCAGCGGCGCAGATCGGCCTGGATGCTGGCGGCGTTCAGGCCCAGTCGGCCTGCCGCCTGGCGGTCGATGGTGACCTGCAGGTACTGCACGCCGTCGTTGCGCAGGGTCAGGGTGTCGGTGGCACCGGGCACGGCCGCGATGATCTTCTCGGCCTTGGCCGCCATCTCGTTGAGCGTGGCCAGGTTGTTGCCGTAGATCTTGATGGCGACGTCGCCGCGCACCCCGGTCAGCATCTCGGACACGCGCATGTCGATGGGCTGGGTGAAGCCTGCATCCACGCCAGGGAAGTCTTCCATGACCTTGCGCAATTCACTGATCAGCCATTCCTTGTCAGGCTGGCGCCACTCTGCCATGGGCTTGAGCACCATGAAGGTGTCGGTCTGGTTCAGGCCCATGGGGTCCAGGCCCAGTTCGTCCGAGCCACTGCGGGCCACGATGGATTTCACTTCGGGCACGCGCTTCATGATGGCCTGCTGCACGCGCAGGTCCAGGTCCACCGTGCCCTTCAGGCCGATGGCGGGCAGCTTCTCTAGCTGCATGATGATGTCGCCCTCGTCCAGCGTGGGCATGAAGGTCTTGCCAATCTGCGTGAACAGCACGCCGGCCAAAGCCAGTGCGGCCAGGGCCCCGCCCATCAAGGCGCGTGGGTGGCGCAAGGCGGTGGACAAGGCGCGGTCGTACGCACCATCGAGCTGGCGCATCAGCCAGGGTTCCTGATGGTTGCCCACGCGCAGCAGCCACGAAGCCAGCACGGGCACCAGGGTCAGCGAGAGCAGCAGTGACACCGTGAGTGCAAAGACGATGGTCAGCGCCACGGGGCCAAACAGCTTGCCCTCCAGACCTTCCAGGCTCAGCAAGGGCAGGAACACGATGATGATGATGGCGATGCCCGACGCCACGGGGGTGACGACTTCACGCGCCGCACGCATCACGACTTGCAGCATGGGCATCTTGGCCGCATCGCCGTGGGCAAGGTGGCTTTCGATGTTTTCCACCACCACCACGGCGCCGTCGACCAGCATGCCAATGGCAATCGCCAGCCCCCCCAAGCTCATCAGATTGGCCGATAGGCCAAACTGGCGCATCAGCACAAAGGTGCCCAAGGCCGACATGGGCAGCATCACGGCCACGACCACGGCGGCGCGCAAATTGCCCAAGAAGGCCAACAGCAGCAGCACGACCAGCACCACGGCTTCCATCAGCGCCTTGCTGACCGTGTGCACGGCGCGGTCCACCAGTTTGCCGCGGTCATAAAAAGGCACGATCTGCATGCCTTGGGGCAGGGTGGGGGCCAGCGTGTCCAGTCGCGCTTGTACGCTGGACACCAGTTGGCGTGCGTTGGCGCCGCGCAAGCCCAGGACCAGACCCTCTACCGTCTCGCCCTGTCCATTGCGGGTCACCGCGCCATAGCGGGTCAGCTCGCCAATGCGGACTTCGGCCACATCGCTGATGCGGGTCACTCGACCATCGGTGGCCCGCACCACGGTGTTGCGCACGTCGTCCAGGGTCTGGATGGCGCCCTCGGCCCGCACGATCACGGCCTCTTCGCCAGCTTGCAGGCGGCCCGCGCCATCGTTGGCGTTGGCGGTGGTGAGTGCCTCTTGCACCTGGTTGATGGTCAGACCTTGCGCCAGAAGGGCTTGCGGGTTGGGCACGACTTCAAAGGTGCGCACAAAGCCACCCAGGCTGTTCACGTCTGCCACGCCGGGCAAGCTGCGCAAGGCGGGACGAATCACCCAGTCGAGCACGCGTCGGCGTTCTTCCAAGGATTGCGGGCCCTCAATGGTGAACATGAACATCTCACCCAGCGGGGTGGTGATGGGGGCCAGCCCGCCAGAGACCGAGGCCGGCATGTCGCCCATCACGCCGCCGAGGCGTTCGCTGACCTGCTGGCGTGCCCAGTAGACATCGGTGCCGTCCTCGAAGTCCAGCGTGATGTCGGCCAGGCCATATTTCGAGGTGGAGCGCAGCGACTTCTGCCTGGGGATACCCAGGACTTCTTGTTCAATGGGCACGGTGATGCGCGCCTCGACCTCTTCGGGCGTCATGCCCGGCGCCTTGAGGATCAACTTCACCTGGGTGCTGGAGACATCCGGAAAGGCATCGATGGGCACCGCGCGCCAGGCGAGGATGCCTGCGGCCCCCAGCATCAGCATGAGCAACATCACCAGCAGGCGCTGGCGCAGCGAAAATTCAATCAGTTTGGTCAGCATGGCAGCCTCATTCCGCCATCAGGCTCTTGAGCGCAGCGGTGCCGCGCACCACCACCTGGCTGCCCGCAGGCAGACCGGACACCACGGCCGAAGCACCCGACTGGCTGTGCACCTTGACTGGTGTCCACACAAAGCGCCCCGGGGCCGATGCCACGAACACATGGTGCGTGCCACCGGGGGCGCTCACCAGCGCCTGGGCGGGCAGGGTGCTCAAGCTCACGCCGTCTGAGCCGGGAACGCTGACGCTGGCTTCCACCAATTCACCCGGGCGCAAGCGGCCGGTCTCGCCTTTGCTGAGCACACGGGCTCGCACCAGACTGGTCTGCGTGGAGGCGTCCACCGTGGCGCCCATGCTGATCACCTCACCGGTCACCGTGCCGCCGTCCGGGCTCACCACACTGACGGCATGCCCCAATCGAATCTGGCTGGTCAGCTTGGCGGGCACCTGAATGTCCACCCACAGCGTGTCCAAGGCGGCGATCCGGTACAGCGGGGTGGCGGCCTCCACGCGTTGTCCCACGGCGACCAGTTGCTCCAGCACACGTCCGCTCAGGGGGGCCGTCAAGCTGATGCTGCCGTCGGCGTTGGGGCGGGCCACGCCACCGCTCAAGGCCAGGGTTTGTCGACGCTCTTGCGCCAGCGCCCGTTGTTGCGCGAGTTGCGCGCGGCTGGCTTCCAGTCGCGACAGCGGAATCAAGCCCTCCTGATACAAGGCCTCATCCCGGGCGGCCGTTCGCTTGGCCAGATCCAGCTGGCTGCCGCTTTGGCTGACATCGCGCTGCAATTCCTGAATCTGAGGGCTGCGAAGGCGAACCAGTCCTTGTCCGGCCTTGACCGCATCACCGGTGCTGACCATCAGCGCTTCAATGACGCCGGCCACTGGCGCGGCAACGACCCGTTGCTGGGCCGTTGGGATCGTCACCTGCGCCGGAAAACGCTGACGGGCGGCGTCCTGAGGCTGAATCGTCGCCAGTTGGATGCCCAGGCTGCTGATCTGGCTGGCTTTGAGCGAAATGGGCTCGGTGGCCCAGACGGGCGCGGTCACGGCGAAAGCGCACAGGGTGGCCAGCAGGCTGCGGGTCAGGCGGGTAGAAGGCAGTTTGGCGTGCATGGGATCCATACCATCATGAGGTTGACCCGTACTCTGCCGTGCCAAGCTGAAGCCATCCTTAAGACACGCGATGACGACACACGGGTGTTGGCGGTGCTATGGTTGCCGCTCCGACACAACACCGGGTGCAAGATGAGATTGATGCTGCTGGAAGACGACGCGACCCTTGGCGAAGGCTTGCGGGACTTTCTGCAGGCAGAGGGGCACCACGTGGACTGGAGTCGCACCCTGCACGAAGCGCGCACCTGGGACGACGGGGCCTATGACGCCCTGCTGGTGGACTGGCAACTGCCGGACGGATCCGGTGTGGACTGGGTGAAGGCTTTGCGACGGCAGGGCGACGTGCGCCCGATCGTGGTGCTGACCGCCCGCGATCTGCTGGCAGACCGCCTGCAAGGTCTGGACGCGGGGGCCGACGACTACCTCGTCAAACCATTTGAGCCCGAAGAGCTCGTGGCCCGCCTGCATGCCATTCGCCGACGTGCGGGGGGCGGCATGGCACCCCAGCAGGTGTTTGGCAAGCTGGTGGTGGACGTGTCGGCCAAGGCGGCATCCTTGCGGTCGGCAGACGGCCAGCTCGACAGCGTGACACTGACCGCGCGCGAGTGGGCGGTGCTGGAAGCCTTGGTCACCCGAGCGGGGCGCATTGTGCCCAAGAGCGACCTGGAGTCGCTGGTGCTGGGGTCTGCGATCGATGTGGCCAGCAATACCCTGGAAGTTCATGTCGCCAACCTCCGGCGCAAGCTGGGGCGCCACGTGGTCGAGACCGTACGAGGGATGGGCTACAAGATGGGGCAGGCATGAGCACACCGACCGCTGTGTTGCCCTCGATTCGCACCCGGCTGGCCCGAACGGTGCTGCTGATTGCCGCGGCCTGGGGGCTGTTGCTGGCGCTGACCGTCGGCACGGTGTTGCACCGCTCGCTGGATCGGCTGCTGGATGCGGGTTTGCAAGAATCGGCCGAGCTTGTCTATGGCGTGCTGAGCATGAGCCAGGGCCAGGCGCTGCCCGACGATGGCAGCTTACCGGCGCCCCCCCATCGTGAGGGGCTGGTGTGGCAAGTCGTGCGACCCAACGGGGGCGTGGGGCTGCGTTCGCACAGTGCGCCCGTGCAACCCTTGACGCTCAGTCGTGAGTCGGGCTTCAGCCACACGAGCGATTGGCACCTTTACACGTTGCCCTTGCCAGATCAGCAAGGCGTCTTGCACGTGGCGCAGCCTGATCTGGCGCGCACCCATGCTCAACGCTCGGTGCTCGGTGCCAGCATGGGCGTGGCACTGATCATCGGCTTGTTGTCGGCGTGGTGGCTCAATGCCCGGCTGCGAGCCGAACTGCAGCCACTCAACCGTCTGTCACTGAGCGTCACCCGGTTTGACCCCCTTCATACCGAGGCACGTTTGCCTGCCGCCGACCGGGCCGAGTTGCTGCCTTTGCAAGAAGCGCTGGATGACCTGGGGCAGCGCTTGCACGCCCGGGTGGCCCATGAGCGCGCCTTTGCCGCGCATGCCGCACATGCCTTGCGTACGCCGCTGGCTGGCCTGGATGCACAGTTGGCTGTGGCTATCAAAGAGGCCGACGAGGCGCGCCAACCCCGTTTGCGACAAATCCGGGCTGCGGCCGCCAAACTGCGCAGCGTGGTCTCGGCCCTCATCAGCTTGTTCCGCGCCGGCGGCGAAGTGCACTGGCAGCCCGTGGAACTGGCTGATTTGCTGGCGCGCATGCCTGTCAAAGGCGTGGCCGTGAGGGTGTCGGGGCCATCCGTGGTGCACGCCGACCCGGACTTGCTGGCCGCCGCCATGCTCAACCTGCTGGACAACGCCGCGCGGCATCAGGCTACCGAGGTGCTCGTGCAGATCCAATCCGAAGGGCCGGGGGTGCGCCTGGCGGTGCAAGACAACGGCACGGGCTGGTCCGCAGACCGCCTGGCGCAGGTGCAACAGGCGCTGGCCTCAGGGCAGGGCGAAGGCGTATTGGGGCTGGGTTTGACGCTGGTGGACCTGGTCGCCAGAAAGCACGGCGGCGTGGCCACGGTCTCGGCTGGCGCGGCGGGTGATACGTTCGGTCAGGGCAGCATCGTCAGCATGACGATCGCCCCGGCGCCCAGCGAAGCGTGAACGCGATCAGACCATCAAGGCCAGCACGCGGTCCAAGCCACCTTCATTGATGGCGACCATGGCTTGTTCGCGCACCTTGGGCTTGGCGTGATAGGCCACGCTCAGGCCGGCCACACCCATCATCAGCAGGTCATTGGCGCCATCGCCCACGGCGATGGACTGGCGAGGGTCGCAGCCAATGCGCTCGCACAGACGCAGCAAGTGCTGCTTCTTGGCTTCGCCGTCGACGATGTCGCCCAGCACGCGGCCGGTCAGCAAACCGCCTTCGATTTCCAGTGTGTTCGAGTGGGCCTCGTGCATGCCCAGGCGGTCGCGCACGCGGTCGGCAAAGAAGGTGAAGCCGCCCGATACCAGCAGCGTCTGCAAACCGGCCGCCTTGGCGGCGTTGATCAACTCCGGCGCGCCCGGGTTGATTTTCAGGCGCTGGTCGTACACCTCTTGCAGGGCCTCGGCCGGCACGCCTTGCAGCAGCGCCACGCGACGACGCAGACTGTCCTTGAAATCAGTGATCTCGCCACGCATGGCGGCTTCGGTGATGGCCGCTACCTCGGCCTTCTTGCCCACGGCATCGGCGATTTCGTCGATGCACTCGATGCTGATCAGGGTCGAGTCCATGTCAAAGGCGATGGCCTTGAAATCGCTCAGGCGCAGAGGCGGAGCGAAGTGTTGAATCACCAGACCGGGAGCAAATTCTTGTGCAGACATGGAAAGACCTTGAGGCGGGCGCCGTGGGGGATCACAAAACCCGCGATTATCCCAGTTTGAGATAATCCCGCACTATGCTGCGAATCACCGAACTGCGTCTGCCCCTGAACCATGCTGAGGACGAACTGCGTCCTGCGGTGGTGGCCAGACTCGGCATCAAGGATGCCCAACTCCAGAACTTCACCGTTTTCAAGCGCAGCTACGACGCGCGCAAGAAGGCGGCCATCGTCCTGATCTACACGATCGACTGTGAGTTGGCCACGCCCGAGCTGGAAGCCAGCCTGTTGCAGCGACTGGCCAAAGACCAACACATCCGCCCCACACCCGACACGTCCTACCAGTTTGTGGGACATGCCCCGGCCGATTTCCGCCAGCCCGACGACCTGCGTCCGGTGGTGATCGGGTTTGGCCCTTGCGGGATTTTTGCTGCCCTGATCCTGGCCCAGATGGGCCTGCGCCCCATCGTGCTGGAGCGTGGCAAGGAAGTGCGCGAACGCACCAAGGACACCTGGGGCTTGTGGCGCAAGAGTGTGCTCAACCCCGAGTCCAACGTGCAGTTTGGTGAAGGTGGTGCAGGCACCTTCTCGGACGGCAAGCTCTACAGCCAGATCAGCGACCCGCGTCACCTCACACGCAAGGTGCTGACCGAGTTCGTCAAGGCCGGCGCCCCCGAAGAAATTCTGTACGTCAGCAAGCCGCACATCGGCACCTTCCGTTTGGTCAGCATGGTTGAAAAAATCCGTGCCGACATCATTGCGTTGGGCGGGGAAGTGCGCTTCGAGCAGCATGTGACCGACGTCCTCATCGAAGACGGCCACGTCCGCGGCGTCATGCTGCAAAACGGCGACCAGATCCGTGCGGACCAGGTGGTGCTGGCGCTGGGTCACAGCTCGCGCGACACCTTCAAGATGCTCTACGAGCGCGGTGTCTTCATGGAAGCCAAGCCGTTCTCGATTGGCTACCGTGTGGAGCACCCGCAAAGCATCATCGACGCCGCCCGTTTCGGGCCGAATGCCGGCAATGAACTGCTGGGTGCAGCCGACTACAAACTGGTCCACCACGCCAAAAATGGCCGTGCGGTCTACAGCTTCTGCATGTGCCCGGGGGGCACGGTGGTGGCGGCCACATCCGAGCCCAACCGCGTGGTCACCAATGGCATGAGCCAGTACTCGCGTGCCGAGCGCAACGCCAACGCGGGCATCGTGGTGGGGATCTCGCCCCAAGACTACCGTCAGGACGGCAAAACCGAAGGCCCGGTCAGCCCGCTCGATGGCATCGCCTTCCAACGTTTCTGGGAGTCGCGTGCCTATGAATTGGGTGAGGGGGACTACAAAGCGCCCGGCGCTCTGGTGGGTGACTTCATCAAGCGCCAGCGCAGCAAGGTGCTGGGCAATGTCGAGCCGTCTTACAAGCCCGGCGTGACCCTGACCGATCTGCAGCAGCCCGGCTTTGGCAGCTTGCCTGACTACTGTCTGGATGCCATCCGCGAGGCCTTGCCCGCCTTCGAGCGCCAGATCAAGGGCTTCTCCATGAAGGACGCGGTCTTGACCGGTGTCGAAACCCGCACCTCGTCACCACTGCGCATCACCCGCGGTCGTGACTACCAAAGCCTCAACATCAAGGGTCTGTACCCCGCCGGTGAAGGCGCGGGCTATGCCGGCGGCATCATGTCTGCCGGGGTGGACGGCATCGAGGTGGCCGAGGCCGTTGGCGCCGCCATCCTCGGCGTCAAGGCCCCTGGCATCAAGGACTGAGACCTCAGCCCTTCAGCGGCTGACCCAAATGTCGCAGCAGATCGCGCACGTACTGTGCGCGGTCTTTCGGGTCGGACAAGGCCTTTTCAATGCGCAGCTTGTCATTGCCCGCCAGCTTGATGTGCTTGTTCTTCTGAACCAGCTCGATGATGCGCATGGGCTCCACCGGCGGGTTCGGGCGGAAGGTGATGTTCATGATGCCCGGCGCGGCATCGATCTTGATCACCCCATAAGGCTTGGACTGCACCCGCAGCTTGTGCGTGTCGAACAAGGCTTGCGCCTGCGGGGGCAGCTTGCCAAAGCGGTCCACGATTTCTTCCAGCATCTTCTCGATCTTGTCGAGCGAGTCGGCCGTGGCCAGTCGCTTGTACAAGCTCAGGCGCACATGCACGTCGCCGCAATAGGCGTCGGGCAGCAGGGCGGGCGCATGCAGGTTCACATCCGTGTTGCTGCCAAACATGCCCAGTGGTGAGAGCAGGTCCGGCTCCTTGCCTGCCTTCAGCGAACGCACCGCCTCCGCCAGCATCTCGTTGTACAACTGGAAGCCCACTTCCATCATGTTGCCGCTCTGGTTGTCGCCCAGCACTTCGCCGGCGCCACGGATCTCCAGATCGTGCATGGCCAGGTAGAAGCCAGAGCCCAGCTCCTCCATGTTCTGGATCGCGTCCAGTCGCTGGGCGGCCTGTTTGGTCAGCCCTTCCACATCCGGCACCAGCAAGTACGCATAGGCCTGATGGTGCGAGCGGCCCACACGCCCCCGCAACTGGTGCAACTGCGCCAGACCGAACTTGTCGGCGCGCGAGATGATGATGGTGTTGGCACTCGGTACGTCAATGCCGGTCTCGATGATGGTCGAGCACAGCAGCACGTTGTGGCGCTGGGCCACGAAGTCGCGCATGACCCGCTCCAGTTCGCGCTCGGGCATCTGGCCATGGGCAATGCCGATGCGGGCCTCGGGCAGCAACTCCTGCAGCTTGTCGCGGCGGTTCTCGATCGTCTCCACCTCGTTGTGCAGGAAGTAAACCTGCCCGCCGCGCTTGAGTTCGCGCAACACCGCCTCGCGGATGATGTTGCTGCCCTCACTGCGCACAAAGGTCTTGATGGCCAGGCGTCGCTGTGGCGCGGTGGCGATCACGCTCAGGTCGCGCAGGCCTTCCATCGCCATACCCAGGGTCCGGGGAATGGGGGTTGCGGTCAGGGTCAACACATCAATGTCCGCACGCATGGCCTTGATGGCCTCTTTGTGGCGCACGCCAAAGCGGTGCTCCTCGTCGATGATGAGCAGACCCAGGCGCTTGTACTTGACCGACTCGCTCAGCAGCTTGTGCGTGCCCACAACGATGTCGATGGTGCCGTCTTCAATGCCTTGCATCGCCGCCTTGATCTCTTTGGCCGAGCGGAAGCGAGACATCTCGGCCACCTTCACAGGCCACTGGGCAAAGCGGTCGGCAATGTTCTGGTAATGCTGCTCGGCCAGCAGCGTGGTGGGCGCCAGCAGCGCCACCTGCTTGCCACTGGTCACCGCCACAAACATGGCGCGCAAGGCCACTTCGGTCTTGCCAAAGCCCACATCCCCGCAGACCAGGCGGTCCATCGGTTGCGGGCTGATCATGTCCTGAATGACCGCATGGATGGCCGCACGCTGGTCGGGCGTCTCTTCAAAGCCAAAGCTGGTGGCAAAAGCCTCGTAGTCCTGTGGCGAAAAGCGGAAGGCATACCCCTCACGTGCCGCACGGCGCGCATACAGGTTCAGCAGCTCGGCTGCCGTGTCGCGCACCTGTTCTGCGGCCTTGCGTTTGGCCTTGTCCCATTGCGGCGAACCCAGCTTGTGCAGCGGCGCTTCTTCCGGGCTGACGCCGGTGTAACGGCTGATCAGGTGCAGTTGCGACACGGGCACGTACAGGGTGGCCTTGTCGGCGTACTCCAGGTGCAGGAACTCAGACGGACCATCGCCCAGATCCAGATTGATCAGGCCCTGATAACGCCCGATGCCATGGTTGCTGTGCACCACCGGGTCGCCCACATTCAGCTCGCTCAGATCCTTGATGAGCGAATCTACGTCCGTGGCTTGCTCGGCCTTTTTGCGGCGGCGCGTGGTGGGCGTGGCATCAAACAACTCCGTCTCGGTGACGAAGTGGATGCCCGTGGCCGTGTTCTGCGCGTCATGCCAGATGAAACCGGCGGCCAACGGTGCCGCCGTGATCGCATGACGATGGTCGCTCTCCAGAAACGCCTGCAGCGAGTCGATGCTGGGCAGGTCGATGCGGTGGTCACGCAGCAACTCCATCAGGCTCTCGCGGCGGCCAGCACTCTCGGCTACCACCAGCACGCGTTGCCCGGACAGATCCGTTTTGTCGATGTGCTGTTCCAGCTTGCGCAGCGGGTCTTGCCCCCCGCGTTCCACAGCCAGACTGGGCAGAGGCCGGGCCCACTCGGTCGGCTCCTGTCCCCGCACGGCCAACTGCGCGTGGTGGCCCATGGCCGTGAAAAACTCGTCCGTCTTCAGGAAGATGTCTTCCGGCGGCAGCAAGGGGCGCTCGGGGTCATGCTGCAAGAAGCGATGGCGCTCACGCGTTTCGGTCCAGAACCGCTCAATCGCTTCGTTGATGTCGCCGTGCAGCACCACGGCTGCCTGCTCGCCCAAATGCTGGAAGAAGGTGGCGGTCTCGTCAAAGAACAGTGGCAGGTAGTACTCGATGCCCGCCGTGGCGACACCGGTGCCAATGTCCTTGTAGATGCGGGATTTGGTCGGGTCCCCTTCGATGCGCTCGCGCCAGCGATTGCGAAACGCGCCGCGCGACGCCTCGTCCATCGGAAACTCGCGCCCCGGCAGCAAACGCACTTCCGGCACGGGGTACAAGCTGCGCTGGGTGTCCGGATCAAACGTGCGGATCGAGTCCACCTCGTTGTCGAACAGGTCCACCCGGTAAGGCACGGGCGAGCCCATGGGGTACAGGTCGATCAGGCCGCCACGCACTGCATACTCGCCCGGCGACACCACCTGGCTCACATGGTTGTAACCCGCCAGGGTGAGCTGTGACTTCAGCGCGGCCTCATCCAGCTTCTGCTTCTGCTTGAAGTGGAATGTGTACGCCGCCAAAAAAGAAGGGGGCGCCAGACGCGTCAGGGCCGTGGTGGCCGGTAGCAGCACCACATCCACCCCGGTGTCGGCCGACACGCCTTGCTGAATGCGCCACAGTGTGGCCAGTCGCTCCGAGATCAGATCCTGATGCGGCGAGAACGTGTCATACGGCAAGGTCTCCCAGTCCGGGAACACCGCGCAGCGCAGCATCGGCTGGAAAAACGCCATTTCGTCGAGCAGACGCTGGGCATCAGCCGGGTCGGCCGTCAGGATGGCCGTGATCTGTCCCTGCGATTTGCGGGCTTCGGCAAAGCGCGCCAACAGCAGCGCATCACCCGAGCCGATGGGACGGGGGACGGCATAGCGTTTGCCGGGGGCGATCGAAGGCAAGGGCAGGGCAGGCAGCATGGCGTTCAGAAATGACAAAGCGCCCGAACACAAGGTGTGCCGGGCGTGAGAAACCTGAAAACGCCATTTTAGGTGGGGGACAATCTCCCTATGTCTCTCTCGATTGCTTCACACGAATACCAACCCCGCGCCTTTGCCCTGGTGCCCTGCGCAGGCGTGGGTGAGCGCGCGGGTGTGGGCGGCCCCAAGCAATACCACCCGGTGGCAGGCAAGGCCGTCGTGGCCCATACCCTGGATGCCTTGCTGGCCGTGCCTCGGCTGGAGGCCACCCTCGTGGTGCTCTCACCCGACGACACCCAATTCGAGCAGCACGCCCCCCACTTTGAAGGGCCTCGTGCCTGGGTGGCACGCGTGGGTGGTGCCACGCGCGCCGACAGTGTGGCCAATGGCCTCCACGAATTGCTTGCCCGAGGGGCGCAGCCCCAAGACTGGGTGCTGGTGCATGACGCAGCACGCTGCCTGATCCAGCCAGACTGGGTGGAGCGCCTGCTCGATGCCTGCGAGGACGACGAAGTCGGTGGCTTGCTGGCCTTGCCACTGGCTGACACCCTCAAGGCCGCCACAACTTCCAAAGACGGCGCCGTTCGTGCGGCCGCCACAGTGGACCG
>NZ_JBLIZW010000111.1:0-22619 GCF_048860245.1 Aquabacterium sp. | reverse complement strand
AAGATCAGGCCGCCACCATGGCCGCCTTGAAGGTCAAAAAGCTCAGCAACGAACTCCAGTTATCCCTCCTGTAGTGGCACGCTGACTAGGTCAACCTAGTCAAATCAACCACTTACAGCATTTGGTGTCGAACTCGGGGGGCCGCACAGGCCGCCACCAATGTCGGCGTCAGTGTCAGCGTGAACCAGCCCGGGTTTTATGGCCGGGTCGACATCGGTGACACGCAGCCTGTCCTGGTCTACCCCCAGCCCGTGATCATTCGCCAGCAGCCTTACGGCATGCAGCAGCGTCCCATCTACCTGCGCGTGCCACCGGGCCACTCCAAGAATTGGGCGCGCTACTGCAACCACTACAACGCCTGCGGTCAGCCGGTGTACTTCGTCCGGGACATGCCGCCTCAAGGCGGGCGCCACGATGATCGCCGTCCGGGCGGTGGCTGGGACGATGACCGCCACGGTCGCGGACACGAGCGCGACGACGATCATGGCCACGGTCATGGTCACGGCCACGGCGGCCGTCACTGATGGCTCAGGGGTCGCTGCGGCGCCGCTTCTTGCGGTGCTGCTGCGCCCCCACGATGCGATCAAACAGACCACGGGGTAGCCAGCGCATGATGCTGGCGACCACGCCCATCTGCCAGGGAATCACCCGCCAGCGCACGCCCTGCTGAATCGCGCGGAATGCCTGCTCGGCAAAATCAGCGGCGTTCATCAAAAAGGGCATGGGGTAGTCGTTCTCACGCGTCAAGGGCGTGTCGATGTAGCCCGGCGCCAGGGTCACCACCTTGACGCCATGGGCTTGCAACTCGCCACGCAAGGTTTCGCACAGCTGCACGACGGCGCCTTTGGCCGCGCAATAGCCGGCATGCCCAGGCAAGCCTCGCACGGAGGCCACACTGGCCATTCCTACCAGGTAGCCCGAGCGCCGCTGCTTCATGGCGTCGATGAAGGGCTGAAAGGTGGCCGCCAGCCCCAGCACATTGGTGTCCAGCAGGTCCTTGAGCACGGCCAGATCTTCCTGGTAGCTCAAATCGATGCCCACGCTGATGCCCGCATTGGCCACCACCACATCCGGCACGCCTTGCTGCTGCAGGCAGGCCTGCGCGGCGATCTGGATCTGCGCGAGGTCACGGACATCGGCTTCGTAGACCGCCCATTGCGAAGCGGGCCAGCCCTGTTCAGCGCACCACTGCTGCAACAGCGCCCCTCGACGAGCCACCAGCGCCAGCCGCCAGCCCGCCTGGGCATAACGCGCAGCCAAGGCCTGGCCAATGCCGCTGGAGGCCCCGGTGATGAACAGCAGCGGGGCCATCTGTCCGTTTGGAGAGGACATGTTCAGCGGGTGGGCGCGTCGTACTGGCCGACCACACGCCCCTGCAGCTGCGCCACGCCGCTGTTCTGGTCGTAGCGCAAACCTTGCGCACGCACCACGCTGTGGTCCTGCTCCATCTTGACTGCGGTGTTCGAACTCACCACGCGGGCACGGGTGTCGATGCGCAAGCCTTCCCCGCTGAAGTTGGCAGGGCCCACATCACGGCGCAAGCCGCTGCCAGGCTCAGGATAGGACACCGCCTGGGCGCGGACCTGGCCCCGCAGCGTCACCACTTCGGCGCGCTGGTCGGCCTCGCCTTCGCGTGCCTGGGCGTGCAGGCTCTGGCCTTTGGCATCGCGGGCGGCCAGGGTCAATTCGTCCACCAGCAAGCGCTCGGTGGCAGGGAAATGTCGGATGCGGTCACCATCGAGCACCGCTTCCAGGCGCCCTTGCGGGTCCACCCGAACGATGCGGGCACGGTGCAACTCGTAGTCGGGCGCCGATGCGGCCGGCTTGGCGCCGCTGGCACCGCCTTCACGTGGCGACGACTGAACCAGCCACCAGGTGAAGCCGGCCAGGACCGCCGCCCCCAAGACAGGCAGCGCGGCCTGCGCGCGCTCCAGCACCAACCACCAGCGCGCGTTCACCGCGTGGCTCCTGCCGCCGTGGTGTCGAGCGTCTGCAAATGGCCTTGCAGCAGCGCCTCATAGCGCCCAGTGGCCCACAACAGCAGGTCACAGCACTCGCGTGCGGCACCTTGCCCGCCGCGCAAGGCGCTGACGTGATGGGCCACAGCCTTGACCTCGGCATGGGCGTTGGCGGGCGCCACGGCCAGCCCTGCACGCACCAGCAAGGGCAAATCAGGCCAGTCATCCCCCATCACCGCCATCTCGGCCCACGACACGCCCAACTGGGCCATGAGGGGCTCGGCCGCCGCGAGCTTGTCGTGCGCGCCAAAGACAGCATGGGTCACGCCCAGGTCCTTCAAGCGTCGGCGCACCGAGGGCGAATCCCGTCCGGTGATCACGATGGGGGTGATGCCGCCTTGCGCCAGCAACTTCAAGCCATGACCATCCAGTGCGTGGAAAGCCTTCAGGGTCTCGCCCGCCTCGCTGATGAACAGCGTGCCATCGGTGAGCACCCCGTCCACATCAAAAATGGCCGCACGGATGGTGCTGCCCAGTTGCTTCAGGCTGGACGGGAAGGTCAGGGTCGGAACGAGGGGGCGCATCAGATCACCTTGGCACGCATCAGATCATTGGTGTTGACGGCACCGACCAGGATGCCCTGTGCATCGGTCACCAGCAAGGTGTTGATGCGATGGGCTTCCATGATCGACACGGCCTCGGCGGCCAGCACGTCATCGCGAATGGTACGCGGCGATGGGGTCATCAGCTCGCGGGCCGTCAGGGCGCGCAGGTCCACCCCCGCTTCGATCTTGCGACGCAGGTCACCGTCGGTGAACACGCCCGCCAGTTGGCCAGACGCCTCCACCACGGCGGTGGCACCCAGACCCTTGGCACTCATCTCGCGCATGACATCGCCAAAGCTGGCCTCGGGGGCGACACGCGGCACGGCATCGCCTGACCGCATCACATCGCGCAGATGGGTCAGCAATTTGCGGCCCAGTGCGCCACCAGGGTGCGAGCGGGCAAAGTCTTCTGCCTTGAAGCCACGCAACTCCAGCAACACCACGGCCAGGGCATCGCCCAGCGCCATTTGCACGGTGGTGCTGGCGGTAGGCGCCAGATTGAGCGGGCAGGCTTCCTGGTCCACAGCACTGTCGAGCACCACGTCGGCATGGCGGGCCAGCGAAGAAGCCGGCTTGCCCGTCATGGCCAGCAAGGTCACGCCTTGGCGCTTGAGCACAGGCAGCAAAGCGGTGAGTTCTTCGCTTTCGCCCGAATTGGAGATGGCCAGCACCACATCGCCCGGCTGCACCATGCCCAGGTCACCGTGGTGGGCCTCGGCCGGATGCACGAACATGGCAGGGGTGCCCGTGGACGCCAGCGTGGCCGTGATCTTGCGGCCCACGTGGCCACTCTTGCCCATGCCCATCACCACCACCCGACCACGGCAGGCGAGCATGGCCTGCACAGCCTGTGTGAAGGATGCGCCGGCATCACCCAGCAAACGCTCGTTCAGCCCTTGAATGGCGCGCGCTTCAATGTCCAGGGCCTGACGGGCCAGCGCCACGGTGGCGGCTTGGGAAGAGGGAGTGACTGACATGAGAAACCAAGTAATCAAGGCATGGAATGGGTTTTTGAAACAAGCGCCCTGCCATGCCGGGTAGGATCAGGGGGATTCTAGGGACAACATGGCCACTACGCTCGACCTGACGCTGCTTTACTTGTTCGCCGCTGTGATCGGTGTGGTGTTGTGCCGCCTCATGAAGCTCCCACCGATGCTGGGTTATCTGGCGGTGGGCGTGGTGATTGGCCCCAATGCCTTGGCGCTGGCCAAGGATTCGGCCGGGGTGCGTTACCTGGCTGAATTCGGCGTGGTGTTCCTGATGTTCGTGATTGGTCTGGAATTCAACCTGCCCAAGCTGCGCAGCATGAAGTCGCTGGTGTTCGGGCTCGGACTCAGTCAGGTCGGGCTCACCATCGTGGCCACCGTGGTGGGGCATCTGGCGCTGGCAAGTGGTTTGGCCTATCTTGGCCATGACGGCGGCTTGCTGGGCTGGAACATCAACTGGCAAGGTGCCGTCGCTTTAGGCGGTGCCTTGGCCATGAGTTCCACCGCCATCGTGGTGAAGATGATGGCCGACCGGCTGGAGCTGGAAAGCGAGCATGGCCGCCGCGTCATGGGCATCTTGCTGTTTCAGGATCTGGCCGTGGTGCCCCTGCTGGTGCTGATTCCGGCACTCGGTGACTCGGCCTCGGAGCTGACCCGCACCCTGGGTCTGGCCGCCTTGAAGGCCGGGGCCTTGCTGGCCGTGCTGCTGGCCGGTGGTCAGAGGGTGATGCATTGGTGGTTGACCCTGGTGGCGCGCCGAAAAAGCGACGAGCTCTTCATGCTCAACCTGTTGCTGGTGACATTGGGACTGGCCTGGCTGACCGAACATTTCGGGTTGTCGCTGGCACTGGGCGCCTTCGTGGCCGGCATGCTGATTGCCGAGACCGAATACAAGCACCAGGTGGAGACCGACATCCGGCCGTTCCACGACGTGCTGCTGGGCCTGTTCTTCATCACCATCGGCATGAAGCTCGATTGGCACAGCCTGATCGATAGCTGGGCGCTCGTGCTGCTGCTGAGCACCCTGCCCGTCTTGTTCAAGCTGGGCCTGGTCACGTCCCTGGCCAAGGGCTTCGGTGCCACCACGGGCGTGGCCTTGCGCACCGGCCTGTACCTGGCGCAGGCCGGCGAATTCGGCTTCGTGCTGCTGTCGCTGGCCACCGAGCAGCACCTGATCCCCCAGCATGTGGAAAGCCCCTTGCTGGCGGCCATGGTGATGTCCATGCTGATCACGCCGCTGATCATCCAGTACAGCGACCGCATCGTGATGCGGGTGTCGTCCACCGACTGGCTGATGCAATCGCTGGCCATGACCAAGATCGCATCCAAAGCCATCAACACCGACCGCCATGTGCTGATCTGCGGTTACGGCCGATGCGGCCAGAACCTGGCCCGCCTGCTGGAGCAAGAAGGCATCCCCTACATGGCACTGGATCTGGATCCGGACCGGGTGCACCAGGCCGCCATCGCCGGACAGAACGTGGTGTTTGGCGATGCCACCCGCCTGCAAAGCCTGGTCGCGGCGGGCTTGTCGCGTGCGTCGGCCCTGGTCATCACCTACCCGGACACGGCCTCGGCCAAAAAGATCCTGCACCTGGTGCGCGAGCACGCGCCCACCGTACCGGTGGCCGTGCGCACCATTGACGATGCTCGCCTGGATGCCTTGCAAGCCGCCGGGGCCACCGTCGTGGTGCCCGAGGCGATTGAAGGCTCGCTGATGCTGGCTTCGCAAACGTTGGCGCTGGTGGGCATTCCCATCCGCCGGGTGATCCGTCTGGTGCAAGACCAGCGGGTGGCGCGCTACGGTTTGCTGCGCGGCTACTTCCACGGTGCCGATGACGACAACGAAGACGAAGGCGAGCTGCAACGTCTGGCCTCCATCACCCTGTCGACCGATGCCGTGTGTGTGGGCACCTCTCTGAGCGATTGCCTGGACGCCAAGCTCCCCGAGGTCACCCTGGTCTCGTTGCGCTGCGCCAGCGGCCGGGTGCTGCAGCCCGACGCCGACCGTACGCTGGAAGCGGGTGACACGCTGGTGCTGTCCGGCCGCCCACGCGACCTGACCCGCGCCGAGCGTTTGCTGCTCAAGGGTTGAGCCGTCGTCCGATGACTCACCGGCCGGGAATCACCCGGCTGGCTTATCCCGCGCCGAACAGGCACACTCTTCATCAAAGTCTGTCACAGGCTTTGCAGGAGGAGTGATACCGCATGGTCGAGGCGCACGACGAGCCCCAAGCTTTCCATCCCCCCCGGCCCCACGTGCTGCCCCGTCTTCAAGTGGGTCATTGGTGGCTGGCGGTCGGTCTATGGACCTTGCTGATCGGGCTGGGGACGGCCTGGCTCATCGATCACGATCTGCGTGACACACGCGCCGAGCAGCTCAATCTGGCCGAGCAACGCCTCAACACCCTGCATAACGCGCTGACCCTGAGCTTTCAGCAACTGGGCGCCTTGCCCAAAGCCCTGTCGCGTCAGGCCCCCCTCTCGCGCTACCTGCAAGACACCCACATTGCCGACAGCGCGCAGCTCACGCCGGACCAGCGTACCGCTGTGCGCGACACCGCCACCCGCCAGCAAGCAGTGCGCGCCATGAGCCAGCTGCTGCAGGACACCACGCAGGACTTCCAGCTCAGCCATCTGTTTTTGCTCGACCGCTACGGCACCACCGTGGCCGACAGCAGCTATGACGCCCTGCACAACGCCATCGGCACCAATTTCCGGACCCGCCAGTACTACACGGATGCCCTGCTCCATCCCGATGGGCTGGCGCATCAATTTGCCGTCGGCAAACTGACGCACACCCCCTCCTTCTTTTTCTCAGCCCGAATGGGTGAGGCCAGTCAGCCTGAAGGGGTGATTGTGGTGGTGCAAGAGTCCCATGCATTTCAGCATCTGTTTGACGACGCCAAGCATCGCCTGTTCGTCACCGATGGCCGGGGAGTGGTCTTGATGGGCAATCAGCCCGGCTACCTGCTCCAACGCATCCCCATGACCACCGCGGCACCGCCTGACGAAGCCACCGCCGAACGGGTGTACCAGCGCATGCCACCCATGCTGCCCTGGCAGCACGACCGGCTGGAGCGTGGCGAGCGACAAGCCGATTTCGTGGTGGACGAGTCCGGTCAGCCTTATCTGGCTTTGTCCAAGTCCATCAATTGGGGCGACCTGACCCTCTGGGCCATGGTGCCACGCGAAGCCGAAGGGGCGCTCATCCTCAAATGGAGTACCGGCGGCGCGCTGCTGCTGGTCAGTGGCTACTGGTTGTTGAGCGCCCTGCAACAGCGTCAGCGCCGTCTGAAACAAGTCACGCATGCGCAGCAAAACCTGTCACAAATGGCGCACGCCTTGCCTCTGACGGTGTTTTGCTGGGAACAGCCGACGCACGGGCCTGGGCACTTCAGCTTCGTTGGCGAGCAGGTGGAAGCCACCTTGGGCTACACCAGTGAACAACTGGCGCACCACCCGACTCAGATCTGGGAAATGATGGGCAAGGGGCAATGCCTGCCCCCCACCGTCATGACCGACTTTCTGCTTCAGAGCCCCAAGCTCGACAAGCCCGTCTGGATCCGGTGTGAAAGCCGTCTGAGCGAACGCCCCGACGGCACCCGCATCTACAACGGGTACTGGTCTGACATCAGCGCCATCAAACAAGTTGAGGCGCGCACCCAGGCTGTGTTCCAGCACGCCCCGCTAGCCTTCCTCTTCTACACCCTCGACCACGGCATCGTGCGTTGCAATCCGGAAGCCTTGCGCCTGTTTGGCTGTGCCAGCGAATCTGATTTATTGGGCTTGATGCCTTACCTGCCCCCCTTGTCCCCCGCAGACCATTCGGTCGAACGCATCAACGAAGTGGTCGCTCACATCCGTCAGATGGGCCAAACCATGCGGGCCGAGACCGTCACATGGCGACACACCCGCCTGGACGGCACCCCTTTTGACGCCGAGGTGGTGGTGCTGCCTTTCGAGCATGAAGGCCGTGTGCAGTACTGCGCCATCGTGCAAGACATCACCGCACGCAACCAAGCTGCCGAGGCGCTGCAACAAGCCCGCAAGGAAGCAGAGGCCGCCACCCAAACCAAGAGCCAGTTCCTGGCCAACATGTCCCATGAAATCCGCACGCCCATGAACGCCATCATGGGCATGACGCATCTGGCCCTGCTCGACGACTTGCCCGCCAAGGCACGCAATTACATTGAAAAGGCCCACCGCGCGGCCAGCAACCTGCTCGACATCCTCAACGACGTGCTCGATGTGTCCAAGATCGAGTCCGGCAAGCTGGAACTCGAATACACCGATTTCCAGCTCGAAAGCGTTGTCCACAACATGGCCGACGTCCTGGGTATGCGGGCCGAGGAAAAGGGCCTGGAGCTGCTGTTTGCCGCCCCTCCCGATCTGCCCACCGCCCTGATCGGTGACCCCATCCGGCTTGGCCAAATTCTCATCAACCTGGGGACCAACGCCATCAAGTTCACGCCCCAAGGCGAAGTCGTGATCGGCTGTGAAGTGCAACAACGTCAGGCCGATGCGGTCTTGCTGCACTTCTGGGTGCAGGACAGCGGCATCGGCATGCCACCCGAGCAAATAGACCGACTGTTCCAACCCTTTACCCAGCTCGACAGCTCCACCACGCGTCAATACGGCGGTACAGGCTTGGGGCTGACCATTTCGCGCCAGCTGGTTGACATGATGAACGGCCGCATCTGGGTCAACAGTGCGCCAGGCAAAGGGTCCACCTTCCATTTCACCGCCCGCTTTGGTCTGCAAGACCAGGCCATTCCCCGCCGAGCGCTGCTGGCCAGTGAATTGCAGGGCAAACGTCTGCTGCTGGTCGACGACAACGCCTGTGCCCGTGATGTGCTGGGACACATGGCTGCCCGCCTGGGACTGCACGTCGATGTGTGTGACAGCGGTGAACAGGCCTTGGCCAAGATGCAGGAAGCCGCGCAATCCGGCACCCCGCATGACGTGCTGCTGACCGACTGGCAAATGCCCGACATGGACGGCATCACCTTTGCTCGCCAAGCCTTGGCGCTGCCCCCTGAGCGACGCCCCTGTGTCCTGCTGGTCACGGCCTTCTCGCGTGACGAGGCACTCAAGGCGGCCGATGGCGTGGACTTCGCCGGCATCCTTCACAAACCGGTCACCCCGTCCACCTTGCTGGACAGCCTGACACGCGCGCTGGGGCACACCACGCAAATCGATGACACCCCACGCGCCGGCAACCGGGTCCTGCTCCATGCCCAACGTCAACTGGCCGGGGCCCGCGTGCTGCTGGTAGAAGACCAACCCGTCAATCAGGAACTGGCCTGTGATCTGCTGCAACGCGCCGGCCTGACCGTCATCACAGCGGCAAACGGTCAGGAAGCGCTGGAAAAGCTCGATACCGCCGGCCCCTTCGACGGCGTGCTCATGGATTGCCAGATGCCCGTGATGGACGGCTACACCGCCACCGAACGCATTCGTGCACGCACCGAATGGCAAACCTTGCCCGTGATCGCCATGACCGCCAGCGCCCTGGCATCCGACCGTGAGCGGGTGTTGCAAGCCGGCATGAACGACCACATCACCAAACCCCTGGACCTGGGCCAGATGTTCACCATCATGGCCCGGTGGATCCAGCCCGCCCATCCGGTGGCGGCACAGCCAGAACCGGGCACCGAAACGGCGGCGCTTGCGCAACTTCAGTCCATCGACACCGTGGACGGGTTGGAGCGCTGCATGGGCAATGTCGAGTTGTACCGACGCCTGCTGCGGGGCTTTGCCCGCACCCAACAAGACTTTGCAGCCCGACTCCAAGCCGACGGCGAAGATCTGGACGCCGCTGTGCAACACACCCACACGCTCAAGGGGCTGGCGGGCAACATCGGTGCCAAATCACTCTATGAGGCGGCCAGCACGCTGGAACACATGCTGCTGACCGCTGCGTCATCCACAGGACAGGAAGTGGAAGGCGCCACGCCACCGGCAGACGCTGCGCCCCTTGAGACCGCCCTGGCCCACACCCTGGAAGTCCTGCAACAGGTGATCGCCGACATTGCCAGCCTGAACACCCCCTCGGCCACCACGGCCGAAACGGCGCCCATGGCCTTGCAGGATGAGCGACTGCACGCCCACTGGCAACGCCTGCATCACCTCATCGAGGACAACGACGCCCACGCGCGCGAACTGCTCGTCGAACTGCTGGACACCTGGCCGGCACTGGGTCGCCACAGCGACATCGTCAAGCTCAACCAGGCGCTTGGCGTGTATGACTTTGACGCGGCGATGCGCTACCTATCAGGGATCACCGGCCATCAGACCGGATGATCCACCATGGATCCGCGCTCATCGGCGTACAAGGCGGTGATGCGCAGGATCTCGTGGCGCTGAGCCAGGAACGCGTCGATCAAAGCCGGATCAAACGCCTTGCCTCGCTCCTCCACCATGATGGCAATGGCCTGCTCGGCCGAGAAAGGCTCTTTGTAGGGGCGACGGCTGACCAAGGCATCAAACACATCGGCAATGGCCACAATGCGGCCCGGCAGCGGAATCTGCTCACCTTGCAAGCCCTGTGGATAGCCCGTGCCATCCCAGCGTTCATGGTGTGTCAGGGCAATCGTGCGAGCCATCGACAGCAGCTCGTTGTCATGCTTGCCAATGATCTCGGCGCCAATTTGAGGATGCTGGCGCACCACCTTCATCTCATCCGCTGTCAGAGGTCCCGGCTTGAGCAAAATGCTGTCCGGAATGCCGATCTTGCCCACATCGTGCATGGGCGCAGTCTGAAACAAGAGCTGCACGGCCTCCGGCCCCAGGCCGGCTTCCTGCGCCACCAGACGGGTCACATGGGCCATGCGCACCACATGGTTGCCCGTG
This sequence comes from Aquabacterium sp., assembly GCF_048860245.1. Taxonomy (GTDB): domain Bacteria; phylum Pseudomonadota; class Gammaproteobacteria; order Burkholderiales; family Burkholderiaceae_C; genus Aquabacterium. The sequence goes on along the minus strand of NZ_JBLIZW010000111.1, from coordinate 12,215 downwards.
GCGTTGTCCTTGTATTCGGCCGCCCGCCCCAAACGGCGGATCAGTTGCTGGCGCGACGCCACCAGCTCACCCGTGCGCTGCGCCACCATGCGCTCCAGCTCGCGCGACTGGTCGTACAAAGCCAGATGGGTGCGCACCCGTGCCTGCACCAGCGCCGGGCTGATGGGCTTGGTGATGTAGTCCACCGCACCCAGTGACAGCCCCAGACTTTCGTCTTCGACCGTGCTCATGGCGGTCACAAAAATGATGGGAATGCGTCGGCGATCCGGGTTGGACTTGATGCGCTGACACACCTCATGCCCGCTGATGTCGGGCATCATGATGTCGAGCAGGATCAGATCTGGCGGCTCGTCGGAATAGACGATCTTCAGCGCCTTTTCACCAGAGGTCGCGACCTTGATCCGGTACTCGCTGCTCAGGATGTGAGACAACAGTTCGATGTTCTGGGGCGAATCATCGGCAACCAGAATGGTCGGGCGACGGGGACCGAGTGCTGCAGACATGAGACCTCGTCAAGCCGCAGGAATCTGGCGGCTCATGTTGGCGCGCATCCGGGTGGCCATCACGGCACCAGCGGCCTTCAACACTTCCACGGCCACGACGGGCACGCGGGCACACAACTCTTCAAAACGGGGCAAGCGCAAGGCATAGATCACGCACGGGGTCATGGCCTCCACATTGGCTGTACGTTGCCCATCGCTGAAGAGGCCAGGTTCACCACACATGGCACCCGGGCGCAAGATGGCGATCCGCGAAGCACCGGGCGCAGCCCCCGTGACGAACACCTGCAAAGAGCCCTGCCCCAAAAAGTACACCGTGCGGTCACGGTCGCCTTGCTTGACCAGCAGATCGCCCGAACGCAGCTCATGCCGTGTCAGGTACTGGCAGAAGGTCCGCCATTGCTGAGGGTCCAGGCGAGGACGGAAGGAATCCTCCGTGTTGAGGGTTTGAATCGCCTGAATCAGTTCCGTCGAATCCATCGTCGCCTCGTTTATCAAGAACCCGTGCAGTGATGCGCACAAGTTACTTAATTTAAACGATCATGGATCAACGGTGAATGAGTAGTCGCCGCACTGTCCTCGATTTGCCTGGAACAAGGGGGTAATCGAGGGAACCTTTTGCAAGAAACCGACTATTTCCCGATGCAAAAGCGCGTGAAGATCTCGCCCAGCAGGTCGTCCGCCGAAAACGCGCCAGTGATCGTGCCCAGCGCGTTGTGCGCCAGGCGCAGCTCTTCAGCCAGCAAATCCAGCGCCCCATCGCTCAAGGCCGCATGCGCCTGCGCCATTTCCAGGTGCTCACGGGCCGTCCGCAAGGCCTGCACATGGCGTTGCCGGGCAATGAACACCCCTTCGGGCGCCGCCTGCCAACCGGCCATGTCCAGCAAGGTGTGCCGCAAGGCTTGCAAGCCCTCGCCAGTTTTGGCCGACAAGGCCAGCACCGGCCCCGCAGGCAGCACCCCGGCCTGCACGGCGGGTGACAGGCTGCCTGCATCCGCCTTGTTGAACACGTGCACCACCGGCACGCCATCCGGCAACTTGGCTGCGATGTCGGCGTCGGCCTGGGCGTAAGCCAGGTTGTCCACACGGGTCAGGTCGTGCAGAAACAGCACGGCATCGGCCTGGCCAATGGCCTCCCAGCTGCGCGCCATGCCAATGCGCTCGACTTCGTCGGATGCCTCGTGATCGGCCCGCAAACCGGCGGTGTCGATCACATGCAGTGGCACGCCTTCGATCTGGATGGTTTCACTGACCTTGTCACGCGTGGTACCCGCGATGGGCGTGACGATGGCCAGCTCGGCCCCGGCCAGGGCATTGAGCAAGGAACTCTTGCCCGCATTCGGCTGCCCGGCCAACACCACCTGCAAGCCCTCGCGCAGCAAAGCCCCCTGCCGGGCCTGACGCAACACCCCGTCCAGCGTTTCGGCCACCCGGTCGAGCTTGCCGCGGGCATCGGCCTTTTCAAGGAAGTCGATCTCTTCTTCGGGGAAGTCGAGCGTGGCTTCGACCAGCATGCGCAGGTTGATCAACTTGTCGCGCAAGGCGTCGATTTCCTGGCTGAACGCCCCGCCGAGCGAGCGACTGGCCGACCGCGCGGCCGCCTCGGTGCTGGCATCGATCAAGTCGGCAATCGCCTCGGCCTGCGCCAGGTCGATCTTGTCGTTCAGAAATGCCCGCTGGGTGAACTCACCCGGCTCGGCCAAGCGCAGTCCGGGCAGCACGGCCTGGTCGGTCACGGGATCTTTGGTGGCGGCTGCTTCCAGGCAACGCGCCAGCAACAGCTGCATCACCACCGGGCCGCCGTGACCTTGCAACTCCAGGACATCTTCGCCGGTGTAGCTGTGCGGCGCAGGAAAGTACAGCGCCAGCCCATGGTCAATGGCTTCCCCCTTGGCGTCCTTGAACGGACCATAGGTGGCGACGCGTGCTTGCAAAGTGCGACCACACAGCGCCTGCGCCAAAGGCATCAAGCCTTTACCAGACACCCGCACGATGCCAACGGCCCCTCGGCCGGACGCGGTCGCAACCGCAACGATGGGAGTATGACGATCGAGCCAGGACATGGCCGCGATTCTACCGATGCCCCCAAGATCGGGGTGTTCACGCATCAGACACACGATCATCGTTAAACTGATCGCAAATCATCATCTCAGGGACTTTCCATGCGCCAGCTTCTGCTTGTGGCCTTGACCGTGCTCGCTTCGGCTCACGCTGCAGCGCAAAGCAGTGAGGGCGTGCTGCCAGCCCCCGCACCATTTGACTTCAGCCTGATCCCCGATCAGCCCGCCTTCATCTCGTGCGATGGCCCCAGCAACGCACAGTTCGGTGCCAACATCCTGTACAGCTGCACGGGCAATCTCCTCATCCGGGATGGCTACCTCACTGCCAGCAACAACCTGACCCTCGAAGCCAGCGGGACCTTGTCCTTGTCGACCGTGGCACTGCAGGCCCTCAACATCGTGGTCCTTGCCAGCAGCCTGAACCTCAACGACCGGGTCATCATGCAGACCAGCAACCTGAGCGCCACCACCCCCGTACCGGAACCCGCCAGTTGGGCCTTGATGGGCACGGGCCTGCTGGCCACCTGCTGCGCTCGCCGCCGTCAGCGCACATGAAAAAACCGCCCTCTTGAGGGCGGTTTTTGATTTGGGCACCTCGTTTCCAAGGTGCAGTTCAAACAGCTTACTGAGTCACACCCAGTTGCTTGTTGATGAACCACTGCTGAGCAATCGACAGGATGTTGTTCGTCAGCCAGTACAGCACCAGGCCGGCCGGGAAGAAGAAGAACATCACCGAGAACAGCAGGGGCATGATCCACATCATCTTGGCCTGAACCGGATCCGGCGGGGTCGGGTTCAACCAGGTCTGCAGCAGCGTCGACAAGGTCATCAGGGCGGGCAGCACATAGAACGGATCCTTGACCGACAAGTCCACGATCCAGCCGATCCACGGTGCGTTACGGATTTCCACCGACGACGACAACACCGAGTACAGCGCGATGAACACTGGGATCTGGATCAGGATGGGCAGACAGCCACCGATCGGATTGACCTTCTCCTCGCGGTAGATCTTCAGCATTTCCTGCTGCATCTGCTGCGGGTTGTCCTTCATGTTTTCACGCAGCTGCTGAATGCGCGGATTCAGCGCCTTCATCTTGGCCATCGAGCGGTAAGCACTGGCGTTCAACCAGTAGAACGCCGCCTTCAAGAGCACCACCAGGGCCACGATCGCCCAACCCCAGTTGCCGATGGCACCGTGCAGCTTGTCGAGCAACCAGAACAGCGGCGCCGCCATGATGTGCGTCCAGCCGTAGTCCTTGGTGTACTCCAAACCGGGCGCCAGGGCCTTCAGCTTGTTTTCTTCCTGAGGGCCGACAAACAGCGTCGACTCGAAAGACTTGGACTGACCGGCCGCAATGTCGCCCAGACCGAACAGCATGCCGGTGGCATACAGGTTGGTGGCCAGCTTCTTGCCGTAGAACTCGCGCTGAACCGGGTCGTTTTGCAACCAGGCCGAAGCAAAGTGGTGCTGCACCATGGCGACCCAGCCGTTGTCATCGGCCTTCTCGAACTCGACCTTGCCTTCGGCCAGCTTGTCAAAAGCCAGCTTCTGGTACTTGCCCTTGGCGTTGTAAACGGCCATGCCGGTGTACGCCACCGGACCACCCATGAAGGAGGCCGGGTTGCTGTTGGCTTCGGCCGTGGAGCCATCGCGGGTCAGCTGCAGATACAAGGTGGGACGAATGGCCGAACCGGACGCATTCACCACGTCCTGCTTCACCGCAATGGCGTAATCACCGCGCTTGAAGGTGTAGGTCTTGACCAGCTTGATGCCGTTGACGGGCGCAGACTCCAGCGTCAGGACCAGAGACTCGGCACCGGGTGCCAATTCGCGGTCCTTGCTCACCACCACAAACGGCGTGGTGTGATTGGGCAAGGTCTGACCCGCTGCACTGCCAATCAGACCGGTTTCTGCCACATAGGTGTGGGCGGCCGTCTTGTCGAGCACGACCATGTTCTGGTCAGCCTGTTGAGACTTGTGCTTGAGCAGCTCGACCTTCACCAGGCTGCCGCCGTCGGAATCGACCGTGGCCTTGACCACATCGGTCGTGACGGTGATCAGCTCATGCGGTGCAGCCGGCGCAGAGGCCGAAGACACCACAGCGGGCGCCGCCGCCTGAGCGGCCACCGGCGCCGAAGGCACACCGGTCACGCTGGCAGCCGAAGCAGGGGCCTCTGCCACCGTCGGAGCTGGAGCAAACAGAGATGCTTGACCGGTGTGACGCAGCCAGCCATCCCACAACATCAGCAGTGAGACGGCAAACACCGACCACAGCAGGGTGCGACGCAGATCATTCATGAGCGAGGTGAATCCGACGAAGGGTTACAAAAACGGGACAACAGGCCCGGCGCCTGATCGGGCACCGGATCATGCCCCCCTGCACAAGCAGGGTGGCAACGCAACAAGCGCCGGCCCGCCAGATAGGAACCGGCAACCGGCCCGTGACGCTCCAGCGCTTGCAGCGCGTATTGAGAACAAGTAGGGGTGAACCGACACGCCGATCCCAGCCACGGGCTGAGGAAAAAACGGTATCCGCGCACCACCCCGATCAGCATGGCATTGACCGCAGCACACAGCCACGATGACACAGCACGCCAGACTGACCGAGCAGCCGACATCATGCCTGACCTCTGCTCAGACGGGACCAGAGTTCGTCAAGTTCCGCGCGAACGGCTGCATTCAATGCTTCGGAAGCCGCGCTGGGGAACAATTGGCGGTCAAACGGGGCGCGCAAACGCACGACCCAGCCTTCCACCTCGGCGGTGAAACGGCCTTTGGCCCACACCTGCGGTGCGTGCCGACGCAAAGCCTCACGGCTCTGGTGTCGAATCAGGGAACGGGTCACCGAGCGGCGTGCCTGCTTTTTAGGCAACACCAAGCCCAGACGCCAGCCACGGGGACCTGCGCCAGGCACCTCCACGGTGCAGTCATCCACACACACGGGCTCAACCAGTGCGTCAGATGTTGACAACTTGGGGGCTTGCGTCTCAGAGACGCGGTCGGAACCCGGTACAGGCACCGCATTCACTTGCGGACGCCACAGCGCGTGCAAGACGAAATGCGTCGTGCGCGAAACCGGACGTGAGCCCAACGCCCTGTGGAAATCAGCTGATTTCAGGCTAGGGGGACGCACGGTAAAAAATGGAGATCAAGTCGTGACAAAGCCGGGCATAGACCCGGCCTTGTTCATGCCTGTACTGGCTGGATCGACAAGATACCAACCAGACTGGGACGGCAAGCGACCTGGCATGAGCCAGACCCGCCTTGAATCCAGAAATTACAGGCCCAGACGCTTGCGGCCCTTGGCGCGGCGAGCATTGATGACCTTGCGGCCACCCTTGGTCTTCATGCGCACCAGGAAACCGTGGGTACGGGCGCGGCGGGTCTTGGAAGGTTGGTAAGTACGCTTCATGATGGTCCTTCATGGCGGCCGCCCCATCAGGGCGCAGCCTTTTTTGTCTTGTGATGTCCCTCAGGCGATGCAATTGCCACCCGGGGTACACCCGGCAAGCCATTCAATCAGCTAACCGGACGAACCCGCGATTACAGCAGGTTTTTTATGTCTGGTCAATGCCCTTTCGAACAAGACTGCATCAGAAGTCATGCGTTGCGGTGAACTTGTACCACAACCCCATGTTCAAAAAACTGTGGATAACCTGTCGATTTCTAAGCGGAGCGCGGCTAGAATTCGCCTCCCGAAGAAGGACTTGTCCACAACATGAGCGCCGCCGAATTGTCTGCTGGCCCGATCCAAGACGATCCTGCCACCCTGTGGCAACGTACTTGCGAACGCCTGGCCACCGAACTGCCTGAACAGCAGTTCAACACCTGGATCCGCCCTCTGCCTGCTGCGGATGTCAGCCTGCAAGACGATGGGCTGACCTTGGTGAACGTGCGCGTGCCCAACCGCTTCATGCTCGACTGGATCCGTACCCAGTACAGCGCCCGCCTCGAAGCCATTCTCCACGAGCTGCATGGGGGCGAACTGCGCATGGACATCAGTCTGGCGCCACGCGCTGCGATGCCGGCGACCACGGGTGCCCGCCCTCCGATGGCCATGCCAGGTCGCATGCTGCCGCCCAATGCGCAGTACGCGCCGGCCATGCCGCCGCAAATGGCGCAGCAAGCGGCATCGCCAGCTGCCCCCAACTATCCACAGGCTCAAGAGCCGAGCCGTGCACCGCGCAGTCAACCTCAGGTCATGGGCCTCAACCCGGCGCTGACGTTTGACAACCTCGTGCCCGGTCGCGCCAACCAGATGGCCCGCACCGCGGCCCTGCATGTGGCCGGCGCCCCCGGCCAGATGTACAACCCGCTGTTCATCTACGGTGGCGTGGGTCTGGGCAAAACCCACTTGATGAACGCTGTGGGCAACGCCTTGCTGGCTGACAAGCCCGATGCGCGCATCCTGTACCTGCACGCCGAGCAGTTCATCTCGGATGTGGTGAAGAACTACCAGCGCAAGACCTTTGACGAACTCAAGGCCAAGTACCACAACCTCGATCTGCTGCTGATCGACGATGTGCAGTTCTTTGCGGGCAAAGATCGGACGCAGGAAGAGTTTTTCAACGCTTTCGAAGCGCTGCTGGCCAAGAAGGCCCACATCATCATGACGTCGGACACCTACCCCAAGGGTCTGGCCAACATCGATGAGCGCCTGACCTCACGTTTTGATTCCGGCTTGACCGTGGCCATTGAGCCGCCCGAGCTGGAAATGCGCGTGGCGATTCTGATCAAGAAAGCCCGCCAGGAAGCGGTGGACCTGCCGGAAGACGTGGCGTTCTTCGTGGCCAAGAACGTGCGCGCCAACGTGCGTGAACTCGAAGGTGCCCTGCGCAAAGTGCTGGCCTTCGCCAAGTTCAGCCACAAGGAGATCACAATCAATCTGGCACGCGAAGCCCTGAAGGACCTGCTGTCCATCCAGAACCGCCAGATCTCGGTCGAAAACATCCAGAAGACCGTGGCCGATTTTTACAAGATCAAGGTCGCGGACATGTACTCGAAGAAACGTCCGGCTTCGATCGCCAAGCCACGTCAGATTGCCATGTACCTGGCCAAGGAACTGACGCAAAAGAGCTTGCCCGAGATCGGCGAACTGTTCGGTGGCCGCGATCACACCACCGTGTTGCATGCCGTGCGCAAGATTGCCAGCGAGCGCAGCAAGGACACCGAGCTGAACCAACAGCTCCACGTGCTGGAGCAAACGCTCAAAGGCTGATCGCATCGCGACACAGACACCAAGGAGGCTTCGGCCTCCTTTTTTTTCTCCACAACACTATCTCTTCAATATCTCCTTGGTGGTTGTAGTAGAGGCGTGCTTTTTGTGTGGACAAGTCACTTTTCCTCAGTCCAATCAAGCAGTTGCATGCGCTCAAAGTCTGTGGAGTTCAAGGCTCGGAAGACAGGGACAGTTGCACAACAACTTGTCAAAACGGCTTGTGCGTGTGGAAAACCAGGCGGTTGTCCTTTTTTGATGAACAGGCTTGTTCACAGCCCTCTGTGCCCGTTTTGACGCGTTTCAAGCCCCCTGCCAAATGAGCTGATAGGCTGTCAAGCCAACAAGGTTGTGGACAAAAATTGAACAAGTGGTCGCTTGTCCACAGGGTTTGGGGTTTTTCCAGAGTTGTTGTCTCTTGTCCCCATCTCGAACCGGGGTAGGATCCACAGGCTTGTCCTGCGGCTAAATCCTTGAAGGATCAGGACAAAATAGCGTTGTTCACAGAAAAGGTCGCCCTCTACTACAACGACCAATTTGAAAGACTAAGATGATTGTGTTGAAAGCAGCCCAGGAAAAAGTTCTTGCCGCCCTGCAATCCGTGGCTGGGATCGTGGAACGCCGCCACACCTTGCCCATCTTGGCCAATGTTCTTTTGCGTAAGCAGGGTCCTTCGCTAGAATTGATCACCAGCGATCTGGAAATTCAGATTCGGACCACGGCCCAGCTGGATGGCGATGAAGGGGACTACGCCACCACCGTGGGGGCCAAGAAGCTGGGGGACATCCTCAAGAGCCTGCCTGCTGACCAGATCGTGTCGCTGACGGCTGCGCAAAACAAACTGACGCTGCAAGGTGGCAAGAGCCGCTTCACCTTGCAGACCCTGCCTGCTGAAGATTTCCCGCTGGTGCAGGAAGCCGCTGATTTCGGTCCGGCTTTCAGCGTGCCGCAAAAGACGCTGAAGTCCTTGATTGGTCAGGTGCACTTCGCCATGGCGGTGCACGACATCCGCTACTACCTCAACGGCATCCTGTTCGTGGCCGAAGGCAACAGCCTGACCCTCGTGGCCACCGATGGCCACCGTCTGGCGCTGGCCCAGGCCAATCTGGATGTGGACATGCCCAAGCAGGAAGTCATCCTGCCGCGCAAGACCGTGCTGGAGTTGCAGCGTCTGCTCAAGGACGAAGGCAAGAGCAAGGACGGCGAAGAGCAGATGATCGAAATGCGCTTTGCCGGCAACCAGGCAAAGTTCAGCTTCGGGGGGCTGGAGTTCGTGACCAAGCTGGTCGAGGGCAAGTTCCCCGACTACAACCGCGTCATTCCCAAGAACCACAAGCACCACATCACGCTGGGTCGTGCCGCTTTGCTGGCTTCGCTGCAACGTGCGGCCATCCTGACCTCAGACAAGTTCAAGGGCGTGCGCCTGAACTTCCAGCCCGGTTTGCTGGGCATTGCCTCGAGCAACGCCGAGCAGGAAGAGGCCAAGGAAGAGATCGAAATCGATTACGGCGGCGACAGCTTCGAAATCGGCTTCAACGTCAGCTACCTGATGGATGTGCTGGCCAACATGAGCCAGGACATGGTGACCGTGTCATTGCAGGACGCCAACAGCTCGGCGCTGATCACCAACCCCGAGTTCGAGGGTTTCAAGTACGTCGTGATGCCGATGCGCATCTGAGGCATGCCTGCGACAGCTCTCTCCATCGGGCCCTGACGGGCACGGGCTAGAATAGGGGTCCCCCATTGTCAAATCGGGGATCCCTTTTCCATTTCTGGAACCACATCGCTGGTCCATCCTTTACCAAGCGCTTGTACCCATGACCGACGCCATCCAACCTGATCAGCAGCCACAAACTCCCGTCGCGGCATCCGCTGACACGGGCTATGGCGAAGGCAGCATCCAGATTCTGGAAGGCCTGGAGGCGGTCCGCAAGCGCCCGGGCATGTACATCGGCGACACGTCTGATGGCACGGGTCTGCACCACCTGGTCTTCGAAGTGGTGGACAACTCCATCGACGAAGCCTTGGCGGGGCATTGTGATGACATCGTCGTCACCATCCACACCGACAATTCGATTTCCGTCAGCGACAACGGCCGCGGTATCCCGACCGGTGTCAAGATGGATGACAAGCACGAGCCCAAGCGCTCTGCCGCTGAAATCGCCCTGACCGAGCTGCACGCCGGCGGTAAGTTCAACCAGAACAGCTACAAGGTGTCGGGCGGTTTGCACGGCGTGGGCGTGTCTTGCGTGAATGGCCTGTCGAAGTGGCTGCGCCTGACGGTGCGCCGAGATGGCCAAGTGCATTACATCGAGTTCAAGCAGGGCGTGCCGCAAGACCGGCTGATCGAGGTTCGCGACGGCGTTGAAGTCAGCCCGATGAAGATCATCGGCGAAACCGACAAGCGTGGCACCGAGGTGCACTTCCTGCCGGACACCGAGATCTTCAAAGAGAACAACGAGTATCACTACGACATTTTGGCCAAGCGCCTGCGTGAACTCAGCTTCCTGAACAACGGCGTCAAGATCCGACTGATCGACGAGCGCCACAACAAGGAAGACAACTTTGCCTACGCCGGTGGCGTCAAGGGCTTTGTGGAGTTCATCAACAAGGGCAAGAACATCCTCAACCCGAGCATCTTTCATGCGCAGGGCGACAAGGTGTCGGAGAACGGCACCAACGTGGGTGTCGAAGTGGCCATGCAGTGGAACGAGAGCTACAACGAGAATGTGCTCTGTTTCACCAACAACATTCCGCAGCGCGACGGTGGCACCCACCTGACCGGCCTGCGCGCGGCCATGACCCGCGTGATCAACAAGTACATCGAAGACAACGAATTGGCCAAGAAGGCCAAGGTCGAAGTCGGTGGCGATGACATGCGCGAAGGCCTGGCCTGCGTGGTGTCGGTGAAGGTGCCCGAGCCCAAGTTCTCGAGCCAGACCAAGGACAAGCTGGTGTCGTCGGAAGTGCGTGCGCCGGTGGAAGAAATCGTCTCGCGCTTGCTGACCGACTGGTTGCTGGAGAACCCGACCGACGCCAAGATCATCTGCGGCAAGATCGTGGAAGCGGCGCGTGCCCGTGAAGCCGCCCGCAAGGCCCGTGAGATGACGCGCCGCAAGGGCGTGCTCGACGGCTTGGGCCTGCCCGGTAAGCTGGCCGACTGCCAGGAAAAAGACCCCGCGCTGTGCGAAATCTACATCGTGGAGGGTGACTCCGCCGGCGGCTCGGCCAAGCAAGGTCGTGACCGGAAGTTCCAGGCCATCCTGCCCCTGCGCGGCAAGATCCTGACCGTGGAGAAGGCCCGCTACGAAAAGCTGCTGACCAGCAATGAAATCCTCACGCTGATCACGGCGCTGGGCACCGGCATTGGCCGCGGTGCGGGCAACGACGATTTCAATCCGGACAAGCTGCGCTACCACCGCATCATCATCATGACCGATGCGGACGTGGACGGCGCCCACATCCGGACCCTGCTGCTGACCTTCTTCTTCCGTCAGATGCCGGAGCTGGTTGAGCGCGGCCACATCTACATTGCGCAGCCCCCGCTCTACAAGGTCAAGCATGGCAAGCAGGAGCAATACCTGAAGGACGCGGGCGCCCTGGACGAGTACCTGATGAAGGTGGCGCTCGACGGCGCGGTGGTGGAGCCCGGCCAGGGCAAGCCCGCCATCGGCGGCGAGGCGCTGGCCGAGCTGGCCCAGGCCTATGTGACCGCGCGCAGCGTGGTGGACCGCCTGAGCAACTGGATGGACGTGGAAGCGCTGCGTGCGATTGCCAATGGCCTGACCCTGAACCTGGACACGCTGGCCGATGCCGAAGCCAGTGCCGCCGCCCTCAAGGGCGCGCTGCACAACGCCGAGGTGACGGCCGAGCACGATGCCCGCACGGACAAGCACATCCTGCGCATCAGCCGCATCTTCCACGGCAATACGAAGTACAGCATCATCAATGCCGATTTTGTGCATGGTGCCGACTACGAAGCGCTGAGCAAGGCCGGTGTCACCTTCAAGGACCTGCTGACGGAAGATGCCGTGGTACGTCGGGGCGAAGGCGAGAAGGCGAAAGAGGCCAAGGTGGTCGACTTCCGTGCGGCCATGGCCTGGCTGCTGCAGCAAGCCGAAAGCTCGGTGGGCCGCCAGCGCTACAAGGGTTTGGGTGAAATGAACCCCGAGCAGCTGTGGGAAACCACGATGGATCCGAATGTGCGCCGTTTGCTGCGTGTGCAGATTGAGGACGCCATCGAGGCTGATCGCGTGTTCACCATGCTCATGGGTGACGAGGTGGAGCCACGTCGTGACTTCATCGAGACCAACGCGCTGCGGGCGACGAACATTGATGCTTGATGATCCAGGCGTAGGGCGCCAAATTAGTTGCGACTGGCGCCACACTTCTGCGACTGGCGGACGCTAGTTCTTGCGACTGGCCTACAAAAGCAAAGT
>NZ_JBLIZW010000110.1:0-15996 GCF_048860245.1 Aquabacterium sp. | reverse complement strand
CCCAATTGCGCCACTACAAAGCATTCATGCAGTTGCCACTACAAAACTTCCGCAAAAATGTGCATAAGTCGTTGATTCACATGGAAGCGGCTTCACCAAAAACGCGAAATCGGCATTTTGGTGTCGAACTCGGGTGGCCAGGATCTCGGGCAAGACGGTCATGAACTGCGCCACCAGCGTGGGGTCGAAGTGTTTCCCCTGGTCCTTTTGCAGTTGTGCCAGGGCGTCGTCAACGTGCCAGGCCTGTTTGTAGGGACGGGCCGTGGTGAGTGCATCGAACACATCGGCAATGGCGACGATGCGTGCGGAAGCCGGAATGGCCTCGCCCTGCAAGCCAAAGGGATAGCCGCTGCCGTCCCACTTCTCGTGGTGGTGCAGCGCAATTTCGCGCGCGAGCTTGAGCAGGCTGGAGGGATGCTCCCCGATGATGTCGGCGCCGATTTGCGGGTGGGTGCGCATGACGGCCCATTCTTCTGCGCTCAGGGGTCCGGGCTTCAACAGGATCTGGTCAGGAATGCCGATCTTGCCAATGTCGTGCATGGGCGCTGCGGTCAGCAGTTCCTCGGCAGCATCGGCCGACCATCCGGCGGCGCGCGCCAAGGTCTGCGCGTAATGGCTCATGCGGATGACATGCAGACCGGTTTCGTTGTCTTTGTACTCGGCGGCACGCCCCAGTCGCTCGATGATTTCCATGCGGGACTGCAGCAGCTCCTCCATGCGCACCAGCGAGAGGTGGTTGCGCACCCGTGCCTTGACGATGGCCGGGCTGACCGGCTTGATGAGGTAGTCCACGGCGCCCAGTTCAAAGCCCAGTGCTTCGTTGTCGGTCTCGGACAGCGCGGTGACGAAGATGACCGGGATCTGGCGGGTGTTGGGGTCGGCCTTGAGGGCCTGACAGGTTGCGTGGCCGGTGAGGCCGGGCATCATCACATCCAGCAAGATGAGGTTGGGTTGCTCCTGTCGCGCCAGCTCCAGCGCCTTGTGGCCGTCTCGCGCAAACAGCAGCCGGTAGTCCGCTTGCAGGATCTGGCGCAAGACCTGGAGGTTGGTCGGCTCGTCGTCAACGATCAAGAGCGTGGCGCGCTTGGCGGGATCGGTCTCAGACATCGTGCGGTCCTTTCGCCCGCAGGGCGTCTTGCAGCGACACCAGGGCCTGTGCCGCGGCGTCGAAGTCAAAGTCATCGTTGGCCTGAACCAGCGTGTTCAGCACGGCGCCCGAGACGTGGGGCTGAACAGCGAGACAGAACTGCGTGAACAGCGGCTCCAGGCATTCTCCGCGGACAAAGCCTTGTCGCAGTTGTTCGGCTTGCGTCACCCAGGCCTGGCGTTGTGCCGCCGATGGACCGGGGGACGCTGCCTGTGTGGTGGCCGCGTCAGGGGGCAAGGGTGACGTCACGGCCGCCAAGGCCGTCAAGGTGGCTTCGATGGCCTCGCGCAGATTGGCCCAGGCTTGCGTGCGCAGGGCGGCGGGCGTGTCGGGTGTGAAGCGCTCTAGCACCGCTGCATGCTGGCTCAGACCGATCAGGCCCAGGTTGCTGGCGGCCCCTTTGAGCCGGTGGGCTTGCGCGATCAAGGCGTCGAGGGGGACGGGGGGCTCGACCTGCTCGGGTGCCAGGAGCCAGGCCTGCTGTTGCTGACTGAACTGCTGCAACGCCCGGTGATAAGCCTGTGCATCGCCCCAGCGGGCCAAGCCCTGAGGCATGTCGAGCCAGATGGAGGGCGTGGCGACCGACGTGGCACCTGCGTGGGCGTCGGACGTGATCGTGTGCCCGGCCATGCCCGTGACACGGCTGATCTCATGCATCAGCGCGACCATGTCGAGCGGCTTGTGCGCAAAGCCATCCATGCCCGCATCCAGGGCAGCAGCCCGGTCTGACTCCTGCACGCTCGCCGACAAGGCGATGACCGGTGTGTGGGGGCGCCCCTGTTCCTGCTCCAGGCGGCGAATGGCACGACAGGCGCTCAGCCCATCCATCACGGGCATCTGGACATCCATCAGCACCACGTCGACGGGGCCTTCTGCATAGCGTGCCAGCGCTTCCTGGCCATCGTGTGCCACCACCAGGTGATGGCCTTGACGCCCCAGGACCACGCACAACAGTTCGGTGTTTTGCGGCACGTCATCGACCACCAAGATTCGCATGGGGGGCAGTTGCAGTGCGGTCGATTCGGGGCGCATCGAGGTGTTGACCGGCGCGTCACAGGCGGGCAGCGGTACGACCACATGGAAGGTGCTGCCCTGGCCCAGACGGCTTTCCACCCAGATGCGGCCGCCCATCAGCTCGGTCAGCTGTTTGGCAATCGTGGTGCCCAGGCCCGTTCCGCCGAAGCGGCGGCTCATGGAAGCATCGGCCTGGGTGAAGGCCTCGAAAATGGTGGCCAGGCGCTCGGGGGCGATGCCAATGCCGGTGTCTTGCACGGCAAAGTGCATCCAGTCACCCTCTCGCTCACAACTCAGGCTGACCTCTCCGTGCTCGGTGAACTTGATGGCATTGCCCACCAGATTCAGCAAAACCTGGCGCAGCCGATGCGGATCTCCCCGCACGACGCCAGCCGAGGTCGCGCAATCGCTGCGCAACACCAGGTTCTTGCGTCCCGCCTGAATCGACTGCTCGGCGCACAACTGCTGAATCAGATCCGGCAAGGAAAAGACCAGGCTTTCCAGCTCGACCGCACCACGGTCCAGCTTCGACGTGTCCAGGATGTCATTGAGCAGGTACAGCAGACTGCGTGCCGACTTGTGCACGGTTTCCAGGTGCCGCCGCTGTTCTGCTTCCAGCGGCCCGTTGAGCACCACTTCAGTGAAGCCAATGATGGCGTTCATGGGGGTGCGGATTTCATGGCTCATGTTGGCCAGGAAGGTGCTGCGTGCCACGGCGGCGGCTTCGGCGCGGTTCTTGGCCTCGACCAGCTCGTTTTCCATTTCCCGGCGCTCGGTGATGTCCAGCAAGACGCCGTCGATCCACATCACGCTCTGGTCACTGGCACGAACGATGCTGCCGTTGCCCCACATCCACCGCAGGTCACCCTGGCGGGTGCGCAACTGGAACTCGAGCACGAATTGCTGATCGGTGTCGGTCGCACGCTTGACGATGTCGGCAATGCGTCGCACATCGTCTGTCGATACCAGATCGGCGAAGCGCACCTCGGGCGTGGCGCCCATGAAGGCCGAGGCTGGCCAGCCGGTGATGCGCTCGGTGGCGCTGCTGATGTAGACCATGGGCCAACCCGGTTCGACACGGCAGCGGTAGGAAATGCCCGGGATGTTGCCGATGAGGGAGCGGAATTGCGCCTCACTGTCACGCAGCGCCTCTTCCATGCGCTTGCGCTCGCTGATGTCGGTCAGGAAGGCCACGTACAGGCGCTCTTGGAGGGACTTCATGCGCCCCATCACCAGCCGCAGGGGAATGCGTCGGCCATCGGTGTGGATGCAGTGGGTCTCCACCTCCTGCCCCATGGCGCGCTCGATCTCCCCCAGAAACTGCGGGAACGAGGTCTCGGCCATCTGCTTGTACGGCGCGATCATCACCGTGGTGATGCTGTGCCCCAGCATGTCTTCTGCCGCGCGGCCAAAAATGCGCTCGGCGCTGGGGTTGAACTTGTGGATGATGCCCAGATGGTCAAAGACCACGATGCCATCGGTGGCCGTTTCGGTGATGGCGCGCAAGCGGGCCTGCTTGGACGCCATTTGAGCCAGCAACTGACGGTAGCGTGCCAGACCGGCGATGGCCGCACTCATCACCGTGAACACCACCATGGCCAGCGCAATCGACAAGGCCATGGGCAACTGCGAGGCCGAGCTGAGTTCCTCGGTGGACGTGGGGGTGCCGATGAAGCGGGCCGCCGCCATCCCCGTGTAATGCATGCCCGAGATGGCCAAGCCCATGACCGTTCCGGCGATGCCCGTCAGACCCAATGGACTGGCGTTTGGAAACCGCGCTGCCAAGCCGAATTTCACCCACAGGGCCACGATGGCGAGGCTCACCGCCACCACGATCGACAGGGCAAACATCCACGGGTCGTAGCGCAGCAGGGGAGCCAGGCGCATCGCCGCCATGCCGGTGTAATGCATGGCCCCGATGCCCGCGCCCACCAATACCCCGGCGATCGTCAACTGGCGACCGTCGATGTGCTCATGGGTCAACAGGTTCAGGGCGATCCAGGACGCACCCACGCTGGGCAGCATCGACAGCACCGTGATCAGCGGGTCATAGCTGACGGTGGTGCACAGCCGAAAGGCCAGCATCCCGATGAAATGCATGGCCCACACGCCGCCCCCCAGCGACACGCTGCCCACCAACAGGGTGAGCATGCGCTGGCGGAACACGGCTTGGGTGCGCGCATGCTGTGCGGCCTGCAGCCCCATGGTCGAGGCAAAAATGGCCAAGCCCACGGAGAGCACGACCAGCCAGGGATCGTGGTCTCCGTACATCAGCAAGTGCGGATCAAAGCCCGGGCGGTCGAGCCAGAAAAACGTGTCCATGGGGTCAGCAAGATGCCAGATGCTTGCAATATGCAGCATTTGCACCGACAGTGACCCTGGCATGAACAGGGCAACCCGGTCCTAGTTCACAGACCAGGGCGGCCGGTCAGGGGCGCTGTGGACTGGGCCACAGGACCCACATTGCCAGACTCTGTTTGGTGCGCCCTGCCATGGCCAGCGCGTCATCCCCCCAGCCCCAGAAGAAGTCAGCGCGCACGGCGCCCAGGATGGCCCCGCCCGTGTCTTGTGCCATGACCAGCCGTTGCAAAGGCTGGCTGGGTGGTGGCGTGGCCGCCCAGGCCTGAGGTTTGGTGCTGTCCACCCAGACCGGGGTGCCCAGCGGCACGCTGTCTCGGTCGACGGCGATGGAGCGGCCGGGCGTCAGGGCCACGCCTTGGGCGCCTTGCGGACCCAGCTCAGGATCAGGCAAGGCCTCTTCCTTGAAGAAGACCACGCGCGGGTTGGCCCGCATCATGTCGGGCACCCGGTCCGGATTGGCCTGGGCCCATGTGCGGATGGTTTGCCAGGAGGCCTGCTCCAACGGGAAGGCACCCTGGTCCACCAGCCAGCGTGCCACCGACATGTAAGGTTGGTCGTTGTGCCCGCCAAATGCCAGGCGGACCACACGTGGCGTGCCCTGCGGGGTGGTTTCGTCTTGCAGCTTGATGCGGCCCGAGCCTTGCACCTGAATCAGCAGCACATCGAGGGGGTCCGCCAGGTAGACCAATTCACGCCCGCGGAGCGCGGCTTGTCCCTCTGGGGAGGTTTCCAGTTCGCTGCGGCTGAAAAAGGGCTTGCGCTGTCCCAGCCCTTGCGGGGTGCGGTGCAGGGGGTATTTGAAGCGATCATCCGGGCGGCGGCGACCTTCCAGCAGGGGCTCGAAGTAGCCGGTCAGCAAGCCCGACGGGCGACCATCGACCGACACCACGCGCCAGGGTTGCAGACGACTTTGCACCCATTGGCGCACAAAGCCGTCGTCCACTTGCTGACCCCATTGGGGACCCAGCTTGCGCACATCGGTGCAGACCTGTTGCCAGCCGGCGGCGGGCTTCTGGCAACTGCGCCACAAGGCAGGCCACCACTCCTGCAGCCGGTCGGCTTCCCAGCCCGGCAGATCTTCCCAGCGTGCCGGCAGCCATTGCGCCTTGCCGCGCGGCCAGGCCAGGCTCAGATCGAGCGGGGGCGTGGTGGCATCGGCAGCGGCGGGGGTGCGCGAGTTGTCCTGAATGGGCGCGGCAGGCCGATCCAGGCGTGGTGAGGTGCTGCACGCGACCAAACTCGCCACGGCGATCACACTGGCCGCCCCCTGCAGGGCGCGAGAAAACAAACGGAACGACAAAACACTCATGAAAGCCATTGTGCGGGATGTGCCGAGGGCGCGTCAGTCAGCTGCGCGCGGGCCAGAAAAAACTCAAAGGGCGGCGCAGCAAGCGATGGCGAATGGCACCCCACAGTCTGGCGCGCTCGCCCACCCGCACATTGCGAGAACGGACGGCCACACGCAGTGCCAGAACAAAGCTCACCCCGACATTCAGCAAGCCCGTGACGGGGATGGCCGCCACGCACCACCACAGCGCCGGATCATGCCAAACGGCCGGACCCAGGGTCCCCACCGCCGCCGCAATCTGCCCGGTGGACAAGGTCACGTGGCGAACAT
Organism: Aquabacterium sp.; assembly: GCF_048860245.1. Taxonomy (GTDB): domain Bacteria; phylum Pseudomonadota; class Gammaproteobacteria; order Burkholderiales; family Burkholderiaceae_C; genus Aquabacterium. Next base: position 9,856 of record NZ_JBLIZW010000110.1, on the reverse strand, counting down.
CCAGTGGCAAAGCCATGAAGGTGGCCACCATCGGGACCAGACCCAACATCAGACCCAGCGAGATGTTGGCGGCCAGGCCCGATACGTTGTCGCGCCACCAGCCGGCCCAGCGTGCTGCGCGCGCCGGGCCCAGCCAGGCCTGCACACGCGGGTTCCAGCGCAGGGCACTGTCGAGCCGATGAAGCACGAAGGCGTTTTCTGCCCACCCGGCCAGCAAGCTGGAGGCAAACAGCAGCACGCCGGTGAAAGCCGCATACCAGGCGGTGGGGCCCCACAAACTCAAGCTGTGCAAGACGTAATGGGCTTCTGCCTCGCTGATCAGGGGGCGGCCACTCAGCCACCAGGCCAGACCTTGAATGCCCAGTACCACCGGCGCGACCACAGCTAGGTTGCCCACGATGCCCGCCACCTGAGAGCGCACCAGATGGGCCACTTCGTCCACAAAGCCTTCGATGGCGGCCTCGTCGCGGGTGTTGGCCAGCTTGGCGGCCATGGCGGGTGCGGTCATGGCTGGCTGCTTGGTGGCCACCGTGAAATGCAGCCATTGCACGAGCACAAAGCTGGCGGCGTAGTTGAGTCCCGCGCCCAGTCCTGTCCAGAACGGGGACAGACCCAAGGCAAACACCGCGAACTTCATGAACGTGGTGCCTGCCAGCACCAGGCCTCCGCCCGCTGCGCGCTGGAGCATGTCCCAGTATTCGGCGCGTGTGCGGGTGATGTAGTGTTCGCCGGTTTCGGCGCTGCGCTCGGCCACCTTGCGGGCCAGTTGCGAGTGGTGCTGGGCCACCAGATTGCGGATGCTGCGGCGCTCTCCGCCCACCTGCACCAGGGTCAGCAACAAGCCCCGCAAATCGGCGCCGGGTTGCGGGGACAGCACGACGTCCAGCAAGCGGGCCAGGCGGTGGCAGCGCTCACACAATTGGTCGATCTGGAAGACCAGGTCCACCGAAATGCCATGCTCTTCCAGGTGTCCGTGCAGGCCCTGCGCGCCTTGGGCGCAGGCGTCCAGCAAGGCACGCAGGTATTGCGCTTCTTGCAGCACGGCGGGCGGCCAGGATTCATGGGGGGCCGCGGCCGCATGGGTTTGCGCCAGTTCGTGCAGGCGTTCCGTGACCCGTGCCAACTGCCGGAAAGCCTGACGCACGCTGGCATCTGCATGCATTTGCTCGGCAGACGTTGGCAGGGCATCGAAGTCGGCATCCACACGCACACCCATGCGTGAGCGAAAGGCGGGCGAGAAACCCGTGGCCCGAATCTGCGTGGCCAGATACAGCATCGCGTCAAAGAACGGCTCGCGCCATCCCAGCGCCGGGGTGTTCGCGGCAGGCATGCTGGCGCTGGCGGCCGCCATCGCATCGGTCCACAGCGCGCCCAGAGCATCCAGTGTGGGCTCATCCAGTGCAGCGACCCATGTCGCATCGTCCGGATGATCAAAGATCAGGTCAAACAGGGTGCCCAGGTCCGTGGTGTCGGGGCTCAGCGGCATCAGGCGCCGCCGCAGCCGCTCGCCCAGTTCGCTCAGAAAGCTGGTGCGCGGGGCAAAGCCGTAATCGGCCAGCAAGGCGGCCACATCCACATCACGCCACAGGGTGGCCAGCAGCGCGACCACACGGGCGCGTCGTTCGGGCTGCTGCCCGATCAGGTGCAAGACGAAGGCCGCGCCACTGACGGGTTCGCCCCTGCGCAGCCAGTCCACCAGCCGGATCAACCAGATGTGGCGTTCCGCCAGGCTCGCTTGCGCATCGGCCTGATCCAGCCAGTCGGCGATGTCGAAGCCGTTGCCGGGCCGGGGCCACCAGGGTTGTCGTTGCAGGGTGTTGCGAAGGGAAGTCAGCGCCATCAGTGAAGGGACTGCTGCCTCGCCAAGGTGAAAGCCGGGATCGGGGCTTCGAATGAGCGGGCGTCGTCCGTCATGCAGAAATAGGTGCCGTGCATCACGCCATGCGGCGTGTTCAGGCGCGTCCAGCTGGTGTACTCGAACTGCTCGCCCGGTTGCAGCAGGGGTTGATGCCCCACCACGCCCAGGCCCCGCACTTCTTCAATGTGGCCGGTGGCATCGGTGATGAGCCAGTGCCGGCCGATCAGTTGTGCGGGCACCTCGCCGGTGTTGACGATGGTGACGGTGTACGAGAACGCATACTCGTGCCGCTCTGGCTGGCTTTGGTCCTCCAGATAAGCGGGCACGACCGTGCAGGTGAACTCAGCTTTGCTCATTGGACCCATTCTAGGCAGAAGGGTTCCGTGGGCTCTTTCACATAACCCGCCCACCCGTAGGGGTGTCTTTTTCTACAATGGGTGCCTTGATTTCCACGAGGCCCCTCATGTCACGCACCTTCCGCATCGCCCCCAGCATCCTGTCTGCCGATTTCGCCCGCCTGGGCGAGGAAGTGCGCAACGTCATCGACGCGGGCGCCGACTGGATCCACTTCGACGTGATGGATAACCACTACGTCCCCAACCTGACCTTCGGGCCCATGGTCTGTCAGGCCCTGCGCAAGCACGCCGTCAAGGCCGATGGCACGGCCGTGCCGATTGACGTGCACCTGATGGTGCAGCCGGTGGACGCGCTGGCGCAAGCCTTTGCCAAGTCGGGCGCCGACATCATCACGTTCCACCCTGATGCCTCCACCCACGTGGACCGCACGCTGCAACTGATCAAGGCTGAGGGCTGCCAGGCGGGTCTGGTGTTCAACCCCGCCATGCCGGTGGACGTGCTGGAGTGGGTGATCGACAAGGTGGACGTGGTGCTGCTGATGAGCGTGAACCCCGGCTTTGGCGGTCAGAGCTTCATTGACAGCACCCTGCGCAAGGCCGAGAAGGTGCGCAAGATCATCGACGCGTCCGGCCGCGATATCCGCCTGGAAATCGACGGTGGCGTGAAGGTCGACAACATTCGCCGTGTGGCCGATGCCGGGGCAGACACCTTCGTGGCGGGCAGCGCCATCTTCGGCCAGCCCGACTACAAGGCGGTGATCGACGCGATGCGCGCCGAGCTGGCGAAGTAAGCGGCTTACTTCAGCTGATTCAACACCTCATTGGCCTCGGCCAAGCCAGCACCGGATGCCGTGAACAGGTAGCGGCGGGCTTGGTTGAGGTTGCGGGGCACGCCGTTGCCGTTGGCGTACTTTTGGCCCAGCAGCAGCGCGGCATGCGCGTGGCGCTGGTCCGCCGCCTGGGTCAGTTGCTTGATGCCTTGGCGGGCGTCGTGCACCGGGCTGTGTTCGGCCAGATACAGGCGGGCCAGCCAGTAGCGTGCTTCGGCATGGCCTTGCTTCGCGCCCTCGTTGAGCTTTTGGGCCGCAGCACGCAGGTCGTCCGGCATGGCGTCCTGGTTCAGGATCTGAACCGCCTTGGCGGTTTGCCACAGTCCGCTTTGCATCGTTTCGCTGCGTGCTTTGTCCAGCCATTTGCCTGCTTCGGCCACGTCTTTGGGGGTCTGCCCGGTTCCGAGCAACAGCTGCCAGGCCAGCACCACCAGCGCACGCTGGTCACCGGCTTCTGCGCGTTTGACCAGTTGCGCATGGTCCGGATAGGTGCGTTGCCGCAGGTCGGCGTCGGCACCGGCGCTCAGCCAGCTGATCAGCAACTGATCGGTGGCCGCCTGTGCAGCCAGTTCTTGCTTGTGAGCGCGCACCGGTGGCAAGGCATTGGTGCCCATGATGGCCAGCACGTTGGCCGCCAGGAGCGCGCCCCCCACCCCCATGCGCCAGCGCTTGATGCTGCCGTTGGCGGCGAGCTGCTGCACCACCCGCTTGCCGAAATCGGCCTCAAAGCGGCGTGCAATCCGGCGGCGGGTCAGCCACTCCAGACCAAACCAGGCCACCGCACCGCCCAAGAGGCTGGTCAGCACCGCCACGCCAGCGTGGCCGTTGTGAAAGCCAAAGCCATATTGCACGCCGGCGGCCAGGGCACTCAAGCCACACAAGGAGGCAGCAGGCTCCAGCAGTTCGGTGCCATACAGACGGGCCAGGGCGCCGCGCAGCGCCTGGGTGGCGCGGCTAACGTAGGAGGCGTCCACCAGCCCGGTGAAGTGCGCTTCCACCGCTTGTGCGGCGGCATCGGGGGATGCGCTGTGGTCGGCCACCTTTTCGGCCAGCAGCAAGTTCAATTCTGAGCGCAGGAAGTCGGCCGTGGTGTCCAGCAAATCGCTGCCCTTTTGCCGACGCCACTTGGACGCTTGGGACACGCAGGCTTCCAGTCGTTCCAGATCCTCGGTCAGCATGTGGCCGGCGATGTTTTCGAAGCTGAACACCTTGGCGTCCGGCCCAAAGCCGTACAGCACAAAGGTTTCGCCACTGGCCTGCACGTTGGCCTCGCGAACATCCAACTGAACGGTATGCTGTGTGCTCAGCCAGCTGCCTTGCGGGCGATGCTCGACGTGGGTCAGTGCACCGAACTCCGGCAAGTTTTCCCGGGGTAGACGGGTCTCGATCAACTGCTGAACGGTGGCGTTGTCCGTGGCAATGCTCAGTTGCTCGTCGTGTGCCACCGTGGCCTTGACCGTTCCCCACACATGCTGAATGCCGCTGGCCAGGCACGCACTGCAATCCACCTGACCGGTGGTGTTGCAGCGCATGCAGTTGATGTGCCCCTGCCCCGAGCACACCCCGCACGAAATCTTGCCGTCGTATCCGCAACTGTGGCAGGTGGTCTGGCCACTGCCGTAGCACGCCGAGCAGTTGTGGTGCACGGTGCGGTAGGTGGTCACATAGCTGTTGCTCGTGTGACTCCAGGTGGATTCGCTGACCTGCTCGCTCCAGTTGCCGCGCCCGTAGCAGCTTGAACACGACACCTTCTTGCTGCCGTGACAGCTGTAGCAGTTGATCTTGCCGGACCCATAGCAGTGGGTGCAATCGGTTCGTCCTCGCCCGTAGCACGAGGGGCAGGTGACGCGACACGCGCCCGAGCAGGTGGTGCAGGTGTGTTCGTAACCGACGGGTCCCGGTGCCGAGATGAAGCACGCGTTGGCCGGCAGCAGCCGACGATAGTGGCCGGCGTTGTCCTGTGCCCATGCTGCGATGGCTTGGGGTGCTTCACGTTGTGCCTTGTGGAGGCGATCGCTTAACTCACTGCAAAACGCGGACTCTCCGTGCACCTTGTCCACCCAAGCCGACAGCTTGGCGGCGCCGTGGGTGGTGGTGGTATCAAAGCTCACAGACTGATCCAACTGCAGCGACACCTCGACCTGGAAAGCGGTCTCGGGCTTGGCTTCGCTTAGATCTTGGGCATCAAACCGGGTAACGGGTTCGATGTGCTCGGCAACGATGCCCAGGATCTTGCCTGGCGGCAGGGTTTGATCTTCACTCATGGCGAGCCCAGTGCGCTGCAGAAGGTGTCGGGTTGACCGTTGATGATGGCGCCGCTGGGCAGCAAGCCACTTTGCTTGCGCACGGTGGCCAACGCCTGCGCATGTTCTCGGTCATTGCCCAGAAAGTAGGTGAACACCGGCACAGCCATCTGGCGCGCGAGCGGAAGCAGCCCCGGGTTGTGCGTCAGGGTGTTGATGTCGATGTGGATGCCGACGGGGCGGCCAATCTCTTGCTGCAGGCGACTCAGGTAGGCCTGATCAATGATCGGGGCGCTCAGGCGGGCGGCGTTGGCGCGGGCAAAGCGGTTGTCGCTCGACAGTGCCAGGGCCTGCGTGTCCAGCACGATGAGGCCCATGTAGCCATTGGCATCCATGCGGCGGGCACATTGCAGCTGCCGACGATCGATCGAGGTGAGAAACCAGTTGCCGGCGGGCAGGTTCTGGTTCAGGGTGCTGACTGCCTGTTGTGCGGGCAAGCAGTCGGCGTTGGTTTGCTTGATCTCGACGTTGAGCACCTTGTCGGTGTACGCACTGGCGGCGCTGGCCACATCGGTCAGAAAAGGCGCACGCTCGGCGGTCACACGACCTTTGCGATCCTTCATGCGGATCTCTTTCCAGGTGGTGCTGTCAAGGTCCGCCACACGGCGCCCCTGCAAGCTCAGGGTTCGGCCCACCTGGGCATCGTGGTGGATCACCCAGTAGCCGTCGCGCAGCTGTTGGATGTCGGTCTCTGCGCCGTCCCACGGACCGGCCACGGCCTGTTTGATGGCGCTCAGCGCGTTTTCGGGGGCATCCGGGCTACCGCGATGTGCATGCAGCACCATGCCCTGGCAGGTCGCATGAGCCAGCCCGGCTTGGGTGAGTCCGAGCAGTGCGACCGCGAAGGCCGCCGACAGACGCCGGGGGGCGTTAATGGTGAGATTCTTCATAGCCATAAGTGATGCCGCCCAGCACCTGCGTGCGGATGCCTTCGAACAAGGGATAGCCTAGATCCTGACCGACCGCCACGACATGCAGGCCATTGGTCTGCAGCCATTTCCAAGCTTGAGAGGTCACGGTGGGTTGGGCGCTGTCGCGCATCTGCTGGCGCATGTAGTCGTACAGACGGCTTTGCGTGACGGCGTTTTCTGTCCAGGACAGCGTGATCCAGATCATTGCCACCACGCCAATCAGCACGGGCCACACATGGGTGATGCGCTCGCCCCAATGCGGTTTCCAGCCCAGTACACCCTTGACGCCCAGGTAGCTCAGCTTGCCCAAGTGGGTCATGGCGCCCAGCAGGGAGAACAGCAGTGCCAAAGGGGGCACCAGGGCCAGGCGCGCTGCATCCAGCCCTCGCTCAGCCAGCTTGCCACCATTGGCAAAGTCGTCGACCGGGGCGTCGTAGCGCGTCAGCTCATCTTGGGCCAGGCGCTTGACCATGGGGTCGAAGACTTCACGCTGGAACTCGGCGCCACTGCTGTAGGCCGATTGCAGGCTGACGCCAGCGGGCAGATGCAACTGGTCTCGCAACTCTGCTTGAACGCCTGGGTGGGTGAAAAACGCATTCCAGCCCAAGCCCGGCGCCAGACGCTGACCATGCACTGTCAACCCCTTGGGTCCGCCCGTGGCCGCACCGGCACGTTTGCGCACCTTGGCGGCCACCGCGTCGCGGAACGTGGCTTCGTCGGCCAGATCCCAGTTGGATGGCACGGGAACCCGCGACCGCACCTTTCGCAAGACTGCCCCGCGCGCCATGCCGGGTACGGTCGAGGGTGTCCAGCCACGGCGACCCAAGTCATTCAAGTACTCGGACCAGGCTTTGTCTTGCTGCTTGGCGATCTCGCCATCCAGGTCTTGCGCCGAAGGGGCCTTGCTGTAGCGCTGCCACTTCTCCTGCGTGGCCTTCACGGCCGTCAGATACTGGTTGTTGTAGAAGCCGCCGGCTTGGCCCAAGGCCTCGGACACCTGGGTGGTGATCAAGGTCAGCTTGGCGTTGCGGATTTTTTCGTCCAGTCGATCAATGGACGTGGCCATGAGCGGGAACTGCGCCAGGAACGCCTTGCCGGCGGGCTGGGCAAACAGCTTCGCGTCGTCGGTCAGGCCATCCAGCTCGACGGTGCCCTGCACCAAGGCCCTTTGCACCAGCACGATGTTCAGGCTGGCGCGGCGAAATGAGGCACTGCTGTTGGCCACAGCCGTGTCCACGATCACCTTGAGGACGCCATAGGTCAGGATGCCTGAGGCCGCCACCGCCAGCAAAATCGTCATGCCGCTGGGCGACTGATTCTTGGAGGCATTGCGCCGCCCAAGCAGCCACTGCATGACCAGCAAGCCCACCGCGGCCCCGGACAGCGAGCGACCGTAAATCTCGATGTGATGGATCTGATCTTGGGTGGCGGTGCCACCCACCACATCCAGCAGGCGTGCGTTGAACGCCAGTTCAAACAAGAGGTAAACCAGCGTCAGCCCGATGATGCTGAACAACTGCTTGCGGGGCATGGCGGGCGAGGCACTCATTTGTCAAGAATGATGCGGACAGGTTTTTGTTCCTGGGTGGGGAAGTCCAGGGCTTTGGCTGGTGCCGGGGCACTGCGGGGGGCACTGGTGGTTTTGGCTGGCGTAGAGGTCGGCTTGGACTCGGCCACCGGGGCCGCTTTGACCGGCGTGGCGGGAGCCACCTTGCTGGCTGCAGGCTTGTCACCTGCAACGGCGCCACTGGGTAAGCCCGGCACGTAGCGGGGCGCGCCAGCCGGGACGGGGGCTGCCCCTGCGGGTGGTGCGCCGGGTGGCGTGCCTTGGAAGGTGCCGCGCATCAGCTTGCCATCCTGATACGTGAAGCGCGTGGTGCTGCCGTTGTCTTGCCGGATGTCGAAGGTGGCGCTGTCTGGATAGGTGCGTGCTTCAGGGGCGTGGAAGCAGTCACCGAAATCCCAGCTCAAGGCCTCCAGGTCCTGGATGGCCACCAGTTGACTTTGATAGCCGCACTGCGCCGTGGATTTGGCCACCAGCACCAGCGCACGGTTGCCCACCTGGTGGACCGACTTCACCTCAGCCTGAGCGGCGTTGTCGATGGGGATCACGGTCAACTGCTTTTGCAGCTTGATGGAGTAGCGCCCGTTCAAGACCCGCAGGCGGGCCTCGCTGCCGTCCGGCATCCGAAAGGTCTGCACCACCTTGCCGAGCAACTCGGCATCATCCAGTCGAAATTCGATGTGACCGGCCTGGTTTTTCTTGACCGCACAGCCTGTGGCGAGGGTCAGAGCGGCAACGCTGGCAAACGTCAGGGTGAGGAGCCGAGGTGCGTACGTCATGGCTGCAAATTATGGCAACGCTTTGATGTCAACTTGCTTGCCGTGCATCATGAGCTGGACCCTTTGTCCGGGGCGAAAGCCCGCTGCGTTCACATCGACTTGAATGCTCCGCCCGTCGGGCATGGCCAGTGTCAACTCCTCCATGTCCACGACCTTGGTGTTTTGGTTGATCTGCGATCCCACCATGGCACCACCGACCACGCCGGCCAAGGTGGCAGCCACTTTCCCTTTGCCCTTGCCCACTTGATTGCCGAGCAAGCCACCCACCACGGCCCCCGCCGCTGTGTTGACGCCGGAAGGCGTTTGGGTGGTGGCCTGATGCGGACGCACACTGGTGATGGTGGCAATGACCGGGGGATTCACCGTGGCGTGGTCATCGTTGCGGGTGGGGGAGCCGCCACATGCAGCCACCAAAGCGGCCACACAAACTGCGGTGATGAGGTTGAAGAGGCGTTGCAGCATGGATGAAGTTCCGGTCAACGGCTGGCGTTGATCTTTTGAATGGTGGGCGCAAACAGCGCATCAATGTTTTGCCGGATCACAGCGTATTGCGCCTCATAGGTGTCCGCTTCTTCGTCTTCGTACTTGTAAGCCGCGAGATGATTTCCAGCTTCCAGCTCTTGATTCAGTTTATTGAAAGAATCCAGTTGTGACAGCATCAACTGATTGCCCTCTCGGAGCCAGTCTTCCAGGTTCTTTCCGCTGTTTTTGGGAAGTTCAATGTCATCAAACGGGTTGCTGTGGGCGTACCCGGGGGCGTACTTGTCAAACTTGGACAGGATGAGCTTCGCCCTGCAAAGTTCATATTCAGTCGTTTTGGCCATGATCCAAGAGACAACATCGCTCTCCCATCCAGGCTTGCCCTGCAGGCCTTGGAGCTTGACTTCACTCAGGCGGATGTACTCCTGCCATTCTTGTCGGCTCAGGTTGGAGATGGTCGCCCGTCGAGCGGACCACCGGTCAAAGGCATGGCTGGCCATGAGGGTGATGGCGGCCAGTACCAGCAAGGTCGACCCGCTGCCAATGAAGACGCGCCAAAGGATGGCGATCACCAGAACGCCCAACGCGGCCTTCTTGATTTTGGGGATCCATTCGTTCATGAGTGGCTTTCTGCTTTCTGAAGCGCCCCGGGTTTCGCGGAGGCCAGTTGGTTTAAGTCAGGCGGTCACGGCCTGACCAGCGTGTTGTTGGTGGTAGTTTGCCTCGAACTCGGCTGGCGGGACATTGCCCAGCGGCCCCATCAATCGATGGTGAT
>NZ_JBLIZW010000109.1:0-12143 GCF_048860245.1 Aquabacterium sp. | reverse complement strand
AATAAGCCCACGTGCCCAGCAGCATGAAGGCGCTGGCCGAAATCAGGGACACGAACGCGTTACCCAGCGCCATCAGCCACAGTAGGACGCTGACAGAGCGCCAAGTGCGCTGCAGTGCAGCATCACTCCAATCGGGGTTGTGCGGTTGTTTGCGCCTGTTCATGAGCGACTTTCTCGGCAAGTTTGAAGTCATTGTGGACCCATTTAATGGGGTTGCCTAGCCAGATGGGCCTCAATGACCGGCAATTTTCATCTTTTCGATCAGGATCGAGCCCACGGTTTTGCTGCCGTATGTGTAAGCGTCGGCGCCAACGCTGACGATGTCCTGGAACATCTGGCCCAAATGCCCGGCAATGGTGATTTCGTGCACCGGGTACTGGATGACGCCGTTTTCCACCCAATAGCCTGCAGCGCCGCGGGAATAGTCGCCGGTCACGTAGTTGACGCCTTGCCCCATCAGTTCCGTGACAAACAGGCCGGTGCCAAGCTTTTTGAGCATGGCTTTCAGGTTGTCCTTCGGATCGGTCAACTTGCTTTGCAGCGTCAGGTTTTGCGAGCCACCGGCATGACCAGTGGTGTGCATGCCCAGCTTGCGCGCCGAGTAACTGGACAGGAAGTAGCCTTGCACGACACCGTTCTTGACGACGCGACGATTGCGTGTGAGCACGCCTTCGTCATCAAAGGGGGCGCTGCCCTTGCCCTTGAGGATGTGCGGGTCTTCAATGATGTCGATGTGCTTGGGGAACACGGGTTGGCCCAAGCTGTCGAGCAGGAAGGTGGCCTTGCGATACAGCGCGCCCCCACTGGTCGCCTGGACGTAGGCGCCCAAGAGCCCGGCTGCCAGTGTGTTTTCAAACAACACGGGCACTTCACAGGTGGCGATCTTGCGTGATTTCAGGCGCGACAGGGCGCGCTCTGCGGCGTAGCGGCCAACGGCTTCGGGGCGGGCCATGTCTTTGGCGTCGCGCTCGGACGTGTACCAGAAGTCGCGCTGCATGTCGTTGCCTCGGCCGGCAATGGGTGACACGGACAGCGAGTGGCGGGAACTGGCGTAGCCGCCTCGGAACCCACGGCTGTTGCCGGCCCAAAAATGGGATTGCTGAGCCGAAACGCCGGCGCCTTCCGAATTGGTCACGCGGGGATCCACCGCCAGGGCGGCGGCTTCGCAGCGGCGTGCCAGTTCGGCGGCCCGCTCGGCGTCCACATGCCAAGGGTGGAACAGATCCAGGTCGCGCTTGGCGGCACGGCCGGTGGCCAGGTCCTCGGCATCGGGCAGGCCAGCGGCGGGGTCTTCAGCGGTGTAGCGGGCAATGTCGTAGGCCGCGCGCACGGTTTGTTCCAGCGCCTGTGGTGAGAAGTCCGACGTGCTGGCATTGCCGCGACGTTGGCCCAGGTAGACCGTCACGCCAATGGTTTTGTCGCGGTTGCGCTCGACGTTTTCAAGCTTGCCCTTGCGCACGGAGACCGACAGGCCCATGCCTTCAGAGACTTCGGCGGCCGCATCCGAGGCGCCCAGTTTCTTGGCGAGGTTCAGCGAATCTTCAATCAGTTGTTGAAATTGCTCACGGCTGTAGGCGAAACCGTTGGACTTCGCGGGAGACTTGCTGGATTTGACGGCCATGTTGTAGTCACTGTTGGTGCAGCCCCGTATCATAGCGAGGACATGAATCCGAAACACTTTGATCACGACGAGGGCTACGGCCCCGATGAGGAGGACAATCGTCCTCCCAGCAAGAGCATGCTCAAGCGTGCCAGCGATGAATTGCAGAAACTCGGCAAGCAGTTGCTTGAGATGCCCGACAGCCGTCTGGCCAGCATCGACATGCCTGAGCGACTGAGAGATGCCTTGGCGGACTACAAAAAGACGCGGTCCTTTGAGGGCCGTCGTCGTCAGTTGCAGTTCATTGGCAAGGTCATGCGTGAGGTGGATGCCGAGCCGCTGCGTGAAGCCGTGGCCGAGTTCCAGCTGGGGCATGCGCGCAACTCACTGGCCCTTCATCAGGCCGAGCGCTGGCGCGCCGAGCTGGTCAGCGATGACAAGGATGTCGTCACCCGTTGGGTAGGCGAGTTCCCTGACACGGACGTGCAGCAATTGCGCGCGCTGATCCGCAATGCCCGCAAGGACGCCGCGCTGGAGCCCGAAAAGCGCAATGGCCGTGCTTTCCGCGAACTGTTTCAGTACATCAAGCATGCAATGGATGAGCAGGACAAAGCCTCCAAGGTGGCCCAAGACGTTTTCGAGCAGTCTCACGGCAGCGACGAGGCGTAAGTGATGTCAGCGCTTGACTTGGATGTGGTGCGCATTGGTGTGGTCTCGATCAGTGATCGGGCCAGTACAGGTGTGTACGAAGACAAAGGCCTGCCGGCGTTGAAAGATTGGCTTGGGCGCGCTGTGCGCAATCCCATCGAGTGGGAGCCTCGGCTGATCGCGGATGAGCGTGCGCTGATTGCGGCCACCTTGCGCGAACTCGTGGACGACGCTGGGTGTCACCTGGTGTTGACCACGGGCGGGACGGGGCCGGCGCCCCGTGACGTGACGCCGGAAGCAACACTGGATGTCGCGGACAAGGAAATGCCGGGCTTTGGTGAACAAATGCGGCAAATCAGCTTGCGGTTTGTTCCGACGGCCATCCTGTCGCGGCAGACGGCGGTGATTCGCAAGCAGGCCTTGATCCTCAATCTGCCAGGGCAGCCCAAGTCGATCGCGGAAACGCTGGAAGGTTTGAAAGGTGCTGACGGTCAGTCTCTGGTGCCCGGTATTTTTGCCGCGGTTCCTTATTGCATCGACCTGATTGGCGGTCCCTACATCGAAAGTGACCCGTCGGTGTGTGCTGTGTTCCGGCCCAAGTCAGCGCTGCGTCCACCCAAGTCTTGAACGTGGCCGTCACATTCAAGCGTTAAGTTTGACGCCCCCTCGCCGAAAACACAGGGTTGTTACCTAGGTTTTCCGGGGGGAAGAAATGCGCTTCATGACGAGGGTGGTTGTTTCGCTGGCTGTGCCCGCTGCGTTGGTGTTGGCCACGGGTGTTGGCATTGCGGTCGGTGGAGTGACGCTGAAGTCGGCACTGGAGCAGTTTTTCGAGCGGGACGACGCGCTCGCTCAGTCGACGGTCGAGATGTATGCGCAGGGGCTGCAATCTGGTCAAGCCTTGCGCAACATCGTGATTGACCCAGCCAACCGAAAGGCCTACGACAACTTTGACGCGGCAGAGAAGGCGTTTGCAGATGCCTTCAATGCGGCAAAGACTGCGGCGGCAGATCCAGATAGTGCAGGCGTGCTGACTCAGGTGGAGGGGTTGCGCTCGAAGCTGCTGGACAAGCAGCGAGCCGTGATCAGCCTTGCTGCCAATGATCAGGCGGCTGCCATCCAAGCCCTCAAGAAAGAAGAAACCCCACTTTGGCGAGAGCTTCGCGAGCAGTTGCTGGCGTTGAAAAAGCAGGCGGCCGAGCGCAAAGCCCTGGCTCGGGCGGCTGCGGAATCTTTCTTCCGCTCGGCCAGTGTGGCTGCTGTCCTCGTGGCTTTGGTGTCCACCGTGGTGGCCGCGTACAACTTGATTGTTCTCCGTCGTCGCGTGGAACTGGAGTTGGGGGGCGATCCCTCTGATGCGCGCGAGGTGCTTGCGCTGGTGGAGTCTGGCGACCTCTTGGTGAAGGTGCCCGTCAAAGAAGGGGATACCTACAGCCTCATGGCTGCCATTGCGCGCATGCAGGTGGCACTGCGGGGTTTTGTCGCCGGGATCAATCAGGTGTCGCAAAGCATCAGCACCGCCACATCGGAAATTGCCACAGGCAATCTGGATTTGTCTGCGCGCACCGAAAACCAGGCCAGCAGCTTGCAGCAAGTGTCTGCGTCCATGAGTCACATGCACAGCATGGTTACGCAGAATGCTGAAGCGGCACGGCAAGCCTCGCAACTCTCAGGGGCAGCCAACCAGTCGGCCATTCATGGTGGCGCATCTGTGCAGCGTGTGGTCGATACGATGGCCTCGATTCGTCATCACAGTCAGAAGATCTCCGAGATCACGGGCGTGATTGACGGCATCGCGTTTCAGACCAACATTCTGGCCTTGAATGCCGCAGTCGAGGCTGCTCGGGCCGGTGAGCAAGGGCGAGGTTTTGCTGTGGTGGCCGGCGAGGTCCGAACGCTGGCTCAGCGAAGTGCTCAGGCAGCGCGTGAAATCAAGTCGTTGATCGGGGCCAACGTGGACAAGGTGGAGCAGGGTGCTCAGGAAGTCCATGACGCGGGTCGCACCATTGACGAAGCGCTGCAGCAAATTGGCCAGGTTAGTCAGTTGATTGCAGACATCGCTGCGGCAACCGTGTCGCAGAGCGCAGGTTTGGGGCAGGTGACACAGGCCGTGGCCAATCTGGATGACGCCACTCAGCAAAATGCCGCACTTGTTGAGGAAAGCAGTGCCGTGGCCGCCAGCCTGAATCATCAGGCCGTGGATTTGACGCGCCTGGTTTCGACCTTCAAGGTTTGATCGCTGATTCCGTTTGCAGACTCACTCATTTGTGTGGCGAATGAGTGTGGATTCAAATAATTCATTTGATTCATTGGCGTGGGGTTTCTACACTCGTTGATCCAACGAGGAGACCCCGCTAATGAGCGACGTCAAGAACGAACAATTGATCGACCATGCCGGCCAAGTGCGCGCCGGTGAAGAAGTGGACCTGGCCAAGGTCACCGCTTACCTCAAGGCCCAGAGACTGGATGTTCAGGGCGAGCCGGAGCTGCAGCAGTTTCCAGGTGGCGCCTCGAACCTGACGTACATGGTGCGTTACGCCAACATGGACATGATCCTGCGGCGCCCTCCGTTTGGCCACATCGCCAAATCGGCCCACGACGTGGTGCGTGAAGCCGAGATCATGCGCAAGCTCAAGCCGGTTTACAGCAAGGTCCCCGAGATCTATGCCATTTGCGAAGACGTGGACGTCATCGGTGCCCCGTTCTATGTGATGGAGCGTCTGGTGGGGGTGATCCCCCGCCAGAACCTGCAACCCGAGCTGGGGTTGGATGAAGCCAAGACCCGCCAGTTGTGCCTGAATGTGCTGGATACCTTGGTCGCGCTGCACAAGCTCGATCCCAAGGCGGCCGGTCTGGACAACCTGGGTAAGGGTGAGGGCTACGTGGCCCGTCAGGTCGAGGGCTGGAGCAAGCGTTACCGCGCCGCCCGCACCGAAGACGTGGGGGACTTCGAGCAGGTCATGCAGTGGTTGCATGACAAGCAGCCGAAACAGGAAGTGGCCATCAGCCTGATTCACAACGACTTCCGTTTTGACAACGTGGTGCTCGATGTCAACGACCCGCTGAAGGTCATTGGCGTGCTGGACTGGGAGATGGCGACGCTGGGTGATCCGCTGATGGATCTGGGTAGCGCACTCGCGTACTGGGTGCAGGCCGATGACGACATGTTCATGAAGGGCTCGCGTCGCCAGCCGACCAATGCGCCTGGCATGTTGACCCGCGATGAAGTCATTCGCTACTACGCCGAGAAGACCGGGTTCAGTGTCGAGAACTTCGACTTCTACACCGTGTACGGCCTGTTCCGTCTGGCGGGCATTGCGCAGCAGATATACAAACGATTCAAGGAAGGCAATGCGCGCAACCCCGTGTTCGCGACCTTTGGCCCGTTTGTCAGTTATCTGGAGCAACGCTGCCTGGGCATCATTGCGCAGTCCAAGCTGTGATTTGATCTCGCTGGCGCATGAGTCAGCATCTACCTTTACAAGATTCAAGAGAACGCTATGAGCATTCCCAATACTTTTGATCTGTCCGGCAAAGTTGCCCTGGTGACGGGCTCCAGCCGTGGCATTGGTGAAGCCATCGCCCGCCTGCTGGCTGCGCACGGTGCGCATGTCATCATTTCGAGCCGCAAGGCAGAGCCTTGCGAAGCTGTGGCAGCCTCGATCCGTGAAGCCGGTGGCAAGGCCTCGGTGCTGGCTTGCCACGTGGGCGAGATGGACCAGATCGATCAGGTGTTTTCGGCCGTCGAGCAGCAGTTCGGGCGCCTGGACATTCTGGTGAACAACGCTGCGACCAATCCTTACTTTGGCCACATCACGGACACCGACCTCAACGCTTTCCAGAAGACCGTGGATGTGAACATCCGTGGCTACTTCTTCATGTGCTCGAAGGGTGCCAAGCTGATGCAAAAGAACGGCGGCGGCTCGATCATCAACATCGCTTCGGTGAATGGCGTGATTCCCGGCATGGCGCAAGGCATCTACTCGATCACCAAGGCGGCGGTGATTTCGATGACGCATGCGTTCGCGAAGGAATGCGCGCCCATGAAGGTGCGTGTCAATGCGATCCTGCCTGGCGCCACCGACACGAAGTTCGCCTCTGCGCTGACGACCAACGATGCCATCTTGAAGATGGTCATGGCGCACACGCCCATGAACCGTGTGGCAGACCCGTCTGAAATGGCGGGGGCAGCGCTGTATCTGGCTTCTGATGCAGCCAGCTACACCACGGGCACATGCCTGAATGTGGATGGTGGCTACTTGTTGGCCTGATCCATTGCGCCTTCAAGCAAAACGGGACCTTGTGGTCCCGTTTTTTGTTGGTCGCTTGAGTGGCTGATGTGCGGAGGTCAAACCAGCTTGTTCAGCCCAGCAGCGTCGAAGCATTCCGTTTTCTTGGCGTCATCCGGCATGCAATCGCGGGCAGCCTGGGTTTGGGCGCAATCGGCCAGCTTTTCGATGGCCTGCCACAGCAAGGCGATTTGGTGGTCGCTGCCCGCAGCGTTGTCGATCAGGCCGCGCAGGGCTTGAGACAGCGGGTCATCACCCTCGGTCAAACCGTAGGCCGAGAAGCCCATGCGTGCGGCCATCGCCTCGCGCTCAGCCTGCTTCTCGTCCATGAGGGTTTGCTTGGCCACGATGATACGCGCGGGGTTGCCTACGGCGGTGGCGCCGTCTGGTACGGGTTTGGTCACCACAGCATTGGAGCCGACGCGTGCGCCATCGCCCACGGTGAAACCGCCCAGCACCTGTGCATTGGCGCCCACGATCACGCCTTTGCCCAAGGTTGGATGACGCTTGGCGCCCTTGCTCAGCGATGTACCGCCGAGGGTCACGCCTTGGTAGATCGTGCAGTCGTCGCCGATTTCAGCGGTTTCGCCGATCACGACGCCCATGCCGTGGTCAATGAAGACACGGCGGCCCATTTTGGCGCCCGGGTGAATCTCGATGCCAGTGAAAAAACGCGACCAGTGCGAAATCCAGCGGCCCAGCCACTTCAGGCCATGGGTCCAGCACCAGTGCGCAGCCCGATGCATCGTCAGGGCGTGCAGCCCCGGGTAACAAGTCAGAACCTCCCAGGCGGTGCGGGCGGCTGGATCTCGTTCCAGAATGCAGGCGACGTCTTCTCGCAGTCGGGCAAAGAACATGGGGACGGGCTATTGTTTTTCGAACAGTTTCTCAGTGTAGCGGGCCTGCAAAGCCCCAACTGACAGCGCCGGCACTTATCGCTTTTGGCTCATGGCCTTGGCGATGCCGCGCAGGATGTGGATTTCTTCTTGCCGCAATGCTGCACGGTTGAAAAGCTGATTGAGTCGAGGCATGAGCTTTTTTGGGGCGGCTGGGTCCAGAAAGCCAATCTCGGTCAGGGCCTGTTCCCAGTGTCTCAGAGCGCCTTGAACCGATTGACCATCTGCCAGTTCGACGTCCGGGGTGCGTGCCTGGACCGGAAAGCCACCCAGGGCTTGTCTCCATTCGTAAGCCAACACCTGTACGGCTTGCGACAGGTTCAGCGAGCCGTAGTCGGGATTGGTCGGGATGCTCATCACCGCATGGCAGCGGTAAACATCTTCGTTGCTCATGCCATAGCGCTCGCATCCGAACACAAAGCCCACCTTGTGCGCCGGGGTGTGCTGCGCCAATTTGGCCAGTCCGTCGCGCGGTGTGATCGTGGGCGGGCCAAAGTCCCGTGGGGTCATCGCGGTGCCGATGGCGTAGGTCACGCCTTCGAGCGCATCTTCCAGCGTGTCCACGATCTTGGCTCGCACGAGGATGTCGGCGGCGCCACTGGCCATGGCCACGGTTTCTTCCTGAATCAAAACATTGTCGAAGCGCGGTTTGACCAGCACCAGTTCAGAAAAGCCCATGACCTTCATCGCACGGGCAGTTGATCCCACGTTGCCCGGATGGCTGGTGCCGATCAGGATGAAGCGGGTAGGGTCATAAGCCATTGATTTTGCGGAGAAACGTTGAAAAAGTTGATGCACAAGTCATCGGGCTTGGCTACAATTATCGTTTACCCCATCGCTCTTTGATCATCGCTGCGCCTCTTCCCTTCCACCTGTGCCATGTGGCGGCAGGTGGTGGTCACTCGGCACCTGTCGTCCGATTTCCAAGGTTAAACCATGTCCCAAACCCTGCATCCCATGCTCAACATCGCCATCAAAGCTGCACGTGCAGCTGGCGCGATCATCAACCGAGCATCGCTCGACATCGAGCGCCTGATGGTTCAGGCCAAGTCGCACAATGACTTTGTGACCGAAGTGGACAAGGCTGCAGAAGAAGCGATCATCTCCACCATCCTGGAAGCCTACCCCGGCCACGGCATTCTGGCCGAAGAGTCAGGCCGCGCGCATGGCGCCAAGGACAGCGATTACGTCTGGATCATCGATCCGCTGGACGGCACCACCAACTTCATCCATGGCTTCCCGGTTTACGCCGTGTCCATCGCCTTGACCTTCCGTGGTCAACTGCAGCAGGCCGTGGTGTACGACCCCAGCCGCAACGATCTGTTCTATGCCTCCAAGGGCAAGGGCGCGTACATGAACGACCGCCGCATCCGTGTGTCCAAGCGCACCCGCATGCTCGACGCTCTGATCGGTACCGGTTTCCCCTTCCGCAAGGGCGACAACTTCCAGCGTTACCTCAAGATGTTTGAAGACGTCATGGTGCAGTGCGCTGGCGTGCGCCGTCCAGGCGCAGCGTCGCTGGACCTGTGCTACGTGGCCGCTGGTTTCTACGATGGTTTCTTCGAAACCGGCCTGAGCCCATGGGATGTGGCTGCAGGCGCGCTCATCATCACCGAAGCCGGTGGCCTAGTGGGTAACTTCACCGGCGAGCCTGACTATCTGTATCAACGCGAAATCCTGGCCGGTACACCCCGTATCTACGGTCAGCTGGTCAAGACCCTGGCGCAATACACCCGCGTCATCACCGACGACAACCTGCCTGAAGGCGAGGGCGAAGAGGGGGAGTCGGATCCGGAAGACGAAGCGCTGCTGGCTTCCCTGCAGGCTGCCGAAGACGCCGCCCGCGATGAGAAAGTGGCCGCTGAGCCCAAGCGCATCCGCATCACGGCCAACAAGCCCGCTGATGCTGCTGGCAAGGACGACGCTCCTTTCTGATCTGACCTCAGGCAAGGTGTGCGCAA
Organism: Aquabacterium sp.; assembly: GCF_048860245.1. Lineage (GTDB taxonomy): Bacteria > Pseudomonadota > Gammaproteobacteria > Burkholderiales > Burkholderiaceae_C > Aquabacterium. The sequence goes on along the minus strand of NZ_JBLIZW010000109.1, from coordinate 2,749 downwards.
GGCGTGCGCACCTTCGCCACTGACCCTGCTGGCCGTTTGATGTCAACCATCCCGACCATGGATTTCAGCGCCCACACGCCGATGATGCAGCAGTACCTGCGCATCAAGGCAGAACATCCCGATACCTTGGTGTTCTACCGGATGGGGGACTTCTACGAGCTCTTCTACGAAGACGCTCGCAAGGCCAATCGCCTCATCGACATCACCTTGACGGTGCGCGGCCAGTCGGCCGGCGAACCGGTGGTGATGGCCGGTGTGCCGGTTCATGCGGTCGAAACCTACCTGGCCAAGCTCATCAAGCTGGGTGAATCGGTGGCGATTGCCGAGCAAGTGGGCGAGGTGGGCGCCAGCAAGGGGCCGGTTGAGCGCAAGGTCGTGCGCGTGGTCACTCCCGGCACCTTGACCGACACGGAGTTGTTGTCCGAGCGGGCCGACGCCTTGCTGTTGGCTGTGGTCATGGACAAGCGCGGACGCCACGCCGAGCACGCCGTGCCCTGTGGGTTGGCCTGGTTGGGATTGTCCAGCGGCAAGCTGGGTTTGACCGAGTGCACGGAGCGCGAACTCGGGGGCTGGCTGGCTCGCTTGCAGCCTGCCGAAATCCTGTTCGACCGTGAGCGTATTCCCCCCACCTTGCAGCCCTTGCTGATGCAAGGTACTCGCTCGGTGGCGATGACCAGCCGACCCGGCTGGCAGTTCGACGCCGGACTGGGGGCTCGCAAATTGTGCGAACAGCTGCAGGTCAGCACCCTTCAAAGCTACGGCGCCCAGGATCTGCCCCTGGCCCATGCTGCAGGGGCGGCGCTGCTGAGCTTTGCAGAACACACGCAGGGCAGGGCGCTGTCACACGTGTCGACGCTGGAAGTGCCCCGCACGTCGGAATTGCTGGACCTGCCGGCGGCCACGTTGCGCAACCTCGAATTGACGCAGACGCTGCGCGGCGAGTCATCTCCCACCTTGTTGTCGCTGCTGGACACTTGCCGAACCGGCATGGGCAGCCGCGCGTTGCGTCAGTGGATGACGCAGCCCCTGCGTGATCGTGCCACCGCGCGTGCACGGCATGACGCGATTGCCTGCTTGCTGAACCCGCCGTCGCACGACCAGGGCTACGACGCCATTCGCGAAGCCCTGCGCCAGATGAGCGATGTCGAGCGCATCACAGCCCGTGTGGCGCTGCGGCAGGTGCGTCCGCGTGAGCTGGCCGGTTTACGCGATACCTTGCTGGGCTTGCCGCAACTGCTGGCGCGGGTGCCCGATGCCGCAGACCTGTTGGCGCAGCTGCGAACGGCCCTCCAGCCAGACGAAGCGATTGCCCGCCAACTGCAGGCGATGCTGCTGGAAACCCCGGCAGTCTTGCTGCGCGACGGTGGCGTCATCGCCGATGGGTTTGATGCCGACCTCGATGAGTTGCGCGCCATCTCGCAAAACTGCGATGCATTTTTGCTGGACCTGGAGGTTCGTGAGCGCGAGCGCACGGGCATTGCCAACCTGCGGGTGCAGTTCAACAAGGTGCACGGCTTTTACATTGAAGTCACCCAAAGCCAGATCGACAAGGTGCCGCTGGACTATCAGCGCCGCCAGACCTTGAAGAATGCCGAGCGCTTCATCACGCCCGAGTTGAAAGCGTTTGAAGACAAGGCCTTGTCCGCGCAAGACCGTGCCTTGGCACGCGAGAAATTCCTGTTTGATCAGCTGATCGATTTCCTGCAGGCGCATATCGCGACGCTGGGTGCGCTGGCGCGTGCGCTGTCGTCGCTGGATGCCTTGGCTGCTTTGGCCGAGCGCGCTGCCACCCTGGGATGGGCGCGCCCTGAGTTCAGCGTGCATCCGTGCATTGAAATCGAAAAGGGGCGCCACCCCGTGGTCGAGGCCCGCTTGATGGAATCCAGTGGTGCCGCGTTCATTCCCAACGATTGCCGCTTTGACGTCAATCGCCGGATGATGATCGTGACCGGTCCCAACATGGGTGGTAAGTCGACCTTCATGCGTCAGGTTGCCCTGATTGTGCTGCTGGCGGCCATGGGCTCCTATGTGCCAGCCGCCTCGTGCCGATTGGGGCCGATTGACGCCATCCATACCCGCATTGGTGCGGCCGATGACCTGGCCAACGCCCAGTCCACATTCATGATGGAGATGACCGAGGCGGCGGCCATCATTCACTCCGCGACCGAGCATTCGCTGGTGCTGATGGATGAAATCGGACGTGGCACATCCACGTTCGATGGCCTGTCGCTGGCAGGAGCCATTGCCACCCATCTGCACGACAAAAACAAGGCTTTCACCTTGTTCGCCACGCACTATTTTGAGCTGACGACCCTGCCAGAAAAGTGCCCGCGCGCCATCAATGTGCATGTGGGTGTCGCCGAGTCGGGTGACGACATCATCTTTTTGCACGAGTTGCAGCACGGCCCAGCCAGCCGAAGCTACGGGGTTCAGGTGGCGCGCCTTGCGGGCATGCCCCATACCGTCATTCGGCAAGCCCGGGTGACATTGGAGTCGCTCGAGGCGCACCAGCGCCAGGGTGACGACCAAATTGATCTATTTGCCCAAGTGCAAGCGCCCGGCCTGGATGTCGATGCGGTTTCGACCCAAGGTGGTGCAAACCTTGCTTCACTCTCGGGTGATGCCATGACAGAGACCGAGGCCAAGGCGCTCAGTTTGCTGGCCAGCATCGACCCAGATACATTGACCCCACGTGAGGCGCTGGACGCCCTCTATAAACTCAAATCGGTGATTTCGTCATGACCTACTG
>NZ_JBLIZW010000108.1:0-4994 GCF_048860245.1 Aquabacterium sp. | reverse complement strand
AAGATCAGGCCGCCACCATGGCCGCCTTGAAGGTCAAAAAGCTCAGCAACGAACTCCAGTTATCCCTCCTGTAGTGGCACGCTGACTAGGTCAACCTAGTCAAATCAACCACTTACAGCATTTGGTGTCGAACTCGGGGGGTATGGGCGCACAAGAATGGCTCGTGAATGTGCTGGATCCAGACCAGCCTGGCCGGCGCACGTTCCAAACCGCCGAATTCGGCCCCCAAGGCGCCTTGGTCGCTGATCGGGCGACGCCGCACGTCTGCCATCTCTTGCGCACCCAGTGGGAGACTCGCCCGACCCAGCAAGGTGATCGACTGTTTCTGATGGGGCAACTGATCAACCTGGACGAGGGCACCCCATTGGCACAGCCCTTTTACAAGCGCTTCGATCGCAAACTCAAGCGGCAAAGGGAAACGCCCTCCGCAAACCGGCCCCTGCGGTATTTCCAGCCATGATCGGATCCAGCGCACACAGAGATGGCATGGCGCACCGCAAAAGCAGGTCGCACCGTATGCGCAGCAGGCCTTTCCGCGCCACAGCCACTTGTTTGTTCCTGATGAACATGGGGGGGCTTCCCCAATCAGGGTATGGGGCCAATGACGTGAATCACGGGCGCATGGCCGAACGTACAGAGCGCACCGAAACGCGCTTCATCCAGCAATTCAGCGACTCCGAGATCTTCGATTGCAGGAACGGCAAATCCAGCTTGACCTTGGGCGTCAGCGCCGCCCTGTCGAGTGCCACTCCATTGCCGGAGATGCCGCACGAACAGCGGGCCCGGGTGTTGGGCATTGAAATCAGTCCCGCGCCCCATTCGGGTGGCAAGGGCATCGCGCGCTTGTGGGCCCTGGTGTCCTTCGAGGCCCAAGATCAAAGGCTGTTGGGCACGCTGAACAATGGCGCAACCCTCACACTGGAACGTTTTGGCCCCACACCCCATTGGCCATTCCAATCTCAAGCAGACAGCCAGCGTTTTTTCACCCTGCGTGTGGACAACGGCGCCGTCTACCAATGCAAAGCGGTCTATCAGCCTGATCGCTGACGGAATACGCTGCCGCACCCATCACGCTTGACCTCCATCAAGCCCCTCGCGGCCTGCGCCCACGCCCCCAGCCAATCGGTTCATCATGAAAGCCTCACGGCTGCATGAGTTGGGGCATGGGACAAGAGATACACGCCAGTCATTTCTCCGAGCAAGATCAAGCGCGCTTTGACTCCGCTTTGGCCGCTGAAACACGTTTGGCCCGTACGTTGTTTCAGCAAGGCGGCTTTGCACGCACCGGCATGACGGCGGGGTACGAGCTGGAGGCGTGGCTGCTGGACCGCAACTTCTATCCCAAGCCTTGCAACCAGCGCTTTCTCCAAGCCTTGGCCAGCCCCTTGGTGGTGCCGGAGTTGTCCCGCTTCAACATCGAACTCAATGGTCTGCCGCAGCCCCTCACCGGGCGGGGCCTGAGCCACATGGCGCAGGCGCTGGCTGAGACCTGGTCGGCCTGCGCCCACACGGCCCATGCAGACGGAGGCTCGGTGTTGGCCATCGGGACGTTGCCCACGCTGCGTGAGGTAGACCTGAACCTGGCCAGCATGACGCCCGCAAGCCGCTACCGCGCGCTGAACGAGCGGGTGCTGCGGGCTCGGGGTGGACGCCCGCTGACGCTGAAGATTGAAGGGCTGACGCAGCTCGATACCACGCACCGCGATGTGATGCTCGAAGCGGGCACCACATCGTTTCAGCTCCACCTGCAGGCGCCGGCGCAGCACATGCATCGCTACCTGAACGCCGCCACGCTCCTCAGCGGGCCCCTGATCGCACTCTCGGCCAACTCCCCCTTCCTGTTCGGGCAGGCCTTGTGGCATGAAACACGCATCCCCCTGTTCGAGCAAGCCGTGGCCTGTGGCGACGACGATGCGGGCCATCGCGTGACGTTCGGGCATGGCTACGTCGGACCCGATGTCACCGAACTGTTTGACGACAACCTGTTGCGCTATCCCGTCTTGCTGCCCTTGTGCAGCGATGCGCCGCTCGACGACTTTGCGCACTTGCGCTTGCACAACGGCACGGTGTGGCGCTGGAATCGGCTGCTGATCGGGTGGGATGCGCAGCAGCAGCCCCATTTGAGACTGGAGCAGCGCGTGATGCCGGCCGGCCCCAGCCTGATCGACATGTGGGCCAATGCCGCCTTCTTTTATGGCGCCGTGCACATGCTTGCCACCCAACCCTTGCCGCCCGAACGGCTTGTGCCCTTCGACACGGCACGCACCAACTTCTACACCGCGGCTCGAGAAGGCCTGCAAGCCCCACAGACCTGGCTGGATGGCAAGGTGTGGTCGGCCCAAGAGCTGCTGACCCAACTGCTGCCGCTGGCGCGTGAAGGCCTGAATCGCCTGGGCATTGCCGCCACCGACATCGACCGCTATCTGGACGTGGTGACCCTGCGTCTGCGCACCGGGCAAAACGGCGCTGCCTGGCAACTGGCGCACCATGCCCGGCATCACGATCTCTTCAAGCTCACTGCCGACTATCTGGCCCACCAACGCAGCGGCGCCCCCGTCCACGAGTGGCCCCTATAACCCCATTGGCTTCACCCACCCGCCATGACGATTGCACCGCTTCAACTGACTCGCCTGTATGCCCTGCCCGAGGGCTTTCTGGATACCTCGGCCCGCGATTTACACCGCGTCCTGCCGGGCCCCACGCTCATCCACCTTCCGGGGCGGCGGACGCCCGAGTTGTTCGTCTCCGTGCTGCTGCACGGCAATGAAGATGTGGGGCTGGTCGCCATCCAGCAGGTGCTCAAGGCCCATGCCGGCCGTGAGCTGCCACGGGCCCTGTCCATCCTGATAGGCAATGTCACCGCGGCCCAGGAGGGCGTGCGACGCCTGGACGGGCAACCGGACTACAACCGGGTGTGGCCCGGCACGGTGCAACACGAAGGCACGCCCGAATGTGCGGTCATGACCGAGGTGCACGACATCATGGTGCAGCGCGGCCTGTTCGCCAGCATCGACATCCACAACAACACCGGCCTCAACCCTCACTATGGGGTCGTCAACCGACTGGATCCCGCCACCTTGCACCTGGCCATGCTGATGTCGCGCACGGTGGTGTGGTTCAAGGGTCCGCCGGGTTCTCAGACCGGGGCGTTCAGCCCGCTGTGCCCCTCGGTCACGGTGGAATGCGGCAAGCCCGGTGTGCCGGCCAACGAAGCCGCAGCGGCCCGGTTCATCGAGGCCTGCCTGCATCTGTCGGAATTCCCGACCCACGAGGTCCGTGAGCAGGATCTGGATCTGTACCACACCCTCGCACTGGTCAAGGTGGCCCCTGAGGTGAATTTTGGCTTTGGCGACCCGCATCGGGCGGTCAACTTCGACCCCCAACTCGATCACAAGAACTTTGTGGAGTTGCAGGCAGGGGCGTCATTCGGGCAGACGCGGCATGCGCAGCCCCTTCAAGCCCTGGACGAAGCCAATGAGGACGTGGCCGCGTCGATGTTCGACACGGCCGACGGGGAACTGCGGCTGAAACGGCCAGCGATGCCGGCCATGTTGACACTCGATGCCCGCGTGGTGCGCCAGGACTGCCTGTGCTACCTGATGGAGCGAGTGCCGTTTGAACGGGTGCGTCAGGCCGCGAAGGCCTGACCCAGCACCAGATCAGCGACGTGGGCCGGAACCCGGGAAGCTGCCGTTGCGCTCGATATGACGGAAGGTGATGCGGCCCTTGGTCAGATCGTAGGGCGACAGCTCCAGCGACACCTTGTCACCCGCCAGGATGCGGATGTGGTGCTTCTTCATCTTGCCCGAGGTGTAGGCAATCAACTGGTGACCGTTTTCGAGGGTGACGCGGAAACGCGAGTCCGGCAGGACTTCGTCGACCACGCCATTCATTTCAATCAGTTCTTCCTTGGCCATGAGGCTGCTCCAGATAAGCAACGGGGATCGAGCCCCCAGGCCACCGGTCATCCCCCTGCCACCTCGTCGACGCGTCGCAGCGTCAAGGGTTACGCAAGAGCCGGGTCGAAAGAGGTCGAATGGTTATTGCAGATAACCGAGCATTATAACGTGATGACAAGTAAAGTGTGCTAATGCGCACCGAACCCGTCACTTACCCCACCAGTCTTCCGGGGCAGGATGCCCGCACCATCGGCCTGATCGGCCTGGCCCACGGCACCTCGCACTTTCATCACATGTTGCTGCCGCCGCTGTTTCCAGTCTTCATCCGGGACTTCGGGCTGAGCTACGCGCAGCTGGGTTTGCTGGTGTCGGTGTTTTTTGCCGTGTCGGGCATCGGTCAGGCACTGGCCGGTTTTTTGGTCGACCGCAAGGGCGCACGACCCGTTCTGTTTGCCGCACTCACCTGTTTTGTGGGGGCATCGCTGGCCGCTGCGTCGGCACACAGCTATGCCGGGCTGATGCTGGCGTCCATCCTGGCGGGTCTGGGCAACGCGCCGTTTCACCCGGTGGACTTCACGATCCTCAACCGGCGAGTATCCCCCGCACGACTGGGCCATGCGTTCTCGGTGCATGGCATCAGCGGCAACCTGGGCTGGGCCCTGGCACCGGTGGTGTTGATCGGGCTGAGCAGCGCCCTGGGGCACTGGCGCCTAGCCTATCTTTGCACGGCGGCCATGGGACTGACGGTGCTGACCATCCTGGTGTGGCAACGCGAAGCGGTGAATGACCACCATGCGCCTCACGCCTTGAACACCCCCGCAGGGCAGCCTGCTGCGCACCCGTTCGCCTTCCTCGCGTTACCGGCCGTGTGGCTGTCGTTCTCGTTCTTTTTCTGGACCACCTCGGCACTGAGCGCCATCCAGAGCTTTGCCAGTCCAGCCCTGCAACAACTGTATGGCCTGCCAGGGGCGGCGACCGCCTTCGTGGTCACGGGCTACATGCTGTGCGGTGCGGTGGGCATGGTGATCGGCGGCTTCATGGTCGCGCGAGTGGAGCGGCTGGAGCGCACCATCGGCTGGGCCATGGCACTGGCGG
>NZ_JBLIZW010000107.1:0-70953 GCF_048860245.1 Aquabacterium sp. | reverse complement strand
CAACACCCCAATTGCGCCACTACAAAGCATTCATGCAGTTGCCACTACAAAACTTCCGCAAAAATGTGCATAAGTCGTTGATTCACATGGAAGCGGCTTCACCAAAAACGCGAAATCGGCATTTTGGTGTCGAACTCGGGGTGTCGATCTTGGGCTGATAGTGCAGCATCAAGCCCTGGTTGGTCTCGATCGCGCGCCGCAAATCGCGCTGCAACTCAATGGCCACGTCCTGATCGGCCTCCATGCGCCGCTCATAGAAGCAATGCATGTTGCCGCCCGCACGCTTGGCCGCCAGCATGGCCGCGTCCGCCCGCGCAATCAAGCGCGCACGGGGCCCATGGTCCGGATACAGCACGATGCCGATCGAGCACGACAAGTGAACCTCTCGGCCACCGACGTGATACGGCTCCTGCAAGCTTTGACGAACCCGATCGGCCACCAGCGCAGACGACGTCGCATCCGGGTCACCATCCAGCAGCATCAAAAACTCGTCGGCCCCCAGACGTGCCACGACATCGGTGGACCGGCCAATGCACAGCAAGCGGCGCCCGACTTCGGACAACAGCTCATCGCCGCGTCGGTACCCCATGGAATCGTTGATGGCCTTGAATCCATCCAGATCGACATACAGCAGCGCCATGTGCTGCTCACGAATGTCTGCACGCATGGCGGCTGCGGCCAAGCGATCTTCCAGCAGCAAACGCGTGGCCAAGCCCGTCAAAGGATCATGCGTGACAGCACGCGCACGTGCGGCCTCATCGGCCGCCACCTCCGCACGGTGCTGCGCGGTCTCGCTGGCTCGCGGCTTGTACCGCCGGTGCCAAATCCAGGCGCCAGCCGCCCCCACCAGCAATGCGCCCACTGCCAGCAGCCCGATCCAGACGCTACTCATGATCGGCCGTCAATGCACGACCACTGGCTGCTGAGCCATGCCGGCATAACGCTCCAGATAGGCGTCGAATTCTTCAATGCTGGGCGCGCTCTCGATCAAGGCCTCCACCCCTTCCTTGAAAGTCTCTGCCAGAGCCCCTTCAATGAAGATTTCCTTGCGCGCGAATTTGTCCACGATCTCAAAGCCTCCCCGGGTGAGGCTGGCGTGCGTGTCGTGCACAGCCTGCAGACCGGTCGTCGGCATTTCGATCTCGACAACAGCGTAGCTGTCAGAGTTGTAAAGCATGTGCATGGACAAGGACTCCTCGGTCGCCGGGTCTGATCGACCCATGATGACCGCTTCTTCGTCCTGCCCCGAACGCACTTGATAGCCCCTGGCTCACGCGAACGCCTGACGCGTGTCGGATTGCACGTCATTCATGCCCCGCGAACAGGCGGTTTACCCGTGGCGCACCCTCCAGAGGGGGATGCTGCTCTGCACAAAACTCATTACAGTCGTACCCAAGTGCTGTCATCACACGAAAAGTCAGATCAAGGGAGCGAACCAGAACAACGGCACAACAACTCAGGGTTTACAAAGCCTCACCACCCGGTGAGGCTTTTTTTTGCCCCTTGCGCGCCGAATCGAGCCCGGCTTACTTGGCAGCCAAGGCCTTCTCGATGTCCTCGATCAAGCTGCTGCTGTCTGGCCCGGTCAGGCTGTTGTACGCCTCGACGGACTTGCCATCACGGGCGATCAGGTACTTGTAGAAGTTCCACTTCGGGCGCGTACCCGACACCTTGGTCAACTCTGCGAACAGCGGATTGGCCTCTTTGCCCGTCACGTGGCTCTTGGCAAACATCGGGAACTTCACACCAAACGTGTTGGCGCAAAAGTCCGCAATCTCTTTGGCTGAACCTGGCTCTTGCTGACCAAAGTCGTTCGACGGAAAGCCCAGCACCACCAAGCCACGGTCCTTGTAACGGGCATACAGCTCTTCCAGCCCCTTGTACTGCCCCGTGAAGCCGCAATAGCTGGCGGTGTTGACCACCAGCACCACCTTACCGGTGTACTGGCACAGCGACTGCGGCTTTTCATCCTGCAATCGGGGGAAGGTCTTGTCCAGCAAATACGGACACGCCGCATTGTCCGCTGCGTGCACACCCCACGACGCCAGGGCCAGCACGCACGCCGCGCCCCACTGACGCACCCCCTCAGCACCTCGGGCCTGGGCCCGGACCACACCTTGCAACATGACTCGGCTCTCCTTGAATGAAGTGCAGCTTACTCTGTGTCAAGCTGACATGCAGGACATGGCGCGATGCCCCCACGCGGCATGGCGTTTGCATGCCTTGCTCACCTCACCAGGAGTCATGACATGAACCACATCGTCAATGCCCGACTGCGCCGCCAAACTGGCCTCTTCACCCTGCACTGGCACAACGGCGTCTTCACCGCCATCACCCCTCAAGCCGACACGCGTGATCTTGGTCCAGACGGCCTGGATGCGCAATCGCGCCTGGTGATCCCGCCCCTGGTTGAGCCGCACATCCACCTGGATGCCGCCCTGACGGCAGGCGAGCCAGCATGGAACCTCAGTGGCACTCTGTTCGAAGGCATCGAGCGCTGGTCCGAGCGCAAAGCCCTGGTCACCCACGAAGACACCAAATCGCGTGCCCACCGCGCCATCCGCATGCTCGCCGCCCACGGCATTCAGCACGTTCGCACCCATGTCGATGTCACGGAGCCAGGCTTGGGCACCCTGCATGCCCTGCTCGAAGTGCGCGAAGAGGCCCGCCCCTGGGTGGACCTGCAGGTCGTCGCCTTCCCCCAAGAAGGCATCGAGTCCTTTGCAAATGGCCGCGCCCTGATGACCGAGGCCGTGGCCATGGGGGTGGACGTGGTGGGCGGCATTCCGCACTTCGAAAACACGCGGGACCAGGGCGTGTCCTCCATCCACTTCCTGATGGACTTGGCCGAGCGTCACAACCGTCTGGTCGACGTGCATTGCGACGAAACAGATGACCCGGCCTCGCGCTTTCTGGAGGTGCTGGCCGAAGCCACCCGCGTGCGTGGCATGGGGGCGCGGGTCACGGCCAGCCACACAACCGCGATGGGCTCCTACGACAACGCCTACTGCTCCAAACTGTTTCGCCTGCTCAAGCAAGCCAACCTGAGCTTCATCTGCTGCCCCACCGAAAGCATCCACCTCCAGGGGCGGTTCGACACCTATCCCAAGCGACGGGGACTGACACGCGTGCCTGAGCTCGACCGGGCGGGGCTGAATGTGTGCTTCGCGCAAGACTCCATCGTCGACCCCTGGTACCCCTTGGGCAATGGCAACATCCTGCGCATCCTGGACGCGGGCCTGCACATCTGCCACATGCTGGGCTACGACGACCTGCAACGCGCGCTTGACTTCGTGACCGAGCACAGCGCGCGCGCCATGCACCTGGACTCAGCCTACGGCCTGGATGTGGGGCGCCCGGCGAACTTTGTCGTGCTGTCCGCCGACACCGACTACGAGGTCCTGCGTACGCAAGGACAGGCGCTGCTGTCGGTGCGCCACGGCGCAGTGCTCATGCAGCGCAGCCTGAGCGAGGTGGTGTGGGGGGATGGCTGTGGCGGACAAAAAGCCTGATCACGAAATCAATTCAGGGGCGGCTTGACGCGACGTGGCCGCGGCCATCGCGGTCTGTTTGACCATGGCTCGCGGCACATCGACCGCCAGGTGATCGCTCCAGACGTAATTCACCGCCACGCCATCCTCATTGGGCTGCGTCATCAACTCGTCGTCATGGATGCTGCGACGGATGAAGAAGCCACTGTGCGGGTAGTAGCCCCGCCGCAGGATGTAACCACCCCCTTCTCGGCGCGTCGCCGTTTGCGTCCGAACGGCCACCTTGTCGATGCCACCGATCAGATCGCCCGCATCCGAGTCTTTCATCACGGGGTACGGTGTGCCGTATTGCGCCTCATCGGCCAGTCGAGCCTCTTCCGTCGTCAACGACTCCCCCCGCACCCGCTTATCCAGCGCAGCCTGCGCGCGCAAGGTCAGGTCTCTCACGCGTGTTTCGAAGGCATTCAAATCGTCAGGATCTTTCCGCATGATCTCTTTTACACGCTTGCGCTTGTCGTATTCGGAGGTCTCGCCAGCCAGGTAGAACGATGCAAACGAGTCGTGAACATAGTCATCAAAGAACCTGGCAGCCTCGTCCGGGAGGGGCACCGCCTGCTCAAAGTGCCCGATGGCAAACTGCTCCCACTCATCCAGCGCCGTGTGTGAGTTGGCCCGAATGCCCTGCCACTGGTTGATGCGCAAGCGATCTTCCGGTCCGTAAAAAGGCCGATCCGCCACAGATCGGCGATCGACCTGCACCCGCGATTGGCGATAAGTCAATGCCGCCAAGTCACCGACCAGCAGTTGATTGGCCGACAACAAGTCTTCCTGATCTTGCTCGCTGGCAGCCTGAAAGCTGGCCGTCGAGGCCAAGTTGCTCAAGCGCATGGCTCGCCATCGGTAGAAAAGCGCCATGTGCTTCTTCAGACTTCCCCCATGGCCATTCAACGCCCGGGTGTACGCCGTCCACGCACTGGCCAATGAAGCGTCGATCTCAAAGTCCTCTCTGATCTCAACTTGCATTTCAGACCATGCCAGCAAGGGCACGCCAGCTTCTCGCGCTGCCAAATACATGTGCGCCAGTGGAATCTGAGAAAGCAAACTGGCTTGCCCTTCGCGCCCTTTCCCCTGCTCGCCTGGGGCATAGCCGCCGCCCACATCGGAGTGGGCACCAGGATAGAGGTACTCTTGCATGGCCCCGCCTACCTGCCGAGTCACAGGAAAGTTCATCCGCATCTCGTGTGCAGCAATCAGATGAACCCCCTTCTTCACACATTCCGGCAACGGCTTGTCAACGAAGTTGGCCCACGACCAATGTCCGTCAAACAGCGCCCCAGGCATCGGCAAAGTCTTCGCCACGGAGGCAGAGCCCCCCACAGACGCGACAACATCGAAGACGCCCAAAAATCGGATGTTGGCCTTGATCCCGGCGAGCTTGCCGCCATCCAAGAGTTGCCCGAACAAATGACAAAAGGCCACCGCCTCGGCACCACCGCGAGAAAAGCCAAACACCGACACATCGACGGATGGCACATGCGGCTTGGGTTTGGCATCCAAGGCTGCTCGCAGCTTGGCAAGATGAGGGGCAAACCAGTCTTGATGCGTGACCACCGGGCTTTGAAGGTCTGAGGCATCGCGGCGCTGCCCGACTTCGCGGTCGTAAGCGACAGCGAGCTCACCGACCATGTCGTCGCTATACATAACAGCTGCCTGATTTGCCACCGTCGCATGGACTGCATTCAAAACTTGCAAGATCCCCCAAACGATTCGCGCCAGCCCGCCTTTGGCAAAGGCTTTCCCTTCAGATGACTCAGTGGGCTCACCGATCTCTCGAAAAGGTGTTCCCACCCCTTGGATGTAGAAGCCATGGATGCCGGACGCTCGCTTGCCTCTCGGAAATGAGCGAAAGAGACGTACCACGTTGCTATGGCAACATTCATTGGGAGGCAAACGTCCGTCCCTTCGATGGATTGGAGTGCTTGCCTCATTTTCTGCCGTTACGGCTGCGCTTGCTCGCCCTGTACTTTTGTGCGTCACGTCGTCTCTGTGCGGGACAGCAATGCGCTCACCATGCAGGTCTCGCGCCATGTTGTTGTTCGTGCCGTCAAAGAACACCCCTACCTCAACAGGAATGTCACACAAGCCGACCGTGCTCGCCGAGCTCGTGGCCAAAGCGCTGAACGCTTGGGATTTCCCGCCCAGCACCAAAGCGGTGGCAACCGGGACATAGGGCGCATCGCCAGGAGGGGCTTTCATACTGTGGGTGCACATAGAATCACTCCACCCGCGTCCAGCCAACAGGCTTCACCGGTCGAGGAATAGGGTGCCCTGAGCTATACCCCGGATACTCAGAGACCACAACGCGGACCTGATCACCAGGAAACAAATGGATGTAAATTGATCCCGGTGTGTCGTAACGCTCCACGTCCACAGTCTTCGTCAAGTACGAGAGGGTCCTGCCTACCGCAAAGGTGACCCGAACCGTTGCCTTCAGTCCAGGACGCCAAACCTTCGGCAGTCTGGCGCAACAAACCTCGGGCCCACCTGCGGCATATTCATCCATATTGGCACCACCAGCTCCATCCACCACAGCGGAGTAGACATACTTTTCCGTATGGTTCACGATGCCGACGCTGGCCCCATACATTTTTTCGGTCTCCACCTCGACAGGTTGGCTGCCACAGCCACCCACGCTCAAGGCCAGCAGCCCCACTCTCAACCAGTTCATCTGTTCTCCCTGCTCCACTAACTCTGTCAATCAGTCTCTACGTTGCCTCTTACAGGCACACCAAAACGCATCCGGCAACGCATGGATTTCTGATGCAAATCCTGTCCTGGCTCGCGTGTGATCAAGCATTTTTTAAAAGTCGGGATGCGTCATGAATGCCGCGTCCTGATTCAAACCAATCATCGCCATCGCATGGCAGTCCGGCGCAGCAAGCAACCCGCCATGATCCGCCAAGCGCAAACATGGCGCGACACGCTCGTGACAACCCAATGCTGATAGGTGTTTCAGCAAATCGGGTTGCGGCGTGTCGATCCGACTGAGCACAGTCGTCGGGCTCACAGGCATCCACAAGTTGCACAAATCGCATGTCATCCAGCGGCCACGCTGACTCGGTGTGGCAAGGTGGCCAAGATTGGGCCAGCATGTCAGGTGCCAGTGCACTGATCAGCAAGCTGAGCATCGGCTTGTGATTGACTCGCCCCTTTAGCAAATGCAAGACCTCGGCATGGTTTGACGCCACGTCCGACAAAAAGAGACTAACTTCAACCGGCCTATCGCAAAGCCCCCCGGAGAAAGCATGGCTCAGTGCCATGAGATTCTGCGCTTCGGTCTGCGGTGTCGGCTGCAATGCAGCAGTCACAGGAAAGAAAGGGGCGCCATCGGGCGCCTTCAAAAGCATCGACTCCATCGTTACTCCTGACGTCGCCACCCAGCAGGCTTGACCGGCGCAGGAATGGGATGCTTGGTACTGGCGCCGCCATATTCAGAAACAACCACTCTGACCACATCATCCGGGAACACATGGACATAAATGGACGCCGCCTGAGCATAGGGCTCAATCTCCACCACTTTACTCAGGCTGGTACGCGTGCGCCCAACCGCAAATGCCACACGGATCGTGGCGGTCATTTGCGGCCGCCACGTTTCTGGAATCATGGCGCAACATACGTTGGCTCCGCCGGCGCTGTATTCATCCATATTGCCGCCACCAGCACCATTCACTGCCGCGGCATAAATGTATTTGCCGGTGTGGTTGACGATGCCAACCATCGCCGGAACCATTTTTGGCCCTTCTCGGGGCGGCACTGGCTGAACGCTGCAACCATTTGCCATCAGAACAAGAATTACCGCCCAAAAAATCCGCATTTAAATACCCCTTACTCTCTTTTCACATCACGCCATGACATGGTGTCTAGCGCACGCACGCCAGAACTCATCAGGCAAAGCCGTCACCTCTTGAGTAAAACGGGCACCTGACTGCGTGTTTCTCAGCAGCAATTCAAAGGCTGGATGCTGCATAAAGGCATCGTCAAGCCCCAACCCGATCATGGACAGCGCCAAGCGATCCGGCGCGCTTTGTATGCCGCCGCGATCAGCCAGACTCAAGCACTGCGTCACGCCTCGGTGAGAGGCCAAGGGCGTCTGATGTCGAAGTAAATCAGGGCGAACCTCATCGATTCGACTCAGCAGAGCGTCAGCTTCCGCAAGTTCAATCAATCGATTGAACCGATCCTCATCCAGCATCCAAATCGAGTTATCTCTTGGCAGCGCCGTGTGATCGCCGCCACCAACCCAGCGCATCAAATTGCCACCGCGCCCCACGCTCAGCCACGCATACAGCGGCGCCAAGAAATGAGTCCGTTCAGCGTCTGTCATGGCTTCCACAAGATGAGGCACCACACGAGAGTCACCCCAACGAACAGGCCACTCCAAGCCATCCGCCGTCCTCGCCAGCAAGAAAGGTTGCCAAGATTGGGCCAGCATGTCGGGTGCCAGTGCACTGATCAGCAAGCTGAACATCGGCTTGTGATTCACTCGCCCCTTTAGCAAATGCAATGCATCGGCATGATTTGAAGCCACGTCCGACAGTTCGAGCATGCACAAGCCCACCCGACTCAACTCAGCCAGTGGACCAGCTTGATAGACGTTGTGCCGCCTCATGTGTCGCCAAGGCCATTCACTGAAGAATGTCTCGTCGAATGCCAGGTCCAGCAACACCACGACATGACAGGATGGCCATGCTGACTGAGCCTCCGCCACGTCATGCAACAAAGCCGGCACGAGTTCATCCGACCACGGGTTCACCGCAAAAAACATCCGAGCGTCCTTCAGGCGCCTGCAGGCGCAGCAAATGGGCTACCTGCTTGCATGGCTTTGAGCATGCAGGTCACGCAAACCGATTGAGGAAAGCTCGGCATCTGCCAAGACTGCGTACCACCGCCCACCATCGACTTCTGCCCCGCGTGAACAGACAACTTGCCCGGACACTGTGCGGTAAAGTGCCCGCCTTCAATCGTGATGCTCGCGCCACCCGACACCGCCAGCACGACCTTTTTGGCGGCGGCCAGATTCACCACACCGTGGGCGGTTTTCAACTCCAGGGTTTGCTTGGCGGCCAGTTGGGCCGGCCCGGATTGCGCTTGCAAGTCGACGTTGCCTTGCGCCGCCATCAGGGTGATTCCCTTGCCCGCCGCCTCGGCCCCGGCCTGAACCGCACCAGCCAGCACGCCAATTGCCTGAGCGGTGTGGACACGAACCATGCCGCCCACCGCTGCCGTCAGATCCTGTCCAGCGGCCGCTTGCAAGGTGTCTTGCGCACTGAGGTGGATGTCTCGGCCTGCGGTCAAACCCAAGCCGCCCTTGCCCACCAGCACCAGATTCGGATCACTCATGTGCGGCAGCTTGTCGGCAGCAGCTTGCTGATGCTTGCTGGCCGCGTCAGTCAGGGCGTGCGCCAGGCTGACGGCACTGACCGTGCCATTGAGACTCTTGACCAAGGCGTGCGCCGGTGCCGCCTCGGCATCCATCAGACTGCTGCCGGCCTTCAGACTGCCCGCGTGGGTGGCCAGTCCAACGGTTTTGTGGGTGCTGGCAGCTTGATGAAAGGCCTGTGTCAGCTGTTGCGCCTGCTTGGCCAACGCGACACCAGCCACGTTGTCGCCCGCACCATCGTCTGGCTGGCTGAGGCCCGATCGCAAGCCGTAGGTGCTCAACAAAACACCACGTGCAGCGCGCACCCCGCCCCAGGCATCCGTCCGCAACTCAAACCCCAAGCCGCGGAAGCTGCCCCGGTGGTTGTCGGCCTGATGCAGCAAGTGTCCCATCTGCAACCAGGTTTGGTGCTGTGTGCTGTGCAGCTGCGTACGCAGTTGCCCTGGGGTGTCATCCATCACCCACTGATTGAAACCCGCCCCACCCCACTCCTTGCTCTTCACGCCACTCATGGCTGCCGCATTGTTCTGAGCGAGCGCTCCCTCCGCGGCCACACCAGCCGCCGCACCATGCCAAGCAGGACTGTGTCCCCCTGCACCCTGGCCCACTGCATTCATCTGACTGCCGGGCTGATGGTCGGTTGAATCGGCCAGTGCACGGCGGTCGGACACGGCATCCTCGCCTCCGGGAGTGGGCGGCTCGCCCGAGGCGCCCTGCCCGTTGTACAGCGAGGCCAGCACAAACGGCCGGTCCATGTCGTGGTTCAAGAAGCCCACCAGCACTTCCTGCCCCACGCGCGGGATGAACTGGTGCCCCGCCCCCGCTGCAGCCGAACGCTGCACCACACGCAGCCAGCAACTGTGACGGGCACTGCGCGCACGCGGCTCACCGTTCTGCCAATGAAAGCGCACCCGCACGCGTCCCAGGGCATCGGTGTACACCTCGTCGGCTCCATGGCATCGCTCGTCCCCCTCGGGCCCCACCACGATCGCGGTTTGCATCCCCAGTGCGGTGGGGCGGGGACGAGGGCGCATGCCGGTCTCATCCAACAAGACGGGACGCCAGGGCACCTCACGGCGCACCGCTTCAAACTGGCAGGCAAACCCCGTCGCAACCGCTCGCTGACGCCATGTCGCCTCATCGAGCGCCCAATGCGGGCCGGCCTGATCGGCCATCCAGACGCTGTCATCAGGCCAAGTTGCCTCGCCCAGACACTGGTCGATCTGGTCTTGTGCGTCCTTGGGCAGGTTGTTGACGCCCACCGCACGCACACGGGTGAAGAAGAAGGCTTGGTCCTGCGTCGACTGGGTGATGGCCGCCCACGTCCCTGCGCGCAAGGTGCGCACGGTGCCATGCCCCAGCCAGGTCTTGTATCGAGCCTCGTGTGCCTCTTGCAAGCAACGGGCAGCAAATTGCGCTTCGGCTTGATTGCACCAGAGAAAGTCCCCCGTCGGGTCGTAGGCGCTCAACCAGTTTTGCAGGCTACGCACCTCTTCGCTGGCCCATTCGTGGTCGGTGCTCACCTCGGTGGTGATGGCGGCATTCGCCTTGTAGTCCCAACCTTGCAGCACCGTGGCCGTGGGCGCCAGTTGCCGAACGGCCATCAGCGCCTGGATGCTGTCTTGCTCTTCCTGGCTGCTGCTGCCATGAAAGCGGATGCCGGCGCCACCCAAGGCGGAAGCACTGGTGGCATCCTCCTCTTGCGCACTGCTGCGCACAAAGAAGACCACCGTGTGCCCGCCTGGGGCCTGATCGTCTTCGACCACGCGCCAGGCAATCCCCTCCTCGGCCAGCAGACGCTGAATGAATGCGAGGTCGGATTCGCGATATTGCACGCAGTGACTGCGCAAGCCTTCATTGCGCGCAAACAGACCGTTCGAGACGTGGGCTCGCACGTCGTCATCCCAACGCCAGGCAGCGATGTCCGGATGCTCGGCCAGCACCGCATCCACGATGTCCATGACGGACTGGTCTTGCCAGATGCGACTGTTCAGGGTGTGAGCCAACAAGGCCACCCAGGGGCGCACCAACAAAGCTTTGCGCGCCAGCCCGCCGTCCTCTGCCAGCGACCAGGCATCGATCACGTAGCCGCTGCGGCGGGTGCGCTGCCCATCGGCCAAGGTCGTCCACAGGGTCACGGGCCGCGCGTACAACTGCTTGAGCTCCACATGCGCATCCAGCACCAAGGCCTGGATGTGCAGCGAGAAGGGCTCGGACACGGCCTCATCGAGCACAAAGCGCTCGACCATCAACTCGATTGGCAAGGCGCGCGCATCGCTGACGCTGTCCAAGCGACAGAGGCGTGCATCGCTTCGCCAAGTCTGCAGCAAGGCCTGCCAGTCCATGCCAAAGGCGCGCAGCGACGGCCGCTCCAGCCAGCCTGAGGAGCCCGGCAAGTTCATGATGTCCCTGGGATTCAAATGATTTGGCCAGGGAGTCTAGAAGTCAGGGCACGCGCTGCCCGCCCCTCCAATGGGGTGAATGTGCAACGGCCGGTAACGCCCTCAGGGCACGACCGTCCACGCTTGCACCGTGGTGCGCCCGGCAAACAACGGATGGGCTCGCGCCTCCTCCATGGTGAGCACCGGGGTGACGCACGCATCCGCATGCGCAAAATGAGCCACCCACCACGACAAGGTCTGGCTGGCCACCAGGGCCGCGACCTCTTGCTTCAGGGCTTCGCAATCGCTTGAGCCCGGCATGACACCGCGTTGCCAGTGACGATCTACCCAATCCGGGCGCCCAAAGACCTCGCAGGCCTCACGCCAGAACTTGTGCTCGAGCGCGCCCACGGCCAGATGACGGCCGTCAGCGGTGCGGTACACGTTGTAGCAAGGCAGCCCGCCATTGAGCAGGTCTTCACCGGCCTGAGGTCGATGTCCCAGAATCGGGGCGAGCAAGGTCGCGGTGGATTGCGGCACCACCAGGTGGGCAAACAGCCCATGCGTCATGCTCACATCGAGATGGCGGCCACGGCCTTCGCGCTGGACCTCCAGCACGCCCGCCAGGACGGCGATCGTCGCCATGGCCGAACCACCCGCCAGATCACCCCACTGCACATTGGAGATGGTCAAACTGCCATCCGTGGAGCGCACCTGGTCGAGCACCCCGGACATGGCCATGAAGTTCAGATCATGGCCTGCCTTCTGCGCCCATTCCCCTTGCTGACCATAACCCGTGATGGACACCATGACCAGGCGCGGATTCAGGGCATGCAAGGTGGGGTAGTCCAGCCCCAAGGCTTGCAACACACCGGGCCGAAAGCTGTCGACCATGACGTCGGCCGTGGCCAGCCAGTCCCTCAGACGGGCCAGATCGTCTTGCTTGCGGAAGTCGATCTGCCGACATGTCTTGCCATGATTCAAGGCCTTGAACATGGCCCCCAGTGGGCGCGTGGGATCGCCTTCTGGCGGTTCCACCTTGATGATGGTGGCCCCCAGATCTGCCAACATGCGCGTGCTGAACGGACCCGGCAGGTTACGGGTCAGGTCCACCACGGTCAAGCCGCTGAGCAACGAAGCCAGGGGGCTCACAGCACGTCCTCGAAACGACCGCCTTCTTGGGCCATTTTGACGACCACTGCAGCCGGCTCGAACCGTGCGCCATGCACTTGCGCCAACTCACGCGAGCGCGCCACAAAGCGCTGCGCACCCATCGCATTGATGAACTGCAGCGCGCCGCCTTGATGCGGCGCAAAACCCCAGCCAAAGATGGACCCGATGTTGGTGTCCGCCACCGATCGCACCACGTTCTCTTCGTAGCAGCGTGCCGCCTCGTTCGCCTGAATGAACATCAGGCGGTCCACCAGTTCTTGCTGGCTGGGTTGCTCCGCCTTGGGTGGGTAGATCTCCAGCAAGCCAGGCCACAGGGATTTCTCCTTGCCCTGGTAGTCGTACAAGCCCTGGCCGCTCTTCTTGCCGACGCGACCGCGCACGCCACAGACCTCTTGCAAGACGGCTTCACCAGGATGCGCTGGATACGGCTTGCCCTCGGCAGCGAGGTCTTTGCGGGTCTGCTCGGAGATGTGCAGCGACAAGCTCAGCGACACCTCGTCTTGCAAGGCCAGCGGTGGCATGGGCATGCCCGCCTTCAGCCCGGCCACTTCGACCGAGCGTGGATGCACGCCCTCGGCCACCATGGCCAGCCCTTCCATCACATAGGTGGCAAACACGCGCGAGGTGTAGAAGCCACGCTTGTCGTTGACCACGATGGGGGTCTTGCCGATTTGGAGCACGTAGTCAAAGCCGCGCGCCAAGGTTTCATCGGAGGTCTCGGCGCCGACAATGATCTCGACCAGTGGCATCTTGTCCACGGGCGAGAAGAAGTGCAGGCCGATGAAGTTCGCCGGGCGCACACTGGCTTTGGCCAGGCCCGTGATCGGCAAGGTGGAGGTGTTGGAGGCGAATACCGCGTCAGCCGCGATCACCGCTTCGGTCTTTTGCGTGCAAGCAGCCTTGATGTCGCGGTCTTCGAACACCGCTTCGATCACCAGGTCACAACCGGCCAGGTCGTCATACGACGTGGTCGTGTGGATGCGCGCCAGCAGGGCATCCCGCTTATCGGGCGTGCTCTTGCCACGGCTAATGGCCTTGTCCAGCAAGCCTTGTGAGTAGGCTTTGCCTTTTTGCGCATTCTCGAGGCTGGTATCCAACAGCACCACGTCCATGCCGACCTTGGCCGACACGTAGGCAATGCCCGCACCCATCATGCCGGCCCCCAGGATGCCGACCTTCTTGACCTGAGACGGTGGCAGCCCCTTGGGACGAGATTGCCCCTTCTTGATGGCATTGAGTTGGTGCCACAGGGTGCCAATCATGTTCTTGGAGACTTGCGACACCACACAGGCGGCAAAGTAGCGCGACTCGACTTGCGAGCCTGCATCGAAGTCCAGCAAACAGCCTTCGAACAAGCAGCTCATGATGTGCGTGAGCGCAGGATAGTTGCCATGCGCTTTGGCGTTGGCCATGGAGGGCGCAATCGCCAGCATTTGCACAACCGATGGGCTCTTGCTGTCGCCGCCTGGAATGCGGAAGCCCTTGGTATCCCAGGGGGCCGCCGCCTTGGGGTTGGCCAGGCACCATGCCTTGGACTTGGCAACCAGCTCATCCAGCGAGCCAGCCAGATCGGTCACAAGGCCCAGTTCTTTGGCCTTGGCAGGGGTCAGCTCCTTGCCTTGCGTGATGAGCTCGAAGCTCTTCTGGATGCCGATGAGGCGTGGCACACGTTGGGTGCCGCCGCCGCCCGGCAGCAAGCCGAGCTTGACTTCTGGCAAGCCGAGCTTGGTCTTGGGACTGTCGAGCACGATGCGCGCGTGGCAGGCGAGCGCCAACTCCAGGCCCCCGCCCAAAGCCGTGCCGTTGATGGCCGCCACCACCGGCTTGCCGCACTTTTCCATGCGGCGCAGCATGGCCTTGAGGCTCTCGCACAGTTCGTACGCCTCGTCAGCACGGGTGATCTGCGTGAGCTGATCGATGTCCGCGCCCACGATGAACGTGGACTTGGCCGAGGTGATCACCAGCCCCTTGAGGGCCGCATCGGTTTCCAGACGTGTGACCAGCTCGGCAAACGGCGCGGTCAAGCTGGGGTTGAGGACATTCATGGCCCGATCGGGCATGTCGATGGTGACCAGGCCGATGCCATCGGCGTCGATGTCCAGTGTGAAAGCCTGGGTGGCGACAGATGCTGTCATGAGGTCTTCCTCCCGAATCAGACGCGTTCGATGATGGTGGCGATGCCCATGCCGGCACCAATGCACAGCGAGGCCATGGCCGTGGACTTGCCGCTGCGCTCGAGTTCATCCAGGGCCGTGCCCAGGATGATGGCGCCGGTAGCCCCCAGGGGGTGGCCCATGGCGATGGCCCCGCCGTTGACGTTGACGCGGTCCAAAGACACACCCAGATCACGGGCCGTCTTCATCGGCACCGTGGCAAAGGCTTCGTTGATTTCCCACAGGTCAATGTCGCTGGCCTGCATGCGGGCCTTGTTCAAGGCTTTCTGGCAGGCTGGCGTCGGGCCGGTCAGCATGATGGTGGGCTCAGAGCCGATCACCGAGCACATGCGCACCTTGGCGCGCGGCTTCAGGCCCGCCTTGATGCCCGCTTCTTTGCTGCCCAGCAGCACCAGCGCGGCCCCGTCTACGATGCCGGACGAGTTGCCTGCGTGATGGACGTGCTGGATCTTTTCGATGGTGGTGTACTTGTCCAGCGCGGTGGCATCAAAGCCCATGGTGCCCATCATTTCGAACGAAGGCATCAGTTTGGCCAGCGATGCCACCGAGGTACCGGGCCGAATGGTTTCGTCCTTGGCCAGCATCGTCAGGCCATTGAGATCCTGCACCGCCACCACGGAGCGGTCAAAGCGCCCATCCGCCTGCGCAGCGGCCGCACGACGGTGAGACTCGGCCGCGTACGCATCCAGATCGGCACGGCTGAAGCCTTCGAGCGTGGCGATGAGGTCGGCGCTCACCCCTTGCGGAATGAAGTTCAGAGCGGTGTTGACACGTGGGTCCATGGCCCACGCACCGCCGTCGCTGCCCATGGGCCAACGGCTCATGGACTCGACGCCGCCCGCCACCACCATGTCTTCCATGCCCGACATGATCTTGGCTGCGGCCAGGTTCACAGCCTCCAGGCCCGACGCACAAAAGCGCGACAAGGTCACCCCGGCCACCGATTCGGCCCAGCCGGCATCCAGCACCGCGGTGCGGGCAATGTCCGCGCCCTGCTCGCCCACAGGCGTGACGCAGCCCAGGACCAGGTCATCCACCAGCGACGTGTCCAGTTGACTGCGTTGCTGCAAGGCCTGCAGCAGGGTTCGCAACAGCCACACGGGCGTGGCCTGGTGCAGGCTGCCGTCTTTCTTGCCTTTGCCACGCGGCGTGCGCACAGCGTCGTAAATGTAGGCTTCGATCATGAACGTTCCTTCCGGAAGAGGATCTCAGGGATGAGGGATCACAGGAACCGCGAAGCGAGTTCTTTCATGATCTCGTTCGTACCGCCGTAGATGCGCTGCACGCGCGCATCGGCATACAGGCGGGCGATCACGTATTCCTTCATGTAGCCATAGCCGCCGAAGAGCTGCAGGCATTCGTCAATCAGCTTGCATTGCTGATCGGTGATCCAGTACTTGAGCAGCGCTGCGCGCTCCACGCCCAACTCGCCCTTGAGGTGCGCCACCATCGCGGCATCGACCATGGCACGCGACGCCATCAGCAGCGCCTGGCACTCGGCCAGCTTGAAGCGGGTGTTCTGGAACTGGAAAATGGGTTTGCCAAAGGCCTGACGCTCTTTCGTGTAGGCCAGTGTTTCCTGCATGGCCAACTCCATGGCTGCCACGCCACCCACGGCCACGATCAGGCGCTCTTGGGGCAGTTCTTGCATCAACTGGAAGAAGCCCATGCCCTCTTGCAGGCCCAGCAGGTTTTCAGCGGGCACCACCACATCGTCAAAGAACAACTCGGACGTGTCCTGGGCATCCATACCGATCTTGTCGAGGTTGCGCCCGCGACGGAAGCCGGTGACCGCGTCGGTTTCGACCATCAGCAGCGAGATGCCCTGCGCGCCCTTGCTCTTGTCGGTCTTGCAGACCACCACGATGAGGTTGGCCAGCTGACCATTGGTGATGAAGGTCTTGCTGCCGTTGATCTTGTAGGTGTCGCCATCGCGGACAGCGGTGGTGCGCACGCCTTGCAGGTCAGAGCCCGTACCCGGTTCGGTCATGGCGATGGCGCCAATGAGTTCACCCGTGGCCAGCTTGGGCAACCAGCGCTGCTTTTGTTCCTCCGTGCCGTAATGCAGGATGTAGGGCGCCACGATGCCCGAATGCAGCGAACCACCAAAACCGGACTGGCCTGCCGCCCCTTGGGCCAGGATCAGCGCGGCCTCGTGCCCGAAGTCACCACCCGCGCCACCGTATTCCTCGGGCATGGATGCGCACAGGAAGCCATTGGCACCGGCTTCCAGCCAGGCTTCGCGATCCATCATGCCTTGCGCGCGCCAGGCCTCGTCCTTGGGGCCCCACTGTTCTTTGAAGAAGCGGGTCGCCGACTCCAGCAGCATCTTGTGCTCGTCGGTCATCCAGGTGGATGCAAAGTTGTGGATGGGCATGGACGGTCTCCTCGGTATGGGCGATGTGAGCTGTTGTGTTCAATGCACCGCCAGTGAGCGCGACATCGACCATGCAGACACACAAATCGGTAATTCAAATTACCGTTAGTAGAAACCCGTACAGAAGACATCCGGCACGACAAAACTTTTGACTTTGTCGCGCGCAATGCCATTAGGCATCGCGACATTGGCGTTTTGAACATCTTGAACAAGCGCAGCCAAACCGGCAAGAGGTGTGCCCCGATTTTTGCGAACGATCGTTCATTTGGTAATATGAATTACCAACCTGGAAAGCCTCGTTTCCCCATGACCGCATCAGCCCCTCAGGATCACCCCGCCAGCCATGAAGCGCGCCGCGCCGTGCTGGCCACCATGCGCCCCGACACCCTTCACCGGATTGAGCAGGCGGTGCTGAAGCTGTTTTCGCAAAAGGACTTTCACGAGGTCAGCCTGATCGATGTGGCCCGCACCGCGCATGTGTCTTTGCAGACGATTTACAAGTACTTCGGCAGCAAGGAGGTGCTGGTCTACGCCATGCTGGACGTGATGCTGGGCCGCCTGGCCGAGCGCATGCTCGATCACCTGCAAGGCATTGACGATGTGCGTGAGCGACTGCGCAAGACCTGTTGGGTGACGGTGGACTACATGGACAAGCACCCCGCCGTGATCCAGTTGTTTTTCACGGCGGTGCCGGTGTCACGCCACAACCAGATCGGGATATATGAGAGCCCCGAGCTGATGGGCGCCTTCCGGGGTGTGTTGAAAGACGGTCAAGCCCGCGGCGTGCTCAACAACAAGGTGTCATCCAAAGTGCTGCTGGATGTGTTCATGGGCATCATTGGACGCGTCATCCTGATGCACATCGTACGAGGCGAAAAGCGCCCCCTGATCGAACAGTTCGACGACTTTTTCGACATCGTGTGGCGCGCGATGTCGAATGCGTGAGCGCGCCGTGCGCTGATGACAGGCCCAGGGTCAGGACTTGACCGTCTTGGCCGCCGCTGCGCGGAGCTTGTCTTTCTTGCTGGGACGACGGCCCTTGATGCCGCCATGGGGATCCAGCCCTCGGGAGCCAGCGGGCGCAACGTCGATCACCGGCGCCTCGGTGGGCTCGAAGCCATCCAGGCGCTCACGGGGCACGCGCAGACCCTGCCGCTTCTCGATCAGGCGGAAATGTGCCTCGGCATCCGGGGTGATGAAGCTGATGGCCAGTCCACTGGCGCCCGCACGCCCGGTGCGGCCGATGCGGTGGATGTAGTCGTCCGGCGAGCGTGGCAAATCGTAGTTGACCACCACTGGCAACTGGGCGATGTCGATGCCGCGCGCGGCCACGTCGGTGGCCACGACCACCTGCAGTTCGCTGGCTTTGAAGGCGTCCAGCACCTGGCGACGCGCCCCCTGGCTGAGATCGCCATGAAACGCAGCAGCGTGGATGCCGGCCCGGTGCAACTTGTGGGCCACAAGCTCCGTGGCGTATTTGGTGGCGGCAAACACCAGAACGCGTGAGGTGCTGCCCCAGTCGCTGGATTGAATCAGGTGGCGCAGCAGTTGCGCTCGACGCGGCGCATCGACCTCGATGGCGCGTTGCGTGATGTCCGGACGGTGCTCGGGCGCCTGCTCGATTTCGATGCGCAACGGGTTGTGCAGCAGGGCCTGTGCCAGTTCTTGCACCTCCGGCGCGAAAGTGGCCGAGAAGAACAGGCTCTGCCGGCGCGCCGGCAACAACGCCAGGATGCGCGCCAACTCATCCGCAAAGCCCAGTGCCAGCAAGCGATCGGCTTCGTCCAGCACCAGGGCCGCCACCGACCCCAGAGACAGCGCGTTGTGATCCACCAGGTCCAACAAGCGCCCCGGCGTGGCCACCACCACATCGGCACCACCACGCAGGGCCATCATCTGCGGATTGATGGACACGCCGCCAAAAGCGGTCACCACCTTCAGGGCTGGCGTCAAGGCTTGGGTCAGTTCGCGCGCAATGTCGCCCACCTGCACCGCCAGCTCACGTGTGGGCACCAGGATCAGCGTTTGCAGACGGCGGGGCGTGCTGCGGGGACGCTGCAGCATCTGCTGCAAGAGTGGCAACAGAAACGCTGCCGTCTTGCCGGACCCGGTTTGCGCCAGACCCAAAACGTCCTGCCCCGCCAGAATGGCCGGAATCGCTTCGTGCTGGATGGGCGTGGGATGAACAAAGCCCTGATCGGCTGCGACGCGAGCCAGGGAGGAGGAGAGACCAAGGGCAACAAAAGGCATGCCCGCAGTGTACGTGCCTCCACCCACATTCCCCCTGCGACAATACGGGTTTTGGTCTGAAGAAAGTGCCCGCGATGTCCACGATTCCCGCCTGCCCCGTCTGCGCCATGGAGAACACCTACCAGGATGGCGACAACTACGTGTGCCCGGACTGCGCGCACGAGTGGCCGGTGGCCGCTCAGGCCGAAGAAGCTGACGCAGAAATGGTGATCAAGGATGCCCATGGCACCCCGCTGGCCGACGGCGATGCCGTGATCCTGATCAAGGACCTGAAGGTCAAGGGCTCGTCCCTGGTGCTGAAGAAAGGCACCAAGGTCAAGAGCATCCGCCTGGTCGGCGGCGACCACGACATCGACTGCAAGATCGACGGCGTGGGCAACATGTCACTGAAGTCCGAATTCCTGAAGAAGGCTTGATGCGCGCAGGCCCCTTTGAACAAGGGGTTCACCGGGGCTTTGGTTTTGGTGAGGGCTGCCGATAACCCTTCACCGAACCGATTCAGTTTTCCTCACCGGGTCATGCCATGGCGGATCAAGAGCTCTCCCACCCTGTTCCTCACAACGAAGTGCAGCGTCTGCAGGCGGTGCACAGGCTCGGCTTGATGGACAGCCCGCCGGATGCGGATCTGGACGCCTTGTGCCGTGTGGCTGCACACACTTTTGGTGTGCCGGCAGCCGTCATCTCGTTGATCGACGTGGATCGCCAGTGCTACTTGGCCCGTGT
Source organism: Aquabacterium sp. (assembly GCF_048860245.1). GTDB lineage: Bacteria > Pseudomonadota > Gammaproteobacteria > Burkholderiales > Burkholderiaceae_C > Aquabacterium. The sequence goes on along the minus strand of NZ_JBLIZW010000107.1, from coordinate 50,944 downwards.
GGGCGTGGACGTGGCGGAGTTGACGCGAGAAGAATCACCTTGCGCCCACGCCATCATGTCGCCCGATCAGATTCTGGTCGTGCCCGACACCACCCAGGACCCGGTGTTTGCCAAACACCCGCTGGTGGTCGACGAGCCACATCTGCGCTTTTACGCAGGCGCCCCCCTGGTGGATGCCGAAGGGCTGGCGGTGGGCACATTGGCCTTGCTGGACACCACACCCCATACGGGCTTGAGCGAAGGTCAGGCGGAGGCGCTGCATTCCCTGGCCCAAGTGGCGTCCAACTTGTTGCAAAGCCGTCGGGAGCACCGCGAACTGCAACATCTGGCGTCCACCGATCATTTGACCGGCTTGGCCAATCGCGCCCAGTTCAACCGCGCGCTGGAAGTGGAATTGGCCCATGCCATGCGAACCGGCGAGCCGTTCACCGTGGTCTACATGGACCTGGACGGCTTCAAGGACATCAGCGACGGCTTTGGCCATGGCGCGGGCGACGAGGTGCTGCGCGAAGTGGCCAACCGCCTGAGTCAGCAGGTACGCCTGGGCGACGTGCTGGCCCGCTTTGGCGGCGACGAATTCGGTGTGGTGATGCGCCACGGCGGCGAAGAATCGGCCGAGATTCTGGCTCGCCGCATCGTCAAGTCGGTGTCCACCCCCATCACGCTGAGCAGCGGTGACACCGTGGGTGTGGGCATCTCGGTGGGCATGGCGGCTTACAACGACGCCACCGAATCGGTGAAGGCGCTGCAAGAACAGGCCGAGCAAGCGCTGTATGAGGCCAAACGCCTCAATGAGCAGCGCTGGAAGATGTTCGTCAGCGGCGTGCGCTGACGTGCTCACAGCCACGCATCACGCGTGGCTTTTTTTCTTGTCGTTCAGCGTCTGGCGGCAACGTGCATTGATGGCCCGCAGTTCTGCCAGCGACGCGTCGATCTGTGCACGCTTGGCTTCCAGTTCCGCAATCGAGGCATCGGTCTTGTCGATGACGAACTGCAACTGCTGGATGCGACCTTCCCCGTGCTGACCGTACATGTCGAGGTAGTGCTTGATCTCGGCCAGCGGCGTGCCCAGTGACTTGGCACGCAGGATGCGCGTCAGGCGCGCACGATCCACTTTGTTGTACACCCGCGTCCCGTTGATGCGGCGTGGTGCCAGCAGCCCCTTGGTCTCGTAAAAACGCAGGGCGCGCGGCGACACCTTGTAGAGCTCGCACACCTCGGCGATGCCCATCAGTGCATCCACCTCGTGATCGTCGGCCTCGTCAAAAGCCCAGGACGGCGGAGACCCCAGTTGCACTTCGTCATCCACCATTGGCTTGTTTTCGGTATTCGCTTTCACTTGGGCCACCCAGGCAGGAGTTGGAACAGTCATGACGCATGCCGCTTGACGCACTTCATGAACACGGAAGCAGCGTAACGACCCGGCCAGTTGACCGGCATAGGTAGTTTACCTGATAAGCATCCGGTTGACGTTAACGTCAACCAAATCTACATTGGGCAGGACTCATCAAGATTGGTTTCAAGATGCCTGCCCTGCGATCTGCACTCAACACCAAATCGGACGCCTACCGCACGAACGTCGCGCGGATGACCGAGCGCCTGGACCAGGTTCGCAACCTGGAAACCCAGGTGCGTGACGGTTCGGCCGACAAGCGCGACAAGTTTGAAAAGCGCGGGCAGTTGCTGCCTCGTGAACGCGTGGCCCGCTTGCTGGATCGTGGCACGCCCTTCTTGGAGTTGTCGACGCTGGCAGGTCTGGGCATGCACGACGACGACGGCAAGAAGAGCATCCTGGGGGGCGGGACGATCATCGGGATTGGCATCGTGGCCGGCAAGCGCTGTCTGGTCACGGCCAGCGATTCGGCCCTCAAGGGCGGCACGGTGTCGCCCATGGGCCTGAAAAAGGGCCTGCGCGCCCAGGAGATCGCCCGAGACAACAAGCTGCCCGTCATCACCTTGGTCGAGAGCGGCGGCGCCAACCTGATGTACCAGAGCGAAATTTTTGTGGACGGCGGGCGCAGCTTTGCCAACCAGGCACGCCTGTCGGCCATGGGCATCCCGCAAATCGCTGTGGTGCATGGCTCGTCCACTGCGGGCGGCGCCTACCTGCCTGGTCTGTCGGACTATGTGGTGCTGGTGAAGGGTCGCTCGAGCATCTACCTGGCCGGCCCTCCGCTGGTGAAGGCCGCCATTGGCGAAGATGCTACCGACGAAGATCTGGGCGGGGCCGAGATGCACGCCAGTGTGACCGGCCTGGGTGAATACCTGACCGACAACGACGCCCACGCGATCGCCCTGACCCGCGACCTCGTCGATAAGCTGAAGTGGGATGCCGCGACCTCGCCCCGCCCGGATGTGGTCGCCCCCCTGTACGACGAACAGGAGTTGCTGGGCTGCATCCCGGCCGACGACCGCGAACCCTTCGACACCCGCGAGATCATCGCCCGCATCGTCGATGGCTCCGACTTCCTGGAGTTCAAGAGCGAATACGGCAGCGAGACCCTGTGCGGTCACGCCCGCATCAACGGTCATCTGGTGGGCATTCTGGGCAACAACGGCCCGATTCAACCCACGGGCTCGACCAAGGCAGCCCAGTTCATTCAGCTGTGCGACCAGTCGGGCACGCCGCTGATCTTTTTGCAGAACACCACCGGCTACATGGTGGGCTCGGCCGCCGAGCACGGGGGGGCCATCAAGCACGGCTCCAAGATGATTCAGGCCGTCGCCAATGCCCGCGTGCCCAAGTTCACCGTGACCCTGAACGGTTCGTTTGGCGCGGGCAACTACGGCATGTGCGGCCGAGGCTTTGACCCACGGTTCATTTTCAGCTGGCCCTCGGCCCGCACGGCCGTGATGGGCGGCGCGCAGGCGGCCAAAGTGATGGAGATCGTCACGCGCGGCAAGATGGAGCGGGCCGGCATGCCCGTGAACGACGCCATGCTGGAAGGCATGTCGGCCGAGATCCGCAAGCGTCTGGATGCCGAATCGAACGTGCTGTTTGGCACTGCCCGCCTGTGGGACGACGGCGTGATCGACCCCCGCGACACCCGCCGCGTCCTGGCCATGTGCCTGGACATGGCCGCCGAGGCCGAGCAACGCCCCCTGCGCCCCAACACCTTTGGCATCGCGCGCCTGTAAGCGAGCCATTTCCCACAAGAACCGAGGAGACCACCATGCTGTTCACTGCCGAGCACCGCGCCATTGGCGACACCGTCAAGCGCTTTGTCGAAAACGAAATCAACCCCTTCTGCGACGAGTGGGAAAAGGCTGGCTTCTTCCCGGCCCACGAACTCTTCAAGAAAGCAGGCGACCTGGGCCTGCTGGGCATCAAGTACGACACCGCCTACGGTGGCATGGGACTGGACTTCTCGTATGCCGCCGTCGCCTCGGAAGCCTTTGGGGTGGCGAATTGCGGCGGGGTACCCCTGGCAATTGGTGTGCAAACCGACATGTGCACCCCTGCCTTGCACCGTTTCGGCTCGGAAGCCTTGAAGAAGGAATACCTGGCTCCGGCGATCGCCGGGGACATGGTGGGCTGCATTGGCGTGAGCGAAGTGGGTGGCGGCTCGGATGTGGCCGCCCTGAAAACCACAGCCAAGTCCGATGGCGACGACTACGTCATCAACGGTTCGAAGATGTGGATCACCAACGGCATGCAGGCCGACTGGTGCTGCCTGCTGGCCAACACCTCCGAAGGCAAGGAGCACGAGAACAAGTCGCTCATCATCGTGCCGATGGATGCCAAGGGCATCGAGCGCCAGAAGATCGACAAGCTCGGCATGCGAGCCTCGGACACCGCGCAGCTGTTCTTCGACAACGTGCGAGTGCCCAAGCGCAACCTGATTGGTGTCGAAGGCACGGGCTTCATGATGCAGATGCTGCAGTTCCAGGAAGAGCGTCTGTATGGCGCCGCCAATTCGCTGCTGATGATGGACCGCCTGATCGACCAGACCATCGACTACTGCAAAGAGCGCCACACCTTCGGCACACCGCTGATCAACAACCAGGTGATCCATTTCCGTCTGGCGGAGCTGCGCACCGAAGTCGAGTTGCTGCGCTCGCTGACCTACCGTGCGGTCGAGGAATACGTGGCCGGCAAGGATGTGACCCGACTGGCCTCCATGGCCAAGCTCAAGTGCGGTCGCCTGGTTCGCGAGGTGGCCGACAGCTGCCTGCAGTACTGGGGCGGCATGGGCTTCACCTGGGACAACCCGCTGGCCCGCGCCTACCGAGACGGCCGCCTGGTCTCCATTGGGGGCGGCGCCGACGAAATCATGCTCGGCATCATCGCCAAGCTGGAGGGCACCTTGCCCAAGAAGGCTCGCTGAGTCGCGCCGATTCATTGCTCCCACGCAAGGTCCACCCATGAGCCACGCCACCATTCAGGTCCAGACCACCCAAGGTGTCTGCACCATTGCCCTGAACCGGCCAGAAGTTCGCAATGCCATGTCACTCGCCATGGTGCATGAACTGCTGGCCGCCTTGAAAGCAGCCGAAGCGGACCCCGATACCCGTGTGGTGGTGTTGCGCGGCCAGGGTGGCCATTTCTGTGCCGGTGGCGACATTGGCGACATGGCCCAGGCCCGCATGAAGCTGGCCGCGCAACAAGCGCAAGTCGATGCCGGGCAGGCCGTCACTGCACGCAACCCGATCGAGGAAGTGAATGCCGCGTTTGGCCAGTTGTGCCTGGCGTATGCCCGCTCCGGCCTGCCCATCGTGACCGTGCTGGAAGGCACCGTGATGGGCGGCGGCTTTGGGCTGGCCTGCGTGTCCGACGTCAGCCTGGCGCGAGACAACGTGAGCTTTCGCTTGCCAGAAACCTCGCTGGGCATCATCCCCGCCCAGATCGCCCCCTTCCTCGTGGAACGACTGGGCTACGCCGAGGCCAAGCGCCTGTCGGTCACAGGTGCACGCGTGGATGCACGAGAAGCCTTGACCATCCGACTGGTGCATGAAGTGCATGCCGATGAGGCCGCCCTTGAGGACGCCTTGCAGCAAACCCTGGCGCGCATCCTGGCTTGCGGCCCTCAGGCCATTGCCACCACCAAACGCTTGCTGGAGCGTGCCCGCCAGTCACCCGCTGAAAGCCTGATCGATGACGCCGCTGCTTTGTTTGCCCAAGCCGTGCTGAGTGAAGAAGGCCAGGAAGGCACCCAGGCCTTCATGCAAAAGCGCAAGCCCCGCTGGGTTCCCCCATCCGCTTGAGGATGCAAGTCATATGCTGAAAAAGATCCTGATCGCCAACCGCGGGGAAATTGCCTGCCGCGTCATCCGCACCGCCCGCAAGCTGGGGTACCGCACGGTCGCGGTCTACAGCGATGCCGATGCCCAGGCGCCGCACGTGAGTCTGGCTGACGAAGCCGTCTGCATTGGTCCGGCACCGGCGGCCGAGTCCTACCTGAAGGGCGACGTGCTGCTGGACGCCTGCCGTCGCACCGGTGCCAACGCCATCCACCCCGGCTACGGCTTCCTGTCCGAGAACGCGGCCTTTGCCGAAGCCTGCCGCGACGCCGGTGTGATCTTCATCGGCCCTTCGCCGGAAGCCATTCGCGTCATGGGCGACAAGGCCGGGGCAAAGGCCGAGATGATCAAGGCCGGCGTCCCCACCGCACCCGGCTATCTGGGCGCCAACCAGGATGATGAACACCTGATTGGCGAAGCCGAGCGGCTGGGCTTTCCTTTGCTGGTCAAGGCCGTCAGTGGTGGCGGTGGCCGCGGCATGCGCCTGGTGCATCACAAAGAAGAGCTGCCCCAAGCCATCACCAGTGCACGCCGTGAAGCCCAGAGCGCTTTTGGCGACGGCACGCTCATGCTGGAGCGGCTGATCCTCAACGGTCGCCACATCGAGATCCAGGTGTTTGCCGATGGCCACGGCAATGCGGTGTACATCGGCGAGCGTGACTGCACAGCCCAACGCCGCCGTCAGAAGGTGATCGAAGAATCGCCCTCCCCTGGGGTGAGCGCCGAGATGCGTGCCGCCATGGGACGCGATGCCGTGCTCGCCGCGCAGGCCATCCACTACTGCGGCGCCGGGACCATCGAGTACATCGTGGACCAGGATTTGAACTACTACTTCCTGGAGATGAACACCCGCCTGCAGGTGGAGCACCCGGTGACCGAAATGATCTCGGGCCTCGATCTGGTCGAGTGGCAACTGCGTGTCGCCGCCGGTCAGCCTTTGCCACGGACGCAGGACCAGATCACGCTGAGCGGCCACGCCATCGAAGCCCGCCTGTACACCGAAGACCCCTATGCCAACTTTGCGCCCCAGACCGGACGCATCGCCTGGTGGCGTCCGGAGCAGGCCTTGTACGACGGCGTGCGCATCGACGCCGGCATCCGGGAAGGCGGCGAGGTCACACCGCATTACGACCCCATGGTGGCCAAGCTCATCGTGCATGGCCGTGATCGTGACGACGCCATTCGCCGCCTGATCGCCACGCTCGACGATGCCCCCCTGCTGGGCTTGCAGCACAACGCCCGCTTCTTGCGGGACCTGGTGGATCACCCACGCTTCCGCGAAGGCAGCATGACCACCACGCTGATTGACCAGTGGCAAGTCGACGGGGAGCCCCTGCTGCAACGCCCGGTGGCCAGCGACACCTGCTGGCTCATTGCCGCAGCCTTGCACGCGGTGCATCACGAAGGGCACGCCACCGGCCTGCGCGCTGCCAGCGTCGCTGGCTACGACCTGCCCCTGCAGTGTGCCGACACCCGACGCACCCTGCGGGTTCAACACGGCAGTGGTGACATTTATCTGGTTCACCCCACACCCACGGCCCCGGCGACCTCGCTGCGCCTGATCTCGCATGATGCGACGACCGGCTGGCTGCGCTATGAACTGGATGGCATCCAGCGTCGGCTCCGTGCCGTGTGGGTCGCCGACACCCTGCACCTGGTACAGGACGCCGCGGTCTTCACCTTCACCGAAGTGTCGGCCTGGCCCGATCAGGGGGCAGGACAAGATCCGAGCCGAGGACTCGCCCCCGTCGCCGGCACGGTGGCGCAGGTGCTGGTGAAGGCTGGCGACAAGGTCACAGAAGGTCAGGCGCTGCTCAGCATCGAGGCCATGAAGATGGAAATGTGGCTGTCCGCGCAGGCTCCGGGCGTGGTCAAGGCAGTCTATGCCACCCCGGGCGAACAGGTGCAGGCCAAGACCCTGCTGATCGACATCGAACTCACCAAGGAAGACTGATGGACAAGGCAATTCTGACCTGCGCGCTCACCGGCGTGCTGACCGATCCGACCCAGCACCCTGTGCCCGTGACCGCCAAGGAAATGGCCGCCGCTGCTCGCGAGGCCTACGATGCCGGCGCCGCCATCATGCACGTGCACCTGCGCCGGCAGGAACCCGGCATGGGTCGCTTCCCGAGCTGGGACCCCGCCGTGGCATCCGAGATTGACACCGCCATCCGCGAGGCCTGCCCCGGCGTCATCATCAACCTGACCACCGGCGTGGTGGGCGCCGACATCTCCGGTCCGGCCGCCTGCATTCGCGCCGTGCGCCCTGAAATTGCCGCCTGCAACGCGGGCAGCCTCAACTACCTCAAGATCAAAGAAAACGGCCAATGGGCCTGGCCCCCCATGCTGTTCGACAACACGGTCGACAAGGTCAAGGCCATGATCGACGTCATGCACGAGACCGGCACCCGCCCCGAATTCGAATGCTTTGACGTGGGCATCGTGCGCTCCGTGGGCATGTACAAAAAGGCCGGCATGACCGATCACCTGGAGTACAACTTCGTGATGGGCGTGGCCTCGGGCATGCCAGTGGATGCGGACTTGCTCAAGCTGTTGGTCAAGTACCGTGAACCCGGCACCTTCTGGCAAACCACACTCATTGGCCGTGAAGAAATCTGGCCGGTGCACCAAGCCACGGCAGACCTGGGCGGCATGCTGCGCACCGGCGTGGAAGACACCTTCTACCTGCCCGGCGGTGAACGCACCACCGGCAACGGTCCGCTGATCGAAGCCTTGGCGGCCTGTGCACGCCGGGCTGGCCGTGAAGTGGCCTCCCCCGCCGAGGCGCGCCAGATTCTGGGCCTCAACCCCGCGTCGGCCCATGGCGTGTTGAGCAGCACACAGGCGCAAGCCGCCTGACCGCGTTCAGCGGGCAGGCTCGCCGCGGTACAGACACCAAGTACCGCGGCCAGCCTGTTTGGCCTTGTACATCGCAATGTCCGCCTGCCGGATCAACGCATCGACATCATCGCCATCATTGGGATAGATGCTGATCCCCACGCTGCAACCGATGTTGGCGTCATGGCCACATGACAGCCGGAAGGGCTTGTTCAAGCGATCGATGATGGCGCGCGCCACCAGGATGGCACCTTCCGCACTGGTGAGATCCTCCAGCACCACCACAAACTCATCCCCGCCCAGGCGTGCCACGGTGTCGTTCTCGCGCAAGTGCAGGCGCAAACTGCGAGCCACCTCCTTGAGCAATTCATCCCCCGCCTCGTGTCCATATTGATCGTTGACCGCCTTGAAACGGTCCAGATCCAGGAACATGACGGCGCAGGTGTGCTGCGTCCGGTGCATGCGCTCCAAGGTGTGACCCAGACGTGACTGCAACAGCATCCGATTGGGCAAGCCTGTCAGCGGGTCGTGGTGAGCCAGGCGCTCCATCTGGGTCTCGGCGTGCGGAATGCGTGTCATGTCGGCATACACGCCCACAAAGTTGGACAGTTCACCCCGTTCATTGCGCACCGCACTGATGGCCAGCCAACTGGGGTAAATCTCCCCACCCTTGCGGCGATTCCAGATCTCGCCTTGCCAGCCTCCGTCGTCCAGAATGTCTCGCCACATCTTCTGGAAAAACTCGCGTTGATGACGTCCGGACGCCAGCAGGCTCAAGCGCTGTCCCATGACCTCGGACTCGGCGTATTCGGTGATGCGCTCGAACGCTGGGTTGACCGCCACCACGCAGCCGCTGACGTCGGTGATGACGACCCCCTCCTGCGTCGACCGGAACACGGTGGCGGCCAGACGCAAGCCCTCTTCCTGCTTGTAACGCTCACTGACGTCCCGGGTGACTTTGGCAAACCCCGTGATCTGCCCGGCCGCATCACGCATCGCGGTGATCAGCACACTGGCGCGAAACAGCGATCCATCCTTGCGGATGCGCCAGCCTTCTTCACTGTAGCGCCCCGTGATCAGGGCTGTGGCCAGCGCCTTCTCGGCGGCACCTGCCGCGCGGTCTTCCTCCGTGAAGAAACAGCTGAAGTGACGCCCCACCACCTCGGCAGCCGACCAGCCTTTGATCCGCTCGGCCCCGGAATTCCACGTCATGATGGTGCCGCGATCGTCCAGCATCACGATGGCGTAATCCTTCAGCCCTTCGACCAGCAGCTTGAAGCGCTCCTCGCCATCGGAGATGACACGGGTCATGCCCGCCGCCAGTGCCTCGGCGCGCAATCGGGTGTTCAGCCACACCCACGTCAGCACGCACAACAGCAACCCCGTGACCCCCACACCCAGCATGGCCAGCCACCGATAGCGGGTCTGATCGGCCTGCTGGTAGCCTGAAGCCGGCTCGTAGCGTACCGACCAGACTCGCCCATTGATCTCCATGGGCAAGGTCACGGCCAAGTCGCGCAGCAGCAGGTCATCTTTGCTGGTCATGCCGGCGCGGCTGTCAAACAGCAGGGACTCGATGGCGCGACCATCGTGGCCACGATCACTCAAGCGGATGGACACCGCTTGCCGGTCGCCCTGCAACACGGCATCAATCAGGTCCTTGAGTCGAAAGGGCGCGTACACCCAACCCTGCAACACGGCGCGACGCTGCTCCACCGTGGGCGGACGCACGCCGCCCCGGTAAACCGGCAGATAGGCCAGAAATCCCGCCTGGACATCGACATCGGTTTCCTGCTTCAGGGTCACACGTCCGCTGTAAACGATGTCCGAACTGTCCCGCGCACGCAGCATGGCCTCGCGACGCACCGATTCCGACAGCATGTCAAACCCGAACGCACGGATATTGCGTCCGTAAAACGGCTCCAGGTAGGTGATCACGCCATAGGTGTCGCGCGCGCCAGAGGGGCTGATCGCAAACTCCGGAAAGCCCTCCGCCCGGACACCGTTCACATAGTCCGGCGCCGTGGCAGCCGTCAGATGCTTGGCATAGCCCAGTCCCTGAATGCCCACATAGCCCTCGTCCAAGGCCAGGCTGGCCACATACGCGTGCCACTCAGCGCGGCTGACATCACTGGAGGCACTGAACAGACCCGCTGCACCGCGCAGGATTTCGTCATAGGTCCGAACGCGCTCTCGGAGCCGCTCATGCAGGCGGGTGGCATAGGACGTGAACTCGGATTGCCGACTCAGCTCTTCTTGACGGCGCAGTGTGAAATCGGTGAACGCCAACGCCAACAAGCTGAAGACGAACGGTATCAGCACCGGAAAGAACCGGTACCGGTCACCCTCGGTCGGCACATCGGCTGGCTGGCTGGCGGCAAGCTGGTTCATGGGTCTACGGTCTCGATCTGGAACAAGATCTTGCGGACGACTACGACCCTCGGGGCGCCCGCAAGTGCAACCCCGAACTCATTGTGAATGCTTTGTCGAGGCAAAGCAGTGAAAAATCACCCTAATCCACCACCTAAATGGCGTGGATTGCGCTGCCGGCCTCGTCGAATCCCCTCAGGACTTTCCCTGAAACCCCGTTTACATCTGTGCACGAATTGACGGGAGCGTCAAGGCGGCGCCGCTCGCGCAAACCTTCGGTGGCATGATGAATTCCCTGCACTGATGAGTCGACTTGTCCATGGCGAATGCGTCCACCGCGACCCCCCATCTGGGCGAGACGACGTCTCGCCTGTTGGCGCTGGACAGCTCGGCCCAGTTGGCGCGCAACAAAGGGCTGAGACGGCTGCGTCTGACCGTCTTGCCCTATGCGATCGGGCTGAGTGCGGCCTACGTCGGTCTCGCGCTGGGTGCCGTCAAGCCCTGGGCGGCTTATCTGCTGAGCGCTTGGTGCTCACTGAGCCTGCTGACGATTTACGTCTTGCTGAAAAGCCACTCGACCTTGCGGTCGCCCGATCCCTCCCTGACCTTCCCCCAAGTTCTCTGCGGCTGTGTGGCCGTGGTCATTTCCTATACCGCCATCGATGTGGCTCGCGGGCTGGCCTTGCTGTGGCTGTGCCTGCTCATGCTCTTCGACATCAACCGGCTGTCGGTGCGGCAATTGCTGATGGCCTCCTTCGGGTCCTTGAGCCTGATGGCGCTCGCCACGGCCCTCCATGACCACTTGCATGAAGGCCGCATTGACGCTGTCTCCGAGTGGGTCAGCCTGGGCATGGGGGCAGTCATCATGCCGGTGATGCGCCTGGTCTCGCTGAAGAGTTACCACTGGCGCAGCCAGATGCTCGCCCAGCGGACCCAGTTGGCCGAAACCGTGACGCAGCTGGCCGAGGCGTCGGTCCGAGACGCCCTGACCGGCCTGATCAACCGCCGCCACATGCAGAATTTGCTGGAGAGCGAATGGCGACGTCTGCGGCGAACCGGTCAACCGTTTTGCTTCGCCATTCTGGATCTGGATCACTTCAAGCACATCAATGACGCGCACGGCCATGCCGTCGGTGACGCGGTGCTGCGCACGTTCGGACACCTCAGCACGACACAACTGCCCGCCACCGATCTGCTGGCACGCTGGGGTGGCGAAGAGTTCCTGTTGCTGATGCCCGAAACGCCACTGGACGTGGCCCGCAAGCGCCTGGATTTGCTGCAAGACAGCTTGCGCTTGCACAATTGGTCGGCGCTGGCCAACGACCTCTCGGTCAGCTTCTCGGCCGGACTGTGCCAGCCCCAGGGCGATGGGCCCTTGCACCGTCAACTGGAACGCGCAGATCGCGCACTGTATCGGGCCAAGGCGGAAGGACGTGGCAGAACCGTGGAGGCCGAGTCCGCATGAGCCACACCTCCTCTCGGTTATCTGACTGGCTGCTGGGCACCGACCCACGCATGCGAGACCGAACCTTTCTGTGCCTGCTGGCTGCACTGGTGTACTTGTGCTGGGCCGTGCTCATGCTCACGTTCACCATCCCCAAGGGACGCGTGAGTGCCGAACTGGGCTCGGTTTTTCTGACCCTGATGTTCCCCGCCATCTTTGTCACCTACCCACTGGTTCGCATGGGGGCCACACGCCACCTCAAGGACCCGGGCCTGGTGGCCCCCCAGATCCTGTGGGGCGGCATGATCGCCTCACTGGGCTACGCCACCGTGCCCACGGCCCGCGCGCCGCTGCTGCTGTCGCTGGGGCTGATCCTGGTCTTTGGCTTCATCAACCTGAGCTCGCGGGTCGTGGTCTTCATCGGCGCGGCCCTTATCGGCATGCTGATGTGCGTGCTGCTGGTCGGCACGTTCACACCTCTGCCGCAGTTCAACCCGGCCTCTCAGTTGGTGAAGCTGTTGACGGCAGCCTTCATCCTGGGCTTGATCACCGTTCAATCGCGCAAGTTTGCCAAGCTGCGGGAGCGCGTGGCGATCGAGCGGCGTCAATTGGCCGCAGCCCAGCGTGAACTGGAGCACGTCACGCACCACGATGGTTTGACCGGCTTGTTCAGCCGCCCCTATTTGCACAGCCTGCTGGAGCAGGAACACCGCCGCGCCCTGCTCAGTGGTCGCTCTTTTGGCGTGATCCTCATCGATCTGGACCATTTCAAGGCCATCAATGACCAGCATGGTCATCAGGTCGGTGATGCCGTGTTGATGGCCTTTGGTCGCGTGGCACGCGAGGCCCTGCGCGAAACCGACTGGATCGGGCGCTGGGGGGGCGAAGAGTTTCTGGTGCTGCTACCAGACGCGGACGCCAAAACCCAGGCACAACAGATCATCGAGCGCCTGCGCCTGGCACTCACGCAGACCACTGCGGTCGAGACCCTGCCCGACCTGCACATCACCTTCTCGGCAGGCTACGCCTTCTGGCAAAGCCAGGAACGCATCGAGCACCTGCTGGAGCGCGCGGACCGGGCCCTGTATGCCGCCAAGCGTGCGGGACGCAACTGCGCGGTGGCCGCCCAAACCGAGCTGGACCCTGCCTGAGTCAAACGCCCATGAAAAAACCGGGCACAGGGCCCGGTTTTGTCGGTTTGGCAAAGCGCCTTATTCGACGGCCTTGACCATGTCTTCGACCACCTTCTTGGCATCGCCGAAGACCATCATGGTCTTGTCCATGTAGAACAACTCGTTGTCCAGACCCGCATAGCCGGAGGCCATCGAACGCTTGTTCACGATCACGGTCTTGGCCTTGTAGGCTTCCAGAATCGGCATGCCGTAGATCGGGCTGCCCTTCACGTGCGCAGCAGGGTTCACCACGTCGTTGGCGCCCAGGATGATGGCCACATCGGCCTGACCAAACTCGGCGTTGATGTCTTCCATCTCGAACACCTGGTCGTACGGCACTTCTGCCTCGGCCAGCAACACGTTCATGTGACCGGGCATGCGACCGGCCACAGGGTGAATCGCGTACTTCACGCTCACGCCCTTTTCGGTCAGCTTGGCGGCCAGTTCCTTCACGGCGTGCTGCGCACGGGCCACGGCCAAGCCGTAGCCCGGCACGATGATCACGGTTTCCGCATTGCCCAGGATGAAGGCTGCATCGTCAGCCGAACCGCTCTTGACCGAGCGCTGCTGTTGCGCACCACCGGCAGCCGCGGCACCCGCGTCACCACCGAAGCCACCCAGGATCACGTTGAAGAACGAACGGTTCATCGCCTTGCACATGATGTACGAGAGGATGGCACCGGACGAACCCACCAGCGAACCGGCAATGATCAGCATCGGGTTGTTCAGCGAGAAGCCAATGCCCGCAGCGGCCCAGCCCGAGTAGCTGTTGAGCATCGACACCACCACGGGCATGTCTGCACCGCCGATGGGGATGATGATCAGCACACCCAGGATGAAGCTCAGCGCGATCAGGGCCACGAACACGTCCATGCGTTGCGTGGCCATGAAGGTGCCAATCAAGCCCACCGCCAGCAGACCCAGCACCAGGTTCAGCATGTGCTGACCCTTAAAGATGACGGGTGCGCCTTGGAACAGACGGAACTTGTACTTGCCACTCAGCTTGCCGAAGGCAATGACCGAGCCCGAGAAGGTGATGGCACCAATGGCGGCGCCCAAGGACAGCTCCAGGCGGTTGCCCACTGGAATCTCGGCCAGGACATCGCCAATTGGCTTGGCCACGATCTGGAAGGCGTAAGGCTCGGCCACCACGGCCACCGCGATGAACACCGCAGCCAGACCGATCATGCTGTGCATGAAGGCCACCAGCTCCGGCATCTTGGTCATCTCGACGCGCTTGGCCATCACGGCACCGGCGCCACCGCCAATCACCAGACCCGCCAAGACGTAGCCAATGCCTTCAGCAAAGTTGAGCTGCAAAGCCTGGACCTGACCATGGATCAGGCCAATCGTGGTCAGCACGGCAATGGTCATGCCGGTCATGCCAAACAGGTTGCCGCGAATCGAGGTCGTGGGGTGGCTCAGACCCTTGAGGGCCTGAATGAAAAACACCGAGGCGACCAAGTACAGCAGTGCAATCAGGTTCATGCTCATTTACTTGGCCCCCGCCTTCTTGTCCTTCTTCTTGAACATTTCCAGCATGCGGCGTGTCACGAGGAAGCCCCCGAACACATTGACCGCTGCCAGTGCCACAGCCAGCACACCCATGACCTTGCCCAAGGTCGTCACGGTGAGGGCGGCCGCCAGCATGGCGCCCACAATCACAATGGCCGACACGGCATTGGTCACCGCCATCAAGGGCGTGTGCAGTGCGGGGGTCACGTTCCAGACCACGTGATAGCCGACATAAATGGCCAGCACGAAGATGGTCAGGTTGATGACGACGTGGGAAATGGCTTCCATCGCGTTGTCTCCTGGGAGGATGTTGAAATCAATCGAACTTGCGGATTTCCTTGACCTTGTTGCCGGCGTCCAGCAGCACCACCTTGGGCTTGTAGCTGGCAACTTCGGCTTCGGTCATGGGCGCATAGGTGCAGATGATCAGCAGATCGCCCACGGTGGCCTTGCGAGCGGCCGCGCCGTTGAGGGAGATCGTGCCGGAGCCACGGGGCGCCTTGATGATGTAGGTGGCAAAGCGCTCACCGTTGTTGACGTTGTAGAGCTCGATGTACTCGAACTCTTTCATGTCAGCAGCGTCCATCAAGTCTTCGTCGATACCGCAGGAGCCTTCGTAATCCAGAATGGCTTCGGTGACGGTAGCGCGGTGCAGCTTGGCACGCAGCATATTGCGTTGCATGGGGGTACTCCTTCTCTGTGCAGACTGTGCGGCGGTACTTCTTAAGCGCGCAGCAGTTGGCCGTCACGACACATCAAGCACGCCTTGACGATGTCGTCTTCCAGGTCAATGTGGAACTGACCTTCCTTGTTGATGACCAGCTTCAAGAAGTCGATCACATTGCGTGCGTACAGCGAAGAGGCGTCTGCCGCCACCAACGCTGGCAAATTGGTTTCACCCACCAAGGTCACACCGTGCTTGACCACGGTCTGGCCGGCTTCGGTCAGCGGGCAGTTGCCGCCTTGTGCGGCCGCCAGGTCAACGATCACCGAACCGGGCTTCATGGACTTGACCATCTCTTCGGTCACCAGCACCGGCGCAGCACGACCGGGGATCAGGGCCGTGGTGATCACGATGTCAGCCTGGGCGACACGCTTGGCCACTTCGGCCTTCTGACGGTCCAGCCACGATTGGGGCATCGGACGGGCATACCCGCCCACGCCTTCGGCTGCTTCTTTTTCTTCGGCCGTTTCATAGGGCACGTCGATGAACTTGGCGCCCAGCGACTCGACCTGCTCCTTCACCGAAGGACGCACATCGGACGCTTCAATGACGGCGCCCAGGCGCTTGGCCGTGGCAATGGCCTGCAAGCCAGCCACGCCCACACCCAGGATCACGACGCGCGCGGCCTTCACGGTCCCGGCTGCGGTCATCAGCATGGGGAAGAGGCGCTGGTACTTGTCGGCGGCAATCATGACGGCCTTGTAGCCAGCCAGGTTGGCCTGCGACGACAGCACGTCCATGCTCTGCGCACGGGTGGTACGGGGAGCGGCTTCCAGGGCAAATGCCGTCAGCTTGGCATCGGTCAGGGCTTGCAGACCATCCTTGTCGAAAGGATTGAGCATGCCCACCAGCACCGCGCCGGGCTTCATCAACGCACGCTCGTTTGCAAACGGCGAGCGGACCTTGAGCACCATGTCGGCGCCCAGGGCACCGGCAGCATCCGTGATCTCGGCGCCGGCAGCCACATAGGCTTCGTCCGTCACGCTGGCGGCCACGCCCGCGCCCGACTGCACCAACAGGGTGTGGCCTTGTGCCTTCAATTTCTTGACGGTCTCCGGGGTCACCGCCACGCGGGTCTCGCCGACTGTGGTCTCCAAGGGTACGCCAATGAACATCCGTATCTCCTGCTAAGGGGGTTGCGCCGCGTGGTTCGGGCGTCTAGGAACATGTCAAACGTGCCAGCATACACAAACTTATCGGGGTTTCTCCCCTTAGGGTCTGTCAAGGCACACGGAGCTGCCCGAGTTGCAAGGCATATTTGACGGCATTCGTTGTCAGTTTGCATGCCCCCCAGCAAGGGGGGAATCCCGTTCGCAGCGCCGACACACGAACGTCACCCTATTGGCGGATAATGTCTGGCTCATGAACACCGCCGATCTGTTGAAGGCGATTCCGCCTGCCACTGCACCCGCCACCCCCAAGGTGCGCTGGAAGCCCAACGTCACCGTTGCAGCGCTCATCGAGCGCGATGGCCGCTTTCTGCTGGTCGAGGAAGAAACCTCCGACGGGCTGCTGCTCAACAATCCTGCGGGTCACCTGGATCCGGGTGAATCCCCCCTCCAGGGTGTGATCCGCGAAACCTTGGAAGAGACCGCGCGCGAGTTCACCCCGGAAGGCTTTCTGGGTATGTACATGTCCCGATTCCGGCGCACGCGCACCGGTGAAGACATCACTTATTTGCGTCTGGCTTTTTTTGGTTCGGTGGGTGACGCCGACCCCACACTGTCGCTGGATGACGGCATCGTGCGCGCCGTGTGGATGACGGCCGACGAAATCCGCGCCTGCCCCGAGCGTCACCGCAGCCCGCTGGTGCTGGAGTGCCTGGAAAGCTACCTGGCCGGCCAGCGCTACCCGCTCGACATTCTGACCGTGCACGAGAGTGTGTTTTCGGCGCCGTCGTACCATCGGGCCTCCTGAGCTTTTTTTCTGATCTGACATGCAACAGAGGCAACGCGTCGTCGTGGGCCTGAGTGGCGGCGTGGATTCCGCCGTCAGCGCCTGGCTGCTCAAGCAGCAAGGCCACGAGGTCATCGGCATCTTCATGAAGAACTGGGAAGATGATGACGACAGCGAGTACTGCTCGAGCCGTCAGGACTTCCTGGATGCCGCATCGGTGGCCGACGTGATCGGCATCGAGATCGAACACGTGAACTTCGCGTCCGACTACAAGGACCGCGTGTTTGCCGAGTTCTTGCGCGAGTACCAGGCTGGCCGCACGCCGAACCCGGACGTGCTGTGCAACGCCGAGATCAAGTTCAAGGCCTTTCTGGACCACGCCATGCGCCTGGGTGCCGAAAAGATTGCCACGG
Organism: Aquabacterium sp.; assembly: GCF_048860245.1. GTDB lineage: Bacteria > Pseudomonadota > Gammaproteobacteria > Burkholderiales > Burkholderiaceae_C > Aquabacterium. Next base: position 33,331 of record NZ_JBLIZW010000107.1, on the reverse strand, counting down.
GCCACTACGCCCGCGTGCGGTCGGTGGCCGACGCCTCGTACGAAGGCGGCCTGCGCTACGAGTTGCTGAAAGGCCTGGACCCCCTCAAGGATCAGAGCTACTTTTTGCACCGCCTCAACCAGGCGCAGTTGGCCAAGACGATGTTCCCGGTGGGCGAGTTGCCCAAGACCGAGGTGCGCCGCATCGCCGACGAGATCAAGCTGCCCAACGCCAAGAAAAAGGATTCGACCGGGATCTGCTTCATTGGCGAGCGTCCGTTCCGCGAGTTCCTCAACCGCTATCTGTCGAACACACCCGGCCCCATCAAGGACGACCGGGGTCGCAAGCTGGGTGAACACGTGGGCCTGAGCTTTTACACGCTGGGCCAACGCAAAGGCATTGGCATTGGCGGCGTGAAAGAAAAGGGCGCCCCCCGCGGCGGTGGTGAGCACGAGCCCTGGTTCGTGGCCCGCAAGGACATGGCCAACAACACCCTGTACGTGGTGCAGGGGCACGACCACCCCTGGCTGCAACAGCACACCCTGCTGGCCGACGACCTGAGCTGGGTCGATGGCCGCGGGCCCAGCGTGGGCACGCAGCCGCTGGGTGCCAAGACCCGCTACCGGCAGGCCGACGCGCCATGCGACATCCTGCTGGCCAACGGTCAGGAGATCGCCCTGCGCTTCCCGCAGGCCCAGTGGGCCGTGACGCCAGGCCAATCGGCCGTGCTGTACCAAGGCGAGGTGTGCCTGGGCGGCGGCGTGATCAGCCGCGCCGAATGAGCACACCACCCGGCAACCTGCCCGACGGCGCGTCGCTGGCGGCACAGGACCCGCGCCCCATCGTCATCCTGGACACGAATGCGCTGCTGGACTGGCGGGTGTTCAAAGACCCGTCGGCCCAGCCCATCGTCGAGGCCATCCTGGCCGGACAGGTGCGGTGGGTGGCCTGCCCGTCCATGGAGCAGGAGTGGCACCAGGTCTGGCCCCGCAGCTACCTGAAGGCGTGGACCCCGGACCCCATGCTGACGCTGACCGTGTTTCAGCACGCAACGTTCGTGGCCGAGCCACCGCGCTGCGGCTTGCGTTGCAAGGACCCGGACGATCAGGTTTTCATCGACCTGGCCATGCACGTTCGGGCACGGTGGCTGTTCAGCAAGGACGCTGCGCTGCTCAAACTGGGCAAGCGGGCCTTCAAGCAGGCCGGGGTCGAAGTGCTGCGTTTACCGCAATGGACAGGCATGGCCTCGGACGGGGCTGGCGCAGCGCCCCAGCCCCTTGGCCTTGGAACAGGAGATGCACGTGATGTCTGAAGTATGCCGTCAGCGACGTTGGCTGTGGATGAGTGTGCCGGTGCTGGGTTTGGCCGCCTGCGCCAGTTTGCTGGGTCCTCGCACGGTCGAGATCTCGCAAAAGGAGTTGACCGAGAAGCTCGACAAGCGCTTTCCGATCAGCCAGCGCATGCTGAATGTGCTGGACGTGCAAGCCACCCGCCCCAGCCTGACCATGCTGGCCGACACCAACCGGGTTCGGGCGGCCATCCCTGTGCAAGCGCGTGACCGCTTGCTGGGCCAGTCCTACCAGGGACAGATCCAGGTGAGCTTTGGCTTGCGCTATGTGGCCACGGATCGCAGCATCCGGCTCACACAGGTCCAGGTGGATCAGGTGCAGATTGCCGGTGTGCCCGAGGCCTACCAGCGCGGCCTGACGCGCATTGGTGCGCTGTTGGCCGAAGACAGCCTGCAGGACTACACGATTCACCAATTCAAGCCCGAAGACCTGCAAACAGCCCATCGGCTGGGCTACGAGGTGAAGGACATTCAAGTGACATCGACCGGTCTGGCCATTCACCTCCAGCCCAGTCCCTGAGTCGCAACCGGCAGGCCGCCCGCAGCCAGAACATGCGGAAAATGTGACCTTGCCTGTCAATTTCTGCAGCAGGGAGACACAAAAAGGTTCAGTTTGTGGACAATGGCGCCTCTACGTGTTTTCACTGAGGCAGTCCACATCATGAGCATCTTCAGCGGTGACTCCCGCACCACCTGGGTTCAGGCCTTCATCTCCGGCATTCCGTATGCCGCCCATTCAGGCATGCAGGTGGTGGACATGGGCAAAGGTCACGCCAGCCTGCTGCTGCCCGCCCGCGACACCTGGACCGGCGACACCACGCGCAACCTGATCCACCCGGGCTGCCTCAGTGTGCTGGCCGACACTGCCTGCGGGGTGGCTGTGGGCTGCGCTTTGGATGAGATGGAGCCCTTCGCCACCCTGGACCTGCGCATGGACTACCTGCGCCCGCCTGTGGCCAACATCAACACGATTTGTCGCGCCGAGTGCCATCGCCTGTCGCGCAGCGTGGCCTTCGTGCGGGGCGAATTGTTCCAGTTGGGCCAAGCCGAACCGGTCGCCACGGTGAACGCCACCTTCATGCGCGCCACGGCCAATACGCGGCGCAAAGATCTGAAGTCGGCCCCGACGCCGTCTGAAGCAGCGGCCAACCTGATCGCCCCCACCAGTGTGGAGAGCAGCCACTTCATCACCAGCGTGGCCGCCGACACTCCCGAGGTCCCGGCCCTGGCTGGCGGCCGCTCACCCTACGTCGAGTTTCTGAACATCCACAAGCAAGCGCAAATTGACGCTGGCCCGGTGTTCCGCCTGCCCTTCAAGTCTGAATTGATCGGCAACCCCATGCTGCCCGCCATTCATGGTGGCGTCCTCGCCGGTTTCGGTGAAACCGCCATGTTGCTGCACCTGATCGACACCAATCCCGGCATCGGGGTGCCCCGCAGCGTGGACTTCGCCATTGCCTACATGCGCTCGGCCAAGCCGGTGGACACGTTTGCACAGTGCTCGACCATCCGCCAAGGCAACCGCGTGGCGCTGGCGCAGGTGTCCATCTGGCAGGATGACCCGCAGCGCCCCGTGGCCAATGCACGCGGTCACTTCCTGATGCCTCGCGAAGAGGAATGAGGCGCTTTACCCCTGGGCCATGAGCCAGTCGGCCACGGCCTGCTGCTCGCTGGGGGTGTAGTGCAAGCCCAGCTTGCTGCGGCGCCAGAGGATGTCCTCGGCCGTTCTGGCCCACTCATGCCGCTGAAGGTAGCTCAGTTCGATCTCATGCAAGCCGGGCGCCACTTCCCGGCCCAAGCCTTCGGGCTGAGTGACGTGCGCCAGCATCCGAAACACCCGGCCACCGTAGGCACGACACCACCGGTATGCCAGCGCATGATCCAGCCAGGGGAGCTGGCGCAGCAAATGCGCCTGTAATCCGGCAAAGGCAGCTTGAGGATGGACCCACACCTCGTCGGTGTTCACATGCTCCAGCAAGTTGCCACCGGGCAACCATGCATGCGCCGTCCAAGGCAAACGCTTGGACCCCAGTAACGCGCCCACCTGGGTCGCCGCTTGCTCAGCCAGCACGCGAAAGGTCGTGATCTTGCCGCCCCACACGGTCAGCCAGGGCGCCGGTGCGTCGCTCACCTGCAGTCGATAGTCTCGTGTCACCGCAGATGCCGAGCGCTGCGCGTCGTCCAGCAAGGGGCGTACCCCGGCATAGCTCCACCGAACGTCTTGCGGTGTCACGGCTTGCCTCAGGTAGCGATTGACCGTCTGGCAAAGGTAGGTGACTTCATCGTCGTCAATGCGCACGGCCGATGGATCGCCCTGGAACGCCACATCGGTGGTGCCGATGAGGGTGAAGTCCTGCTCGTAAGGGATCACGAACACGATGCGGCCATCCTCCCCCTGCAAGATGTAGGCGTGGTCGTGCTTCGTACAGCGTGGCACCACAATGTGGCTGCCCTTGACCAGCCGCAGGTGTGTCGGGTTGCTGCGCACGCCCATGCCATCTCGCAACACGCGCTCCACCCAAGGTCCTGCGGCATTGACAACGGCACGGGCCCGCAAGATCGTGGGCTCCCGTGCCCCTTGTGACTGCAGGGTGGCACACCATCCATCGCCATCGGGCGTGATGTGGGTACAGCGCGTCCGTGTGAGGATGCTGGCACCCAGTTCGGATGCATCCATGGCACACAACACCACCAGCCTGGCATCGTCCACCCAGCCATCGGAATAGACAAAGCCACGTTGCCACTGCGGCTGCAGCGGCTCGCCCAGGGCAGAGCGGCTCAGATCCACTGCCTCACAGCCCGGCAGGAAGCGACGCGGCGCCAGGTGGTCGTACAACCATAGGCCCATGCGAATCATCCACGCAGGTCGCATGTGGGCATCATGCGGCAACACAAACCGCATGGGCCACATGATGTGCGGCGCAGACCGCAGCAGTCGTTCCCGCTCCAGCAAGGCTTTGCGTACCAGTCCAAATTCACGGTACTCCAGGTAGCGCAAGCCACCGTGGATCAGCTTGGACGACGACGACGAGGTATGCGCCCCCAGATCATCCTGCTCACACAAGACCACGCGCCAGCCTCGCCCGGCCAGATCACGCGCAATGCCAGCGCCATTGATGCCACCGCCCACCACCAAGACGTCACAAGCCTGGTCTGACCCGAGCAAACTGTTGACACGTTGCGACATGTTGGCGCCACTCATTGCCAGCCCTGATCCAGCGTCAATGCGGTATCCAGCGCTGTCAGCGCCGCCGCAAAATCAAAAGCTTCGATGGCTCGATTCAACCCGTTCCAGGTTTCGTCAGGCCAGACTGCCCGCATGGGTGGGCCCAATTCGCGCCAGGTCACATAGGCTTGCATGTCGTTTTGCATCAGGCTGTGACGCAATTGCTTCAAGCGGCCCAGCAGCTCAGGTGATGTCACCGGCACGGGCTGCGGGGCCATCGACGACACCGCCAGGATCTGGTCAATGTGCGCCATCGCCGGCTGGAGCGCCGCTTCCAGCGCCGAGAGCAGCGGCTGCCACGCCACAACGTCCACGTCAGCGTGGCAGGCCAGCTCCAGCGTTTCAGCCGCATCACGCAAGGCCCCCATGCCCAGGATGGCGGCCACCGATTTGAGCGAATGGGCCGCACGCTGGACCTCGCCCCACCGCTCGTCACGCATCAGCTCGGTCAGCCGCTCGATATCGTGTGCATGAGCCGACCGGAAGGTCTGGAGCATTTGCACATAGCGCTCACGCCGTCCGCCGAGGTAAGCCACACCCGCATCGGTATCGATGACGCCGGCAGGCCAAGTGACCTCCAATGGCATGCGGTCGCTGACGCGAGGCGCCTCCGACACCGCCAGCCACTGCGACAGCACCTGCCGCAACATGTCGGGCTCCACCGGCTTGGCCACAAAGCCGTTCATGCCTGCGGCTTCGCAACGCAAGCGGTCTTCCGTGAACGCGTTGGCCGTCATGGCCACGATGGGGACATCGCCCCCCTGCGGCAGCAGACGAATCTGCTGCGTCGCGGTCACGCCATCCATCACAGGCATTTGCATGTCCATCAAGATCAGGTCATAGGCGTGATCCTGCACCAGGGTCAAGGCCTCCTGTCCGTTGCCTGCCAGATCCACGGTCAAACCAAAGCTCTTCAAGATCTCGGAGGCCACTTCCTGATTGATCTGGTTGTCTTCGACCAGCAGCACATGAGCGTCCGCGCGCAACTCGGCCGCCACGCGAGGGGTCGCTTGCGGAAGCTTGGCGCGGTCACCCGGTTTCAGGCAAACCGTGAACCAGAAGCGGCTGCCTTTGCCCAGCTCGCTGTCCACACCGGCATCGCCCCCCATCAGCCGCGCCAGCTTGCGGGAAATGGCCAGTCCGAGCCCCGTTCCGCCGTACTTGCGTGTGGTGGAGGCTTCGGCTTGCTCAAAAGCCGAGAACAGGCGCTCCATGTCTTCCGCCCTGATGCCGATGCCGGTGTCTTGCACTTCAAACCGCACACGGATGTCGTCGGACTGACGGGCGATCAACTGTGCACGCAACACGACCCCACCTTCGTGGGTGAACTTCACAGCATTGGCCAGATAGTTGATCAGGATCTGGCCCAGCCTCAGCGGATCCCCTTCCACGGCCATGCCGTACAACTGCGGATCGATGTCGGTCTGGAGGGTCAGATGCTTGGCACGGTAGCGGTCGCTCATCATGCTGAACACATGGTCGATCGTGGCCGGAATCAGGAAAGCATGCTGCTCCAGCTGCAGGCGCTCAGCCTCGATCTTGGACAAATCCAGGATGTCATTGATGACCCCCAGCAAATGCTTGCCCGAGAGCATGATCTTGTCGACCCGCGCCAGCTGCTCAGGCGTTTGCAGCTGCGGCTTGAGCAGGTGCGCAAAGCCAATGATGGCGTTGAGCGGCGTGCGGATCTCATGGCTCACGTTGGCCAGGAAGGTGCTCTTGGCCCGGTTGGCGGTTTCGGCGGCCCGCATGGCTTGCTCCAGCTCCAGCGTCCGTGTCTGCACCAGCTCTTCCAGATGCTGACGGTGCTGGATCAGTTCGGCCTCGTCGCGCTTGCGCTGCGTCACATCCTCCTTGACCGCCACATAGTGCGTGATCTGCCCTTGCAGATTGCGCATGGGCGAAATGCTGGCCGCCTCGACGTACTCCTGCCCGTTCTTGCGACGATTGATGAACTCGCCGTGCCAGACCTCTCCTCGCAACAAGGTGGCCCACAGGTCGTCGTAGGTCTCAGCAGAGGTGCGCCCCGACTGCAACATGCGCGGATAGCGGCCAATCGCTTCGGCCCGCGCATAGCCGGTGGTCTGGCAGAAGCACTCGTTGACGTACTCGATGCGACCGGCCAGGTCGGTGATCATGATGCCGTTGGAGCTTTGCTCCACCGCCAGAGACAGCTTGTGAATGGTCTCTTCGATTTCACGCTTTTCCGTGATGTCACGGGCAATTTTGGACGCCCCGATGACTTGCCCCTGCAGATCATGAATGGGCGAAATCGTGGCCGAGACCACGATGTGCTGACCATCCTTGCGCACCCGTTCGGTTTCCAGATGCTCGACTTTCTCACCTCGACTGATGCGCGCGAGGAGGTCGGACTCTTCATGTTCCCGACCCGGCGGCAGCATCAGCGCCATCGACTGTCCGATGGCTTCTTCCGCCTTGTAACCGTAGATGCGCTCCGCCCCCGGATTCCAGCTCTGGATGCGCCCATCCAGCGCCGTACTGATGATGGCATCGTCCGATGATCGAACAATCAACTCGTACTGCTGTCGCTGCGCCTCCAGATGCTTGCGCGCCGTGATGTCGGTCCACACGGCGTGCAGCACACGCTTCGCACCGACCTCGATCACGGTGAGCAACACATCCGCATCAAATGGTGAGCCATCCAATCGGGTGTGAACCCATTCGAAGCGAAGGCTGCCTTGCGACATCGCTTGCTCGACCTTGCGAGAAACCTCATCGCGTGACAACTTGCCGTCTGGCTGATAGGTCGGCGAGAAGTCATCCAGCCGCTTACCCAGAACGTCCTTCAAGCTGGCGCAGCCCAGCATGTCGAGCGTGGCCTGGTTGGCATCCACAAACATCCCGTCTTCGACCAGAAACTGCGGTTGCCGAGACTCTTTGAACAAGCGGCGGAAGCGCTCTTCGCTTTGGCGCAGACGCTCGTCGGCCTCTCGCACATCGGTGATGTCCAGCAAGATGCCACGGAAGACGCCGGGATGATGCTCGTCAACCTGACGAAGCAGTTGCCCCCGCCCTGCCACCCAAATCCAGTGTCCGGCATCGTGGCGCACACGGAACTCGGTTTCAAAGTAGCGGGTTTCACCCTTTTGATGCTGAACCCATCGCTCCCTCAGTTCAGGCAAATCGTCCGGGTGCACACGCGGCGAAAGGCGGGCCAAGGTCAGCGGGGTCAGGGACGCCAGCGTGCAGCCCAGCATCTCGGCAAAACGCGCATTGATGTGGATCTCCGGCTGATCCATCACCCATTCCCATGCGCCGGCATGGGTGGCGTCCAGAATGGTCTGCAACCGTGCCCGCTCGTCCACCAAGGCGCGCTGCGCCAGCATGCGCTGGGTGATGTCAGTCCAGATCTGCGACTGGTAGCGACGGCCATCGATCGTCAAGAGCTTGACGCTGATGTGAATGTGAACCAGTGAACCATCCTTGCGGCGTCGCAAGGTGTCGAACTCGTGATGCTCGTTGAGCTTGAGCTGCGCGATCCAGTCCCTGATCTCGGACTCGTTCAACGCACCTTGCACGTCTGGCAAGCGCAGCCCACTCATTTCATCGCGTGAGTAGCCCAAGAGGCGACACGCCGCATCGTTGAATTCGACGAACGACAGGGTCTCGACATCTACCAGGGCGATGCCGTCTTCGGCCAAGGACACAATGGCGGAGAAGATGTCTTCACGTCGGCGCGCCAATGCGCGCTCACGGCGCAGCCACATCATGCGCGTCAAGCGCTCGGCCACAGCTTGCAGCAAGGCCTGCTTCGAAGGCAACGGGCCACATGCAGGCTTGAGACAGCGCCCCACGATCCAGCCAGGCTGGGCGGCATCACCAAACGGCAAACGAATCTGGCAAGACGCGTCCTGGTCCGGCAAGGGAGCGCCGTACACCGCCCCGTCCAGCACAATGGACACCGCACACCGCTCTGGGTCGTGCCAGCCACGCGGCAACGCCATCGCCAGTTGTTGCCACATCTGCTCCGGATCCAGTGCCTCGTCTTCGGTCAGACGCAGCACTTCGTTCATGCACTGGCGTTCGGCCACGCGTTCGTGCAATTCCTCAATCGCTTGAGTCTCCCGAGTGATGTCACGGGCCACGCCCAGCACACCCAGCACATGCCCCTGCGCATCACGCACTGCCACTTTCTGCGTTCGATACAAGCCGGTGTAACTGCCGTCTTTGAGGGTCAGCCACTCTTCAAACACATGGGGCTTGTCGCGGCCCATCGCAATGCGATCATCTTTGCGGAAGGCCTCCGCCACGGGTGTCGGCACAAACGCTTCGTCACGGCGACCGACCACATCGGCTTCGGGTGCGCCACACAGCGGTTCGAACCCCGGGTTGCAGAACATGTAGACCCCATCAGGGTCCTTCATCCAGACCAGGTCCGGCAGGGCATGCAAAAGGGTGCGCAATCGGGCGCGCTCGGCATCCAGTGCTTCCACCTGCTCGGTCAAGGCCGTGCGGGCCTGACGCAACTGGTTGTTGCGCCACCAGGCATGCAGCAGCAAGGCCGCCAGGCCCATGCCCAGCAACACCACCATCGCCAGCATCCAGGGGTGGTCCATCCAGAGGTCTTGCCAGCTGTTGTGAGCCAGCCAGGTGAGCACCTCCACCGTCATCACCCCCGCCAGCAGCACAATCGCCACCGCCAACATCCAGCGACTGAGCTTCATGGCAGCACTCCGGCTTCGCCTTCCGGAGGCTTCTCGGCAAACCTGGCTGCGATGCGCGCGAAGGCATCACGACGACGCAAGTAGGCGTCCACCACATCCGGGTCGAAGTGCTGACCTCGGCCCTCCAGCAAGATGGCCTCGGCTCGTTCCAGGCTGAACGCGTCCTTGTAGGTGCGCTTGCTGATGAGGGCATCAAACACATCGGCCAAGGCCATCAGCCGCGCCGAGAGCGGAATCTCGTCACCTTTCAGACGGTCGGGATAGCCGGAGCCATCCCACTTTTCATGGTGATGCCGCGCGATGTCGATGGCGTCATGCAGAAAACTCAGAGCGTCCTGATCGGGTTCGAGCTGGATGGCGCGCACGATCGCATCGGCGCCGATCTGGGCGTGGGTCATCATCACCACCCACTCTTCGGGCGTGAGCTTGCCCGGCTTGAGCAGGATGTTGTCCGGGATGCCCACCTTGCCAATGTCGTGCAGCGGAGCCGCTTTGGCATACGCGTCAATCACGTCCGGGGTGAGGACCTCGGCATAGCGCGGCAGCGTCGCCATTTCGGTGGCCAGTTCACGCACATAGGCCTGTGTGCGCAAGATGTGATTGCCGGTTTCGTTGTCTCGCACTTCGGCCAGGCAGGCCAAGGCGCGCAACACCACGTCTTGCAGCTTGTGATATTGCTCGACACGGCGCTCCACCTCATGCGCCAGCCAGGCGTTTTTGTCATACAGGATGTCGCGGGCCTGCTTGAGTTGCAGTTGCGTCTGGACGCGTGCTTTGACGATGGCCGGCTTCACCGGCTTGGTGATGTAGTCGGCCGCGCCCTGGTTCAGCCCATAGGCTTCGTCTTCGGTGGCCCCCAGTGCCGTCACAAAGATCACCGGAATCCGGCTGGTGTGCACGTCTGCCTTCAAGCGGCCCAGCACGGCGTAGCCATCCATGCCCGGCATCATGATGTCCAGCAAGATGAGGTCCGGACGCGGCAAGGTATTGGCCAACTCCAACGCGCGCTGACCGGAGTTCGCCACACGCACCTGATAGTCGCTCATCAGGCACTCGCCAAGCACCACCAGATTTTCAGGCGTGTCATCGACCACCAGGATCACCGGACGATCGGTCTGTGCAGACGAGGAGGACACAATGTTTGTCACAATTTGTTTCAACTTGAGAAGCTTAGCCGAGGGGCTTCACTTTATCCATTTCGACTGAAAGCAATAGCGTGACGACCCGGTAGGAAACCCGGCTGACCGTGATTTATGTGCAGGTCACACTCTCTGAAATTTGTCATTGCTGTCTGGGGCAGCTTTGTGATCGAATACGTTCGCTTTTAATCCTGACGCGCCACAAAAGCAACCTAATTGATCAAGGAGACTTCGTCCATGCCCGTTTCCCCGTGGAGCCCCAATCCGCGCCAGCAAGCGTTGCTGGACGAAGTCCGCGCTCGAGGCGCGGTGTCGGTGGAACGCCTGGCGCAGCGCCTGGACGTGACCATGCAGACCGTGCGTCGGGATGTGCAGCGCCTGGCCGAAGCGGGCCTGCTCTTGCGCTTTCACGGCGGCGTCAGCCTGCCGCGTGAAGCGGTGGCCGCAGGCGCCTGGAAAGAGCGACAAGCCCTGAAAGCCGACGCCAAGGCGCGCATTGCCCGCTCGGTGGCCTCCGCCATCCCGGAAGGCAGCACCTTGATGCTGGGCATTGGCACCACGGTCGAGGCCGTGGCGCGGGAACTGCTCAAGAAAAACGGCCTGCGCGTCATCACCCACAACCTGCACGTCGCCAGCCTGCTGAGCGAACACCCTGACTGCAAGGTGCATGTGGCCGGTGGTGTCTTGCGGGCCCGCGACAGCGCCCTGGAAGGCGACAGCACCGTGGACTTCCTCAAGCAGTTCAAGGTGGACATCACCATCATGACGGCCCTGGGCATCGACGCCGATGGCAGCATCCGCGACCGGGATCAACGTGAAATGCCCGTGGCCCAGGCCATGCGCGATCAGGCCCGCGAGACCTGGCTGGTGGCCGACGTCAGCAAGTTCGGCCAACCTGCGCTGGCGGAAGTCGGCAAGCTGCAAGGCATCCGCCGGGTGTTCACCGAAGCCCTGCCGCCCGCCCCCTTCGCCCAACAGATGCAGGAATGGGGCACCCTGCTGACCATCGCCTCCTGATGCCATGTCCTTGATCCTCGCGCTCGACCAGGGCACCTCCAGCTCCCGCAGCATCGTGTTTGACGAGCAGGGCCACATCCTGGCCAGTGCTCAGCAGGAAATCCGCCAGCATTACCCTCAGCCCGGCTGGGTCGAGCACGACCCGTGGGCCTTGTGGCAAACGCAGCGGGACACGGCGCACAGCGCCCTCATGCAGTTGCGCGCACAGGGCCGTGATCTGCGTGAGGTGCGGGCCGTGGGCATCACCAACCAGCGTGAGACCACGGTCTTGTGGCGCCGCGACACCGGCGAGCCCGTGGCACGCGCCATCGTGTGGCAAGACCGTCGCACCGAGCCCCAGTGTGCCCAGTGGCGAGAAGCCGGCTGGGCCGACACGGTTCGCGAGCGCACCGGCCTGGTCATCGACCCTTACTTTTCGGGCAGCAAGCTCAAATGGTTGCTGGACCACATCCCCGGCGCACGCGAGGCCGCCCTGCGCGGTGAACTGGCCTTCGGCACGGTCGACACCTGGCTGTTGTGGCAGCTCACGGGCGGCAAGGTCCACGCCACGGACGTGAGCAACGCCTCGCGCACCATGCTGTGGAACATCCACGCCCAGGACTGGGACGACGAGTTGCTGCAGCGGCTCGACATCCCGCGCGAGGTACTGCCCACCGTCCACCCCTCCAGCCATCTGTACGGCGAGGTGGCCCCCACCGTCTGGGGCAGCCACCTGGATCTGCCTGGGCTGACCGCCCTGCCCATTGGCGGCATGGCGGGGGACCAGCAAGCCGCCCTGTTTGGTCAGGCCGGGTTCGAAGCCGGTTTGGCCAAGAACACCTACGGCACCGGCTGTTTCATGCTGATGCACACCGGCGGCACGGCCAGCGAATCGGCCAACGGCATGCTCACCACCGCCGCGGCCCAGTTGCCCCAGCAGCCCGCCTATGCGCTGGAAGGCAGCGTGTTCATTGGCGGTGCTGTGGTGCAGTGGTTGCGCGATGGCCTGCACGCCATTCGTGCGGCCAGCGAAGTCCAGTCCCTGGCCGAAAGCGTGCCCGATGCCGGCGGTGTCATGTTCGTGCCGGCCTTTACCGGCCTGGGCGCCCCCTATTGGGACAGCGAAGCGCGAGGCGCCATCGTCGGGCTGACGCGTGGCAGCACCGTGGCGCACATTGCCCGGGCAGCCCTCGAATCCATTGCCTTCCAGAGCGCGGCCCTGCTGCAGGCCATGAGCCGCGACGCGGTGGCCACCGGCGGCCGCCCCGTCACCGAATTGCGCGTTGACGGCGGTGCCTGCGTCAACAACCTGCTCATGCAGTTCCAGGCTGATTTGCTGGGCATCCCCGTGGTGCGCCCGCGCGTGGTCGAGACCACTGCCCTGGGTGCGGCCTATCTGGCAGGACTGGCCACCGGCATCTATGCCGACACCCAGGTGATTGCACGACTTTGGCAGGCCGAGCGCACCTTCTACCCCACCCTGTCTCGGGACCGGGCCGACCAATTGATGGACCAGTGGGCCCGCGCCGTGCGCCAAGCCTGTGCCCACTGACATGACGGCCTGGTGGTTGCCGCTGCAGGGGCCGCAGCGCAAGGTCATTCACGCTGTGCTGTACGAAGCCCTGGCCATCGGCCTGATCACCAGCCTGGTGCCCCTGGTGACCGGTCAAGCGGCCCAGCAAGGCTTGGCACTCGGCCTGATGACCTCGGCACAGGCCTTGATCTGGAACGTGGTGTTCAACACCTTGTTCGAAGCCTGGGAGCGCCGACAGGCCAGTCCGGCCCGCACCGTGCGCCGTCGCATGGCCCACGCCATCGGCTTTGAAGGGGGACTGGTCATCATGACGGTGCCCGTGATCGCCTGGCTGCTGCACATGACGTGGTGGGAGGCGCTGGTGGCCGACCTGGGACTGGTCTTGCTGTTTCTGGTCTACACCTTCTGCTTCAACTGGCTGTTTGACCATGTGTTTGGCCTGCCGCAGCGCAAAACAAGCCACCTCCGCTGACTCAGAGCTGACATGCATTGGTGTGCGCGCAGCATCTCGCGCTTATGGGGGGGGCGCACCTCGACTGAGGTCCTTCTGCGCATACTGCCCTGTGAATCAATGAGACAGGGCGACACGGCCCCAGTGACATGCTCCAAATCAACAGGGATCGACTGCACCGGATGGTGCGAACTTCAGCCGCGGCACTGACTTTGCTACACGGCATGGCACACATGGTCCATGCGACCACGCCCAACCCGCCAACGAACAGCACCGCGACCGACCGCACCCACCCACAAACCCCTACGACTTTTCAACTGGCGTTGTTCGAGGCCGCCCGACATGCCGATCTCGATGCCTTCATGCGCCTACTGCCGCTTTGTGGCGACCTCGGAGAGGTCACCGATCGGGGGGAGCCTATCGTTTCCGCCATCATCCGACCTGACCCGCAACTCACGCTGCAGGACCCCACGTCGAACTGGTCGAACCCCAAAGAGCAGGCACGTCTTTTCCGGCTCCACAGAGCAACCCTCGACACCCGCCTGCGCATGCTGCGTGCAGCGCTGAACCAGGGGGCCAACCCGAACGATGTGACCCTTCAGCACCGACTGCCTGCGCTACAGCTGGCCATTGCCTTCGGCTCGCCTGACATGGTCGATACGGTGATCCAACACGGGGGGGACCCACGCAGTGCCAGTCCAGAGGGGCTAACCCCACTCGAATTCCTGCTCGCCCCCCTGAGTGCGATGCATCCACGCAGGCTCCCCGAAATGCTCACACGCGACGAGCGCACCAAGATCGTCGCCATGCTGAGAGCAGCTGGCAGCCCTGACCCGCGTTTCGTGAACTGGAACGACGTGATCTCGCTTGTATCTGGCGACCAATGGCTCAAACACTTGCTGAGCACGCTCCACCCCACGGAGTCAGATCTCATGAACCCGTTTGGGACAGCACTACCCACGGCTGCTGCTGCGTTCCTCGGCGATGAAGCTGCGCTGCGTACGCTGCTCGCACATGTCCCCCGTTACAAAACTGCCCGCGTTAAGCCCGAAAAGAATCCCCCCTTCGACCGCAAGCTGGATGCAGCCATCGCAGCCATCCTCGGAGGTCATTCCAAGCTCGCGCGAAACCTGCTCGAAGCTAACATGCCATGGCAGCAGAGGGGCCCATGGGGCGGCTCGACCTTCAGTCGCTACACGAAGCTGGACGAAACAAGCTCACACACAGCACTGGATGCTGCCATTTACCAAGGTGACTTCGATCTGACGCGACAGCTTCTCGACTGGGAAGCCCCCATCCAATTCGGGCTGACCACTGCTGTGCAACGTCGCAATCAAGCCATGGTGCAACTACTGATGCAACGTGGTGCCGACCCAGTCAAAAACCCAGCCGATTACGGTGATCAAACGCCCCTTGCTGTGGCAATCCAGCAAGCCCCTGAGTTGCTGCCCACCCTGCTAGACAACCCCAAGCCAGCGACAAGGCGGGCGCTCAACGAGCGGGGCTCAGAATGGCTGCGCCTCGCCTTAAATGCCTCCACGATCAAGACGGCCACCAGGCGACTGCTCGTCGAGACGCTACTCAAGGCGGGTATCAACGGCCCGACATTGCCCCCCACTGTCCTGCAATGGGCGATCATGACGGGTGACCGAGATATCGTCGATCGCCTCCACGAGGCACAAGCCCCCTGGCCAAGCTCATCGGTGGCCGATGCCATGAGGACAGGGCAACTCGACCTCATCGAACAAGTCTCTCGTCTGAGCGGGCAATCTCTGTCAAGCAGTTGCCCTCAAGACTACGAGGCACTCATCCGCCTGGTGCGAGAGGCCCCACCATTTGCAGATCGTCTGCTGGACCAGGGTCTGCAAATCGGTGACTGTGACCAGTCCGGCCCTTTGAGTCATCGCCTGCTACGAGCCTGGGGCTCGCCACAGAGTCGCCCCCTGATGGGCACGCGTTACCAACGCGCCAAAGCCCTCCTCGATCGTTTGTGGCAGACCGATCCGACTCAGCGAGACTTGCCAGCCAGCCTGCTAGCCACCGCCATCACCGAGCACCGCCCCGACTTGCTGAACCTCGCGCTGGGCGCTGCCCCAACCTCACAAGACCACCTCGGGCGCCTTGCACAAGCCGCCATCGATGCCCAGAACCCCGAGGCTTTGCGTGTGCTGCGCAATCATGGTCTTTCTGGTGAGACGCCCCTACCGGGAGGCCGAACCCTGACCTGGCACTTAGGATGCGACAAGCCGGTGACTTGGCGCCCACTGGCTGGCCTCAATGAGCAGCCTGCCCCGACTTGTCCCCAAAAATTGATCCATCGCCCATCCCCTGCAGAAGCTGCCCTGGCCCAAAGACTGCCGGGTCGGTACTACCTCAGCGGTGTGCACGAGGTCGGCTCTGAGCTCAAGTTGAGCGCCGACGGACGCTATACAAGCGCCACCAGCTACGGTGGGGTCGACCTGTTCACAGAAGGTCGCTGGCGCGTTGAAGGTCAGGAAGTCGTTCTGCACGACAACGACGCCCTACCCACCCCTCCATTCCGTGTCTTGAAGGCTTGGCATGCTCCGGGGGCCAAAAGCGTGAACGTTCGAGCGACCTCTGGCGGTCGGCTGATGCAAGGTTTTGTTGTGATGGCAGTCAGTCGCGAAATCAGCATCGTCGGCCAACTCAGCCCACGCGATGACGAGGGATGGACGAATTTCGATGGTGACGCAAACTACGTCAACCAAATCGAGGGCTTGGCGATCGGGTTCGCGTACGGCGACGGTCTCCGTTGGGGGCTGCTCCCACTGAGCGCAGACGAACAAGGGCGCATGCCCAACCGCATCGAGATCGATGTCAATCGCGCCGCCCTGACGCCTCCTAGCGGAGAGGCACGACTGCGTCTGGACAAGGACGCATTGGTCAGCGCAGACGATGCAGAGGACAGTGGCCGGCGCTACCAACGAGCAGACCGCGACTGAGCCACACCTTCCTATAATCAGCAGATTCCACCTTCGCAGGCTGGAGCGGGGTTCCTGTCCGGAATCCGGCTGCCAGCCTCTCTTGTCTTGGCGGTGACCTTTCACCAAGTCGTCCTATGAGCGCACAAAACGATAACCAGACCTACGACCCGCGTGCCGTCGAAGCCCGTGCCCAACAGCACTGGGAAGCCAACGACGCCTACCGCGTCACCGAAACCAAGGACAAGAAGTCGTTCTACGCCTGCTCCATGCTGCCTTACCCCTCGGGCAAGCTGCACATGGGCCACGTGCGCAACTACACGATCAACGACATGTTGACCCGTTACCTGCGCATGAACGGCTACAACGTGCTGATGCCCATGGGCTGGGACGCCTTCGGCCTGCCGGCTGAAAACGCCGCATTGAAAAACAAGGTGCCGCCTGCCGCCTGGACCTACGACAACATCGCTTACATGAAGAAGCAGATGAAGGCGATGGGTCTGGCGATCGACTGGTCGCGCGAAATCGCCACCTGCCAGCCCGAGTACTACAAGTGGAACCAGTGGCTGTTCATCAAGATGCTGGAAGCCGGCATCTGCGAACGCCGCACGCAGACCGTCAACTGGGACCCGGTCGACCAGACCGTGCTGGCCAACGAGCAGGTGATCGACGGCCGCGGCTGGCGCTCGGGCGCCCTCGTGGAAAAGCGCGAGATCCCCGGCTACTACCTGAACATCACCAAGTACGCCGATGAGCTGCTGGGTGCGGTCGCCAATCCCGAAGACAAGAACTACCTGTCGGGCTGGCCCGAGCGCGTGCGCCTGATGCAGGAAAACTGGATCGGCAAGTCGGAAGGCGTGCGCTTTGCGTTCAGCCACGACATCACCGGCGCCGATGGCCAGAAGATCAACAACGGTCAACTGTGGGTGTTCACCACCCGCGCCGACACCATCATGGGTGTGACCTTCTGCGCCGTGGCGGCCGAGCACCCGCTGGCCCTGCACGCCGCAGCCTCCAAACCCGAGGTGCAGGCCTTCATCGATGAGTGCAAGCACGGTGGCACCACCGAAGCCGAGTTGGCCACGCAAGAGAAGAAGGGCGTGCCCACGGGCTTGTTCGTCACGCACCCCATCACCGGCCAGCAGGTCGAAGTCTGGGTGGGCAACTACGTGCTGATGTCCTACGGCGACGGCGCCGTGATGGGCGTGCCCGCCCACGACGAGCGTGATTTCGCCTTTGCCAAGAAGTACGGCATTGCCATCAAGCCCGTGATTCTCCCCTTCGGCAATAACCCACCGGATTTTTTGAAAGGTGAACCGAAAGATCCAAGCGCAGCAAGTATTCCATTTGAATCGCTTTGGAATGGCGACTGGAATCCAGCGTTTGGTCAATTGGGCAACTTAGTCAACTCTGGAAAATTCGACGGTCTTAGCTCTCAAAAGGCCGTAGATGCCATCGCAGAAGACTTCAAAGCACGCGGCATTGGCGAGAAGAAGACCACCTGGCGCCTGCGCGACTGGGGCATCAGCCGCCAGCGCTACTGGGGCACCCCCATCCCCATCATCCACTGCGCCGACTGCGGCCCCGTGCCCGTGCCTGAAAAGGACTTGCCGGTGGTGCTGCCCGAAGACGTGGTGCCGGACGGCTCGGGCAACCCGCTCAAGTCGCGCCCCGACTTCCTGAACGTGGGCTGCCCCAAGTGCGGCAAGCCTGCCCAGCGCGAAACCGACACGATGGACACCTTCGTGGACTCGAGCTGGTACTTCATGCGCTACACCTGCGCCGACAACCGCGACCAGATGGTCGATGCGCGTACCGACTACTGGATGCCCATGGACCAGTACATCGGTGGCATCGAACACGCCATCCTGCACTTGCTGTACGCGCGCTTCTGGACCAAGGTCATGCGTGACCTGGGTCTGGTCAAGGTGGACGAGCCCTTCAAGAAGCTGCTCACGCAAGGCATGGTGCTCAACCACATCTACAGCCGTCGCACGGCCAAGGGTGGCAAGGAGTACTTCTGGCCGCACGATGTCGAGCACGTCATGGACGAGGCCGGCAAGGTCATCGGTGCCAAGCTGATCAACGAAGTCGACAGCGCCGACGGCAAGCTGCCAGTGGGCACCGCCATCGACTACGAAGGCGTGGGCACCATGTCGAAGTCGAAGAACAACGGCATCGACCCGCAAGAGCTGATCGAGAAGTACGGCGCCGACACGGCCCGCATCTACACGATGTTCACCGCCCCGCCCGAGCTGACGCTGGAGTGGAACGACGCCGCCGTGGAAGGCAGCTACCGCTTCCTGCGCCGCGTGTGGAACTTCGGCATGAAGCTGCAAGGTCTGGCTGACGCCGGCACCGCCGCACTGACCGAACAGGCCGCCTCGCTGGCCGACGTGGCGTTTGGCAAGGATGCCAAGGCCCTGCGCCTGGAAATCCACACCGTGCTCAAGCAGGTGGACTACGACTACCAGCGCATGCAGTACAACACCGTGGTGTCGGGCGCGATGAAGATGCTCAACGCATTGGAAGGCTTCAAGGCCACCGACACCGCCGACGGCCAGATCGCCCTGATCGAAGGCTTCGGCATCCTGCTGCGCGCGCTCTACCCGGCCACGCCTCACCTGTCGCACACGCTGTGGAGCGAGCTGGGTTACGCCGGCAAGATGGGCGACCTGCTCGACGCCGCTTGGCCCAAGGTCGATGACTCGGCCCTGGTGCAAGACGAGATCGAGCTGATGCTGCAGATCAACGGCAAGCTGCGTGGCTCGATCAAGGTCAGCCCGAGTGCCGACAAGGCTGCCATCGAGGCCGCTGCGCTGGCCACCGAAGAGTTCGCCAAGTTCAGCGAAGGCAAGCCGCCCAAGAAGGTGGTGGTGGTGCCGGGTCGTCTGGTCAACCTGGTGGTCTGATCATGCAGCGCCGCACCCTGCTCCAACGCACGCTGGTGGCCGGTCTGAGCGCCGGCCTGCTTCTGGGCACCCTGAGCGGTTGCGGCTTCCAGCTGCGCCGTGGCGGTCAGACCATGGCCTTCCAGACCATCCAGCTCACGGGCTTTGCCGGCAACTCGCCGCTGGCCAGCGAACTGGCGCGCGCCCTCGAAGCCAGTGGCGTGCGCGTGGTCGACAGCACCCTGGCGGCCACCCAGGCCGCGTCGTCGGCCACCGTGCCCAGCAGCCATGTGGTGTTTGACGCGCAAGCCGACAACCGCGACATGGTGGTCGTGACCAAAACGGCCTATGGGCAAGTGCGGGTCATGAGTGTGCGCACCAGCGTGCGCTTTCGGGTCAAGCGCGCCGATGGCAGCATCCTGATGCCGTCGACCGAAGTGGGCCTGGCACGTGACCTGAGCTACAACGAAAAGGATGCCTTGTCCAAGCAGGACGAATCGGCAGCCTTGCAAAAAGCCATGCAGACCGACATCGTCGGGCAGGTCTTGCGTCGCCTGGCCTCGATTCGCCAGGAAGATCTGGTCGCACCCGCCACCCCGGCCGGCGCCGCCTCATCGGTCAGCGCCAGCTCGCTGGCTCGGCCCTGATCCCAACCGGTCGGCATTCGCTTCATGCAACTGCGCCATGACCAGCTTGCCAACCACCTGAGCAAATCGGGTGGCGCGCTCAAGCCGCTGTACACCCTGCATGGCGATGAAGCCCTGCTGGTGCAAGAAGCGGGGGACGCCATCCGGGCGGCCGCCAAAGCTGCGGGCTACACCGAGCGGCAAGTGCACACGGTCAGCGGCGCGTATTTCGACTGGTCAAGCCTGCTCGGTGCGGCCAGCGAGATGTCGCTGTTCGGCGATCGCCAGTTCATCGACATCCGCATCCCGTCGGGCAAGCCCGGCAAAGAGGGCTCCCAAGCCCTGCAGCAGTATTGCGAAACGGCCGCGGGCAACGACGGTGTCATCACCCTGGTGACCTTGCCTCGCCTCGACAAGACCCAGCTGAGCAGCGCCTGGTTCACCGCGCTGGATGGGGTGGGCGTGAGCGTGCGCTGCGACCCGATCGAGCGCCAGCAACTGCCCTTGTGGATCGCCCAGCGACTGGCCGCGCAAGGCCAGCAGGTCGAACCGGGGGAAGCGGGTCAACGGACCCTGGCATTTTTCGCCGACCGGGTCGAGGGCAATCTGCTCGCCGCCCATCAGGAAATCGTCAAGCTGGGCCTGTTGCATCCGCCCGGCACCCTCACCATCGAACAGATTGAAGAAGCCGTGGTCGACGTGGCCCGCTTCAACGTGTTCAAGCTCAGCGAAGCGGTGCTGTCGGGTCAGATTGAACGCACGCTTCGCATGATCGACGGCCTGCAGGCCGAAGGCGAGGCCGCCGTGCTGGTGCACTGGGCCCTGGCCGAAGACATTCTGGGGCTGTACCGCGCCCGCACGGCCCTGGATGGTGGTAAGCCGCTGCCCATGGTGCTGCGCGAGCAACGTGTCTGGGGCCCCCGCGAACGGCTGTTTGAGCGCATCTTGCCGCAAGCCAAGGCCCCTGCCCTGGCTCGCCTGGTGGCCAACGCCAGCACCGTGGACGGCATCGTCAAAGGCCTGCGCCATCCCCAATGGCCGGACGACGCGTGGGAAGCCCTGCGCCGTTTGGCGCTCCAACTGGCCCAAACAGCCAGGCCAGCCGGCGCCACACGCTGATTGCCCTGATTTGGGGCGCGTCCTGCCGTGCCCGCAAAAATGCGTGACATTTGCCCCGTTGATCCACGGGCTCGACCTTCACAGATGCACCAACATGGTCGATAGGAATCAGGCGACCTCTCTCAAGAGGGACCAGGACGACGATCATGGACACGCTGCCCCTTACCCCATCCGTCAAAACTTCTGCCCCCATCGCCGTGCGCACACCCCGTGCGGTCGACGACTGGCTCCGATCCGCCATGACCGCTTGGGTCCTGTCGGAGCCTGAGGTGGATGAGCCGCTCGATCAGTCGTCGTTGCGAGCCAGGGACGACGCCACGGCACTGAACGCCGCCCACTGATCAGCCGGCACACCTTGCGCGGCAGCGCTGGGCCATTGACCTGAACCCAAGGCCTCTGCGGCCCGCGCTTGCTGCACTTCAATCAAGCGCTGCGCATCCGTCAGGCGGGGCAACACCGGCCCGGCAAACAGCACATGCCCTTGCGCCGCCACGAGCAAGGTCGGGAAGGTTTCCACATCCACATCCCCCACCAGATCGGCCTCGTCTTCGATGTCGATCCAGCGGTAGCGATGCCCCGGCAGCGCCTGCTGAAGGGCCGCAAACGTGTCGGTGTACTCACGGCAGGTGCCGCACCAATCGGCACACAAGCAGGCGATATCAAGCTGAACGGCGGTGGACATGCCGAGATTGTCGCCCCAAGTCAGGCCGGGTTGATGCGAATCCAGGTCGTTTTCAGCTCGGTGTACTTGTCCAACGCGTGCAAGGACTTGTCGCGTCCGTTGCCAGACTGCTTGAAACCGCCAAACGGCACGGTCATGTCGTCCTCGTCGTACTGGTTGACGTGCACCGTCCCCGCCCGGATGGCCCGTGCCACCCGGTGTGCACGGTCCAGCCCCTGGCTCCACACGCTGGCTTGCAAGCCATACGGGGTGCCATTGGCGATCTGGATGGCCTCGGCTTCGTCCTGAAAACGAATGACGCTCAAGACCGGGCCAAAAATCTCTTCTTGGGCAATCGTCATGTCGCTGCGCACCCCGTCAAACACCGTGGGCTGCACGTAGTAGCCCCCGGTTTCAGCCAAGGCTTGTTCACCACCGGCCACGCAACGTGCGCCCTGCGCCTTGCCTTGGTCGATGTAGCCCAGCACCGTGCGCAATTGCCCTTCGTCCACCAAGGCCCCCATCACCGTGGCCGGGTCGAGCGGGTCGGCAGGTTGATGGCGCGGGGCCATGGCCAGCACTTCGGCCAGCACCGCATCGGCCACGGCCTCGTGCACCACCAGACGAGACGGCGCATTGCAGGACTCGCCCTGGTTGAAGAACAAGGACCCGGCCACCGCCTGGGCGGCACGCTGCACGCTGCCCACATCGTCAAAGACCACAAAGGCTGACTTGCCCCCCAGTTCGTTGAACACGCGCTTGAGGTTGGACTCGGCGGCATAGGCCAGCATCTTGCGGCCCACACGGGTGGACCCGGTGAAACCCAGGGCATCCACCTCCATGTGCAAGGCCAAGGCCTCGCCGGCTTCATGTCCGTAGCCCGGCACAACATTGAGCACCCCGGCCGGCAAGCCTGCCTTGTGCGCCAGCTCTGCCATGCGCATGGCGGTCAGGGACGATTTTTCAGAAGGCTTGATGACCACACTGTTGCCCGTGGCCAAGGCCGGCCCCAGTTTCCAGGCCGCCATCAGCATGGGGTAGTTCCAGGGCACGATGGCCCCCACCACGCCCACCGCCTCGCGCTGGATCAGGGCCAGGGCATCCGGGCCCGTGGGCGCCACCTCGTCGTAGACCTTGTCAATCGCTTCGGCGTACCAGGCAATGCAACGCACAGCCAGCGGCACGTCCACCGTCAGGCTGTACTGAATGGGCTTGCCCATGTCCAGCGTTTCCAGCAGGGCCAGTTCATCCTTGTGCTGCACCATCAGCTCCGCCCAGCGCTGCAGCACTTTTTTGCGAGCCACCGGCGCCTGACGAGACCAGACGCCCGCTTCAAACGTGCGACGGGCCACCTGCACGGCCGCATCCACATCGGCCGCCTGTCCACGGGCGATCTGGCCCAGCACCCGCCCGTCGATGGGCGACACGCAATCGAACGTCGCCCCGCCCTGGGCGGCCACCCGTTGTCCGTCAATCCATGCACGCCCGTCCAGGCGCTGCTCAGCCACGAGCGCATCGGCACGATCGCGCCAGATGCGTGCCTGGGCACTGGGAGAAGAAAAAGCGGTCATCTGCACACTCCTGTCCCGGGCGTCATTCGGTGGCGCCCCTCTCCACTCTAGCCAAAAAGGTGCCAGCGTCACACAAGGCGCATCACCGCCCGCCATAATGAGCCGCTTTCCAACGCCTCTGTCTGTCGTCAACAGGAGTCAACAGCATGCCGGTGATCGTGGTCGCCAATCCCAAGGGCGGTGTGGGCAAGTCCACCCTGTCGAGCAACATTGCAGGCTACTTTGCCCGACAGGGCCACGCGACCATGCTGGGCGACATCGACCGACAGCAGTCGTCGCGCCTGTGGCTGCAACTGCGCCCCAGCCATCTGCCCCCCGTGACCAGCTGGGACATTGACAAGGACGACATCGCGCGCCCGCCCAAAGGCGTCACCCACGTGGTGCTGGACACCCCCGCCGGCCTGCACGGCAAACGCCTGGAAGCCGTCTGCAAAATTGCCGACAAGGTGATCGTGCCGCTGCAGGCCAGCGTCTTCGACATCTACGCCACGCAAGACTTTCTGTCGGCACTGCACCAACAAAAGCGGGCCCGCAAGCTGCAACTGGGGGTGGTCGCCAACCGGGTCAAAGAGCACACCAAGGCAGCCGAAAATCTGCAAGCGTTTCTGCGTACGCTCGACATCCCCTGGCTGGCCCAGCTGCGCGACACCCAGAACTACACCCATCTGGCGGCCCATGGCCTGAGTCTGTGGGATGTGCCGCCTCACAAGGTCGACAAAGACCTGGCGCAATGGCGTCCGATTGTGGAATGGCTCACACGCTGACGTAGGCTGGACCGGTTCTTGCGTGGTTACCAGGGCTTCCAGCCGGAAGGGTTTCCGGCTATTGTTTGGTCATCGCGGTTCCAACAGCCCACATGGTTCACATCGAAGCTGCCAAGCCCCCCGCTCACGCCACCCCGGTGGCTCAGGCGCTGCCCCGTCACGCGCCCCGGGTTCTGATCCCAGCCTGCAACCGCCCGCTGGGACGCCACCCCTTCCACATGGTTGGACAAAAGTACGTCACGGCGGTGCGCCTGGCGGGCTGCCTCCCGGTGGTGGTGCCCGCCGCTCACCCTGACGAACTGCTGGACTGGCTGGACATGGCCGACGGCCTGTTCCTGACCGGCTCGCCCTCCAACGTCGACCCCTGCCACTTTGACGAGGCGGTTCACGACCCGTCTTTGCCGCTGGACCCCGCGCGCGATCAGTGGACCTTGCCCCTGATTCGTCTGGCGGTCGAGCGAGGCCTGCCGCTGCTGGGCGTCTGCCGCGGCTTTCAAGAAGCCAATGTCGCCTTGGGCGGCACCTTGCACCAGGCCGTGCACGAACAGCCCGGCCTGAACGACCACCGCGCTGGCGGCGACGAGGTCCCCGTTGAAATGCAGTATGGCCCGGCTCACCCCGTGCACCTGTCGCCCGACGGACAACTGATCGAGATCCTGAAAACCCCGTCGGTGCAGGTCAACAGCGTTCACGGGCAGGGCATCAAGCGCCTGGCACCCGGCCTGCGCGTCGAAGCCCTCGCTCCAGACGGGCTGGTCGAAGCGTTCTCCATCTCTCAAAGCCCAGGCTTCAGTCTGTGCGTGCAATGGCACCCCGAGTGGCAAGCGGCCACCAACCCCGTGTCCATGGACATCCTCACGGCTTTTGGTCAAGCTTGCCAAGACTGGCGCGATCGTCACCGGCCACCGTCGCGCTGAGCGCACGACGCTGTCCTGCGGGCCATGCCCCGCCCGATCCGATCCACTGCCTGAAAGCGAGCGTTTGCCATGTCCCACAACACGCCCCCCTGTCGCACCTTCGGCGACCTGGAGCAATGGTTCCATCAGCAAGGTGTCACCGAAGTCGAGTGCCTGGTGCCAGACCTCACCGGCGTGGCCCGCGGCAAGATCCTGCCGCGTGACCGTTTCACCGAAGACCGGGGCATGCGCCTGCCGGAGATCGTCGTCGCCATGGGTGTCACGGGCGAAATGCCCGAGTCCGGCCCCTACTACGACGTCATCAGCGCCACCGACCACGACATGCACCTGCGGGCCGACCCCACCACCGCCCGCATCGTGCCCTGGGCGTCCGACCCCACCGCCCAAGTCATCCACGATTGCTACGACCGGGATGGCCGACTCATCCCCTTCGCCCCCCGCTCGGTGCTCAAGCGGGTCTGCGACCTGTTCGATGCCCAAGGCTGGTCGCCCGTGGTGGCCCCCGAACTGGAGTTCTACCTGGTCGAGCGCAATGTGGACCCTGACCTGCCGCTGAAGCCACCGAAGGGACGCAGTGGCCGCGCCGAAACCTCGCGTCAGGCCTACTCGATTGATGCGGTCAACGAGTTCGATCCGCTGTTCGAAGACATCTACGCCTACTGCGAGGCCATGAAGCTCAACGTGGACACCCTCATCCACGAAATCGGCGCCGGGCAGATGGAGATCAACTTCTTCCACGACCACCCCATGTCGCTGGCCGATGAGGTGTTCTTCTTCAAGCGCACGGTTCGCGAGGCGGCCCTGCGTCACGACATGTACGCCACCTTCATGGCCAAGCCCATTGCCAACGAACCAGGCAGCGCCATGCACGTGCACCAAAGCGTGGTGGACAAGCTCACCGGGGCCAACATCTTCAGCAACCCCGATGGCACGCCGTCCAAGGCGTTTTACTGGTACATCGGCGGGCTGCAGCGCTACATCCCGGCGGCCATGGCCTTGCTCGCACCCTATGTGAACAGCTACCGCCGGCTGGTGCGTTTTGCCGCTGCCCCCATCAACATCCAGTGGGGCATGGACAACCGCACCGTGGGCTTCCGGTCGCCGCTGGCGCCCCCGGCCGCACGCCGCATCGAAAACCGTGTGATTGGTGCCGATGCCAACCCGTACGTCGCACTCGCCGCCACCCTGGCTTGCGGCTACCTGGGCATCATGAAGCAGATCGAGCCCACGCCCGAGTGCCGGGGCGATGCCTACCTCGGCGACTACGCCCTGCCGCGCAGCCTGGGCGAAGCGATCGAGCTGTTGCGCAACGAAACCGATCTGGCCGATGTGCTGGGCCATGAGTTCGTGAGCGTCTACACCGAGGTCAAGGAAACCGAGCACAGTGAATTCATGAAGGTGATTTCCCCCTGGGAACGCGAGCACCTGCTCTTGCACGTCTGACAGGAACCTGCACCATGCGCACCGCCACCGCCCCCTGTGCCAGTCACGATCCGACCCGGCACGCGCCTTCTTACTACGCCGCCAGCGGCCTGAGCCAACCCGATCGCCCCGCCCTGCAGGGTACACACGAAGCCGATGTGTGCATCATCGGGGCCGGCTACACCGGCTTGTCCTCGGCCCTGCATCTGGCCGAGGCCGGCTTCAAGGTCATCGTGCTCGAAGCCTCACGCGTGGGCTGGGGGGCATCGGGCCGCAACGGTGGCCAGTTGGTACACAGCTATTCCCGCGACATCGACGTCATCGAAGCGCGCTACGGCAAAGACGCCGCCTCGGCGCTGGGCAGCATGGCTTTTGAAGGCGCACGCATCATCAAAGAGCGCATCGCCCAATACGGCATTGACTGCCATTTCAAACCGGGCGGCATGTTCACCGCCCTGAGCAGCAAACAGGTGCACCAACTGGAGCACCACAAAGCCTTGTGGGAAAGCCTGGGCCATCAGGAGCTCGACTTGCTGGACGCGGCCGAAACCGAGCGACACATTGGCTCTCGCCGCTACAAGGCCGCTTTGCTCGACCGCAGCGCTGGCCACGTCCACCCGCTGCGCCTGGCGCAAGGCGAAGCGGCAGCGTTGGAATCGCTGGGCGGCCGCATCTTCGAGCAGTCGCCCGTGACCCGCGTGGACCGCGGTGACCCAGCCACCGTGCACACTGCCACCGGGCAGGTCAAAGCCCGCTTCGTCATCGTGGCCTGCAATGCCTACATTGGTGATCTGGAGCCACGGCTCGCATCTCGATCCATGCCCTGCGGCACGCAGGTGATCGCCACCGAGCCACTGGGCGACCGCTTCCCCGAGATCCTGCCCACCGATCACTGTGTGGAAGACTGCAACTTCCTGCTGGACTACTTCCGCTTGTCAGCCGATCGCCGGCTGCTGTACGGCGGCGGGGTGATCTACGGCGCACGCGATCCCGCTCACGTCGAAGCCATCATCCGCCCCAAGCTGCTCAAGACCTTTCCGCAACTCAAGGACGTGCGCATCGACTACGGCTGGACGGGTAACTTCCTGCTCACCCTGACCCGCTTGCCAGAGGTAGGCCGCTTATCGCCCAACATCTACTTCTCGCAAGGGTGCTCCGGCCACGGCGTCACCTTCACCCATCTGATCGGGCGTGTGCTGAGCGAAGCCATTCGCGGCCAGGCCACCCGCTTCGACGCCTTCGCCCAGCTGCCGCACTACCCCTTTCCCGGCGGCCGCCTCTTCCGCGTTCCCTTCACCGCCATGGGGGCGATGTACTACGACTTGCGAGACAAGCTGGGCGTGTGACCCCGGCTGGCTCACCAAGAAAAACGGGGCCGCGAGGGCCCCGTTTTCATGCGTGTGTTGACCTCAGAAGCTGACGACCACTGCGGTGCTCAGCAACTGGTTGTTCTTCTTGTAGCCGCCTGACTTGGCATCTTCGAACACCGCACCGGTGGCCCAGTCATAGCGGTATTCAAACTTGAACGTGGTGTTCAGGTTGAAGTTGTAGCCCAAGCCCAGGGTCAAGGCACCGCGGTTGACACCCTTGTTGGCATCGCCACTGAGTTGATCCGGCCCGATGCCGTTGATGCCATCCGGCGTCGCATACGTCAGCAAGCCACCGCCATTCTTCTTGTTGAAGATGTAATCGAAGCGGGCGATGCCTTCCAGCCAGGGTTCAAACTTGTACGCAGCCAAGGTCGAGAAACCTGTCCAGTACGCATCACGCAGCGCCCCGGTATCAGGGTCTGCGGTGATCGCGGCTTTCTTCTGACGTCCCAAGCTCAACTGGCCTTGCACCGTCCAGTCACCCCGGATGAAATACGCATCGAATTCGAACAGGTCCACGCGCGAGTCACGTTGGGCCACGACCTCCCCAGAGCCGTCCAGCACGTTCTGAGAGTTGTTGGCCGCCATGCCATGCACGCCCGCAAAACCAAAGCCCTGGAACTCACCCTTGGCATAGTCCACGCGGTAGGCCAGCACGGGCGTCTTCTCGCGGGCGTTGCGCTTGCTGCCGTTCATGTTGGCCAGCACGCTCTTGATGATCCACTTGTCGCGCGTCAACTCCATGCCCGCACCGGTGTAGGCCGTTGGCAAGGTCAGATCAAACAACAGGTTGTGCGTCACCAGCTTGTTCAGCGTGGGCTGCAAGTACTCGTAGCCAGACCAGTCCGGAATGTGGCCGGCGATGAAGCGGGTCTGCAGATCGCTCAAGGGGATCGACACCGAGGCCTCGTGCAGGATGGAGTTGCTGCCCTCGGACACCGCCTGCGTGCTGCGCTGCGGTGACAAGGTCAGGCGCCAGCGCGCGCCACTGTCGGTTTCCTTCAGGAAGTCCAGCGCCACGGTGCCCATGTACGAATCGTCGTAGGTGTAGCCGCCCTCGCCCACCGAGTTCAAGAACTGGAAGCCCGCGCGGTCCTGACGACGGTTGTAGATGAAGGTCGGATCCATGTAGCCAGAAACCTTCAAGCCCTTGAAGCCCAGCATGTCCCGCGAGTCTTCCAGCGCCTCGGTCTTCACCGCGATGCGGTTGAACTCTTGCTGTTGCTCCTCGGTCATACCGGCCGGTGCCGTCGGCGCCGCAACGGCCGCCTGAGGGGCCGGGGTCGGTGCGGCCGCTTGTGCCTCCAGCTTCTTTTCCAGCTCGGCCATGCGGGCCTTCAGCGCACGCAGCTCTTTGAGCAACTCCTGGTTGCTCTGGGCCATGGCAGGGGCCGGGAAAGCCGTACAGATGGCCAGTGCCACCGGCATCAGGGACCAGGTCAGGGTGCGCTTCATGGTGCGGTGCTCCTTGTGTATGGACAT
The DNA here is from genome assembly GCF_048860245.1 of Aquabacterium sp. Lineage (GTDB taxonomy): Bacteria > Pseudomonadota > Gammaproteobacteria > Burkholderiales > Burkholderiaceae_C > Aquabacterium. The sequence goes on along the minus strand of NZ_JBLIZW010000107.1, from coordinate 4,208 downwards.
GCTCACGCTCAGGACCGTGCGGCCTGGGCCATCTCTTGGGTACGGCGACGCTCGGCGCGCGCCAACAGGTAACTGCCCCCCACCACCGCCACCGCCACCACGGCGATGACCAGGGTGGCCACGGCATTCACGCTGGGGTCCAGCCCCAAACGCGCACGAGAGAAGATGACGAGGGGCATCGTGGTCGAGCCCGGGCCCGACAAGAAGGCGGCCAGCACCACATCATCGAGCGACAAGGTGAAGGTCAGCAACCAGGCCGAAGCCAGCGACTGCGCAATCATGGGCAAAGTCACCAGGAAGAACACCTGCAGCGGCCGCGCCCCCAGATCCTGCGCTGCCTCTTCGAGTTGCGGATTGAGCGTCTGCAGACGGGCCTGGATCACCACCGTGGCATAGGCCATGCCCACCAGCAAATGCCCCATCCAGATGGTCAGCATGCCGCGCTCTGGAAAGCCCAGCACCCGCTGCACCGACACGAGCATCAGCAACAGCGACAAGCCAATGATCACCTCGGGCATCACCAGCGGCGCATTGATCATGCCCACCATCAGGGTGCGGCCCCCAAAGCGTTTGTGCTTGCTCAGCGCCCAGGCGGCACACGTGCCCAACACCACGGCGGCCGTGGCGGTGCAAAACGCGGTCTTGAGCGACAACCACAGCCCTTCCAGCAACTCGGTGTCATGCAGCAGCTTGCGGAACCATTCCAGGGTGAAACCACCCCACACGGTCGGCAGCGGCGAGTCATTGAACGAGTACACCACCAAGGCCACGATGGGCAGATACAGGAAGGCAAAGCCTGCGGTCAGCCACACCCGCGACGCCCAGCGTCCTGCACGCTGCCAGGATGGAATCAGCGCCTTTCTCATCGACGCCCCTCCTGCGAGTCAGACTGCGCCTTGTTGAACAAGGCCAAGGGCACCAGGATCAGCAAGATCATGACCACAGCCACTGCCGAGGCCATCGGCCAATCGTTGTTCGAGAAGAACTCATCCCACAGCACGCGACCGATCATCAAGGTCTCCGGCCCCCCCAGCAGTTCGGGGATCACGAACTCCCCGACACAAGGAATGAACACCAGCATCGCGCCCGCCACGATGCCTGCGCGCGACAGCGGCACCGTCACCTTCCAGAAGGCCGTCCAGGGCGTGGCACCGAGATCAGAGGCCGCCTCCAGCAAGCGCATGTCCATCTTCGACAGGTTGGCGTACAGCGGCAGGATCATGAAGGGCAGATAGGTGTAGGTCATGCCCAGCACCAGCGAGAACGCCGTGTTGAGGTACTGCCCCGGCCCCGGGATCAGTCCGGCCAGGATCAAGACCTGATCCACATGCACGGCATCCAGCACGCGCGCCACCCAGCCGCCCTCGCTCAGCAGCGCCTTCCATGCGTACACGCGCAGCAGGAACGACGTCCAGAAGGGCAACATCACCATCATCAGCAAAGCGGGTTGCCAGGCTTTCGCGGCACGGGCCATGAAATAGGCAAACGGGTAGCCGATCATCAGGCACAGCACCGTGGTGATGGCGGCGTACTTCAGGCTGGCCAGATAGGTCTTGAAGTACAGGTCATCCTGGGTGATGAAAAGGTAATTGCTGAACTTGATCTTGATGTTCAGCACCCCGTCCGCCCAGGTGACGATGTCGCCAAAGCTCACCATCTCCATCTCGGAGACGCTGATCTTCAACACGATCAAAAACGGCAGCAGGAAGAACACCAGCAGCCACAGGTATGGCACGCCCACGACGGGGCGTTCAGACCATTTGAGCTTGGGGCGAACGGAACTCATCGCGCCCTCTTACTGCGTCAGGACCACGTGGGCCGACGGCGTCCACCACGCATAGGCTTCGTCATCCCAGGTCAGGTGGTCGTCCGGGTGACGCTCGGTGTTGCTCTGGCTGACCTTCAGAATGGCCCCACTGGGCATCTGCAGGTGATACAGCGTGTCGCTGCCAAAGTAGACCATGTCCTTGATCTTGCCCTTGACCTGATTGAGCGGCGCAGGCGCCAGGTCTTCTTCACCGGGCACGGGCGGGCGAGGCGAAATGCGAATTTTTTCAGGGCGCAACGCCACGGTCACAGGCATGCCTTCGTGACCGGTGATGCCATGCCCGACCCAATGGCGCACATCGTCGCACTGGATCTCAACGTGGCTGGCCTCGTCCACCGCCAAGGTGCCGTCCATCAGGTTCACGTTGCCGATGAAATCGGCCACAAAGCGGCTGGTGGGGGTTTCGTAAATCTCGTTGGGGGTGCCGACCTGCAGGATCGAGCCCTCGCTCATGATCCCGATGCGGCTCGCCATGGTCATGGCCTCTTCCTGATCGTGGGTCACCATCACGCAGGTGACACCCACCGATTCGATGATGTTCACCAGCTCGATCTGGGTTTCTTCACGCAGCTTCTTGTCCAGCGCGCCCAGAGGCTCGTCCAACAACAGCAACTTGGGCTGCTTGGCAAGCGAACGGGCCAGGGCCACACGCTGCTGTTGTCCGCCCGACATCTGATGGGGCTTGCGCTGGGCAAACTTGCCCAACTGCACCAGCTTGAGCATGGCCTCCACGCGTTCGGCCACCACGTCTTTGGGCAAGCCTTCACGCTTGAGACCAAACGCGATGTTGTCCCACACCGAGAGGTGCGGGAACAGCGCATAGCTCTGGAACATCATGTTGATGGGCCGCTCGAACGGCGCCAACTGCGCCAGATCTTGCCCACCCAGGATGATGGAGCCGGACGTGGGCAGGTCAAACCCACCCAACATCCGCAGCAGCGAGGTCTTGCCGCACCCAGACGGCCCCAGCAACGCAAAGATCTCGCCTTTGCGAATGTCCAGCGAGATGTCATCCACCGCGCGGAACGTCCCGCCATCGTCGCTGACAAACTCCTTGACGAGGTGACGGATGCTCAGAAAACCGTCTGCTGCCTGCCCGACCATGCTTACAGCCCTGTCTTGAACGAGGTGTAAATGCGCGTCATCTGACGGCGGATGTCGTTGTTGACCGCCGTCGGCTGCGCCATCTTCTTCATGTCAGCCTCGGGGGGATACACCGCCGGGTCATTGGCGATTTCAGGCTTGATGAGCTTGCGCGACGCCAGATTGGGGTTGGCGTAGAACACCTTGTTGGTCAGGCCGGCATGCACCTCGGGGCGCATGATGTAGTTCATCCACTTGTGTGCGTTCTCGGGGTGAGGCGCATCGGCGGGAATCACCATCACGTCCATGAACACGACCCCACCGGTCTTGGGCGTCAGCGTCTGGATGTGCTGCCCCGTCTTGCCTTCGATGGCCCGGTTCTTGGCGATGTTGATGTCACCCGAATAGCCGAAGGCCGCGCAGATCGACCCGTTGGCCATGTCGTTGATGTAGCCCGACGAGCTGAACAAGGTCACATAGGGACGGATGCTCTTGAGCAAGGCCGGCACGGCCTGGTAGTCGGCAATGTTCTTGCTGAATGCAGGCTTGCCCAGGTAGTGCAGCGCAGCCGGCACCAGTTCGGTGGGAGAGTCGAGAATCGACACGCCACAGGTCTTGAGCTTGCTGATGTACTCGGGCTTGAAGATCAGATCCCAGGCGTTCTCGGGCATGGGCATGTTGCCCAGCGCCGCCTTGACCTTGTCCACGTTGATGCCCACGGTGGTGTAGCCCCACAGCCAGTCCACCATGTACTGGTTGCCGGGGTCCATCATCCCCAGTTGGGCCTGGAAGGCCGGATCCAGATTTTTCAGGTTGGGCAATTTGCTCTTGTCGAGCTTTTGCAGCAAGCCCCCATCGGCCTGCATCTTGGCCCAGTACGACGAGGGCACCACGATGTCGTAGCCCGTCTTGCCCGCCACCAGCTTGGCGTGGACGATTTCGTTGCTGTCGAAATTGTCGTAGCGCACCTTGATGCCAGTTTCCTTCTCGAAATTGGCAATGGTGTCGGGAGCGATGTAGTTCGACCAGTTGTAGATGTTGAGGACCTTCTCTTCCTCGGCATGTGCGGGCTGCGTCGCCACCACACCCAAGGTCAGCAGCGACACGGCGGCAGCCGCCAGCTTGGTCAAGGAAAAGGCTGAGGTCTTCTGCATGGTCACCCGAGTTCGACACCAAATGCTGTAAGTGGTTGATTTGACTAGGTTGACCTAGTCAGCGTGCCACTACAGGAGGGATAACTGGAGTTCGTTGCTGAGCTTTTTGACCTTCAAGGCGGCCATGGTGGCGGCCTGATCTT
>NZ_JBLIZW010000106.1:0-10835 GCF_048860245.1 Aquabacterium sp. | reverse complement strand
CTGCTGCTCAACGGCAAGATGCTGACCGGCCGCGACGCCGCCCACAAGCGCATCCAGGACATGCTGGCCAAGGGCGAGAAGCTGCCCGTGGACTTCACCAACCGCGTCATCTACTACGTGGGCCCGGTCGATCCGGTGCGCGACGAAGTGGTCGGCCCGGCTGGCCCCACCACCGCCACCCGCATGGACAAGTTCACCGACATGATGCTGGAAAAGACCGGCCTCATCTCCATGATCGGCAAGGCCGAGCGTGGCCCCACCGCCATCGAAGCCATCAAGGACGCCAAGAGCGCTTACCTGATGGCCGTGGGTGGCTCGGCTTACCTGGTGTCCAAGGCCATCAAGGCCGCCAAGGTGGTGGGCTTTGAAGACCTGGGCATGGAAGCCATCTATGAATTCGACGTGGTCGACATGCCTGTGACCGTGGCCGTGGACGCCGGCGGCACCAGCGCCCACATCGAAGGGCCGAAGGTCTGGCAAGCCAAGATTGGCAAAATCCCTGTGTCGGTGGCCTGATCTGCGCCCACACGGAACCCGGTGACCTGAACCGGATCCCACAAGCCCCGTCAAGCGTCAAGCCTGCCGGGGCTTTGTTTTGCCCCGTCGCTGCTCGCCATGAAGAACCCCTACTTCAACCCTGCCAAGAAGCATCACCGGCCTGACGGCTTTCAGAACAACTACCAATCGTTCCGAGGCAAGCGCTGGCACGAAATCCTGCGGTGGCGATGGCAGGCCTGGCGCGCGGGGCATCCGCGGCCGGTGAACCAGCCCATTCCCGTGGTGGCGCCGGACCTGGACTTCATCCATGCCAATGCCCAAGCGGGTGTGGCCATGCAACCCGCTGCCACGTGGATCGGTCACATCACGGTGTTGCTGCAGATCGGCGGGCTCAACATCCTCACGGACCCGGTGTTTTCCGAGCGATGCTTTCCCGTGCAATGGGCGGGACCTCAACGTCAGACACCCCCGGGTCTGAACTTGGCACAACTGCCGCACATCGACGTGGTGCTGCTGTCTCACAACCATTACGACCACATGGATGAGGCCTCGCTACGGCACCTCGCGCAGCAAGTGCATGGCGCGCCCCTGTTCATCACCCCTTTGGGTCACAAGCAGTGGTTTGCACGACGCGGCATCCACTGCGTGATCGAACTAGACTGGTGGGACCGGTACGAACTGGCCGCCACCGAGCAGTCGCACCACCTGTCAGTAACCCTGACGCCGGCGCAACACTGGTCTGCACGCACCGCGACCGATGCGCTGCGCAGCCTGTGGGGCGGTTTTGCGGTGTGTTCGCCAGACAGCCACGTCTTCTTTGCGGGAGACACCGCCTATTCCAAAGACTTTGTGGACATCCGCCAGCACTTTGCGCGCGAGCACGCCCCCGAGCAAGGCGGCGGCTTTGACCTGGCGCTGTTGCCCATCGGCGCTTATGAACCACGCTGGTTCATGAAAGACCAGCACGTGAACCCCGAGGAATCGGTGCAGATCTTTCAGGACCTGGGCTGCAAACGTGCCATGGCCGTGCACTGGGGCACGTTTCAGTTGACCGACGAGGCTCTGGACGAACCACCCAGAGCCCTCGCCTCGGCTTTGCATCGTCAAGGCATCAGCCCGGACGATTTCAGGGTGCTGGCGATTGGACAAACCTGGCGCTTGCCCGCCCGCCAGCGTTGAGCGTCAGTGCACCGTGCGCTCGAAGGTGAAGTCGCCCTCGGCATTCACCTGCACCGGGATGACGTCCTTCGGCCCGAACTTGCCTTGCAAGATCAGCTTGGCCACCGGGTTTTCGATGCGCTGCTGGATGGCCCGCTTGAGCGGACGTGCACCAAACACCGGGTCGAAGCCCACCTTGGCCAACTCGGCCAAGGCCTCGGGTGACACGTCCAGGCCCATGTCCATCTGGTGCAGGCGCACCTCCAGACCCTTGAGCTGGATCTTGGCGATCGACTCGATGTGCTGTTGATCCAGCGCGTGGAACACCACCACCTCGTCAATGCGGTTCAAGAACTCCGGACGGAAGTGCTGCTTCACCTCACCCCACACGGCATCCTTGATGGTCTCGGCAGGCTCGCCCGCCATCTGCATGATGTGGTGCGAGCCCAAGTTCGAGGTCATCACGATGACCGTGTTCTTGAAGTCCACGGTGCGGCCTTGGCCATCGGTCAGGCGGCCATCGTCCAGCACCTGCAGCAAGACGTTGAACACGTCCGGATGGGCCTTTTCAACCTCATCGAGCAAGACCACGCTGTACGGCTTGCGACGCACGGCTTCGGTCAGCGTGCCGCCCTCTTCGTAGCCGACATAGCCGGGAGGCGCTCCGATCAGGCGGCTCACCGAGTGCTTCTCCATGAACTCACTCATGTCGATGCGAATCAGGTGCTCTTCGCTGTCAAACAGGAAGCCAGCCAGCGCCTTGCACAGTTCGGTCTTGCCCACGCCCGTAGGGCCCAGGAACAGGAACGAGCCGTAGGGACGGTTGGGGTCTGACAAGCCCGCACGCGAGCGGCGGATGGCATCCGACACCGCCACGATGGCCTCTTGCTGCCCCACCACACGTTCGTGCAGCTTGTCTTCCATCGTGAGCAACTTGTCGCGCTCGCCTTGCATCAGCTTGGACACGGGAATGCCCGTGGCACGGGCCACGACTTCAGCAATTTCTTCCGCACCCACTTGCGTGCGCAGCAAGGTCGGACGGCCGGATTCCCCGCCCTTCTTGGCGTTTTCCTTGGCCTGCGCTTCTTGCAAGCGCTTTTCCAGCTCGGGCAGCTTGCCGTATTGCAACTCAGCCACTTTGTTGAAGTCGCCCTTGCGGGTCAGCTCATCGATCTTCTGACGCAGCTTGTCGATTTCCTCGCGCACGCTTTGGCTGCCTTGCGCTTGCGCCTTCTCAGCCTTCCAGATCTCGTCCAGATCAGCAATTTCCTTTTGCAGGACGGCGATCTCTTCGTTGATCAGCTCGAAACGCTTGACCGATGCCTCGTCCTTTTCGCGCTTGACGGCTTCACGCTCGATCTGCAGCTGAATCATGCGACGGTCCAGACGGTCCATCACCTCGGGCTTGGAGTCCAGCTCGATCTTGATCTTGGCTGCCGCTTCGTCGATCAGGTCAATCGCCTTGTCAGGCAAGAAGCGGTCGGTGATGTAGCGATGGGACAACTCGGCGGCGGCCACGATGGCCGGATCGGTGATGTCCACACCGTGGTGCACTTCGTACTTCTCTTGCAAACCGCGCAGGATGGCAATGGTGGCCTCGACCGTGGGCTCATCCACGATGATCTTCTGGAAGCGGCGCTCCAGCGCGGCATCCTTTTCGATGTACTTGCGGTACTCGTCCAGCGTGGTCGCGCCGATGCAATGCAGCTCGCCACGCGCCAGCGCGGGCTTGAGCATGTTGCCAGCGTCCATCGCGCCATCGGCCTTGCCCGCACCGACCATGGTGTGGATCTCGTCGATGAACATGATGGTCTGGCCTTCGTCCTTGGCCACTTCCTTGAGGACGTTCTTCAGGCGCTCCTCAAAGTCGCCACGGTACTTGGCCCCGGCCAGCAGCAGGGCCATGTCCAGCACCAGCACGCGCTTGTTCTTGAGCGAATCCGGCACCTCGCCTGCCACGATGCGCTGGGCCAGGCCTTCGACGATGGCGGTCTTGCCCACGCCAGGCTCACCAATCAGCACGGGGTTGTTTTTCGAGCGGCGTTGCAACACCTGAATGGCGCGGCGGATTTCTTCGTCACGGCCAATCACCGGGTCGAGCTTGCCGGAGCGCGCACGTTCGGTCAGGTCCAGGGTATATTTTTTCAGCGCTTCACGCTGACCTTCGGCTTCGGGGTTGTCCACGTTCTGATCTCCACGCACGGCCTTGACAGCGGCTTCCAGAGCTTTGCGGGTCAGACCATGGTCGCGGGCCAACTCGCCGGTTTCGCCTTTGTGGTCCGCCAGCGCCAGCAAGAACATCTCGCTGGCAATGTACTGGTCGCCCACCTTGTAGGCTTCCTTCTCAGCGCCTTGCAGCAGGCTGATGGTGTCGCGACCGGCCTGCACCTGTTCGGCGCCCTGCACCTGAGGCAGTCGATCCATCTGTTTGGACACGGCTGCGGCCAGTGCGCCCACCTTCACGCCAGCGCGCTCGAGCAAGGCTTTGGGACCGTCTTCCTGCTGCAGCATGGCCAGCAGGATGTGAGCCGGTTCGATGTAGGGGTTGTCGCGGGTGACCGCCAGGCTTTGAGCCTCGGTCAACGCTTCCTGAAATTTGCTTGTGAGTTTGTCGAGTCGCATGAGCACTCCTGTTGCCCCGTGATTCGGAGCCGTTTGCTCATGAAGATAGGGCAGCGGTTGCGCTTTTCAAGCCCCCCACCGGACGCCTGCAGCCTGCACTTGAGACAAGTCAAATGATGGTGGTGGGCGCGGGCACGCCCATGGTCAACTCGCTGGCGCCGACACGATTGCGGCCATCCCGCTTGGCTTCGTGCATGCGCACATCCGCTCGCGCCAAAGCATCCTCCAGTGATCCATCGGCACGCAGGAAGCTCAGGCCGATGCTGGCGGTCACTTTGATGGGCCCACCAGCCGTGCGACACGGTGTGCTCTCGATCGCTTGCCGCACCGATTCGGCCAGGCTGCGTCCTTCCAGCCGGCTTTTCACCGACAGCATGGCAGTCAGTTCTTCGCCGCCATACCGGGCCAACAAGGCATCAAACCGCAGGGTATCTCGCACGATCTGCGTCACCTCACGCAGCACCTCGTCGCCCACTTCATGCCCGTATTGATGATTGATGGCACGAAAGCGATCGATGTCGATCATCATTACCGCCACCGGATTACCCTCGGCTGGCAGCATGGACAGCATGCGTTGACCCAACTCCCGCAGACCTCGGCGAGACAATGCGCCTGTCAAGTCATCAGACAAAGAGCGGGCTCTCAACTGCTGGTTCAAGCGCTCGTTGATGATCGCAAACACCAACGCTGCCACCGCCAAGGGCAACAGTGCAAAACTCAAGCCGGTGAAAGGCAGCAACCATGTCGGTGCATAGAGCCAGTGCTCCGGATACGGCCCTTCACGGTTGGTGGCGTACCAGAGCGAAATCAACCAGTTCGCCGCAAATGCCGCCGCCACGATGAGCAGGCTCATTTCACTGCGCGCAACCCGGGGGCTGCGCAAAATCAACCAGCCTTGGTCGAACAACAACCACAGGCTGATGAACGCAAACGCCAAGGCAATGGCCTGCGTGAACAGACCGTCAGACCCCGTCCAGGCGGCCAACCAGAGGCCCAGTGTCAACAAACCGGTGATGCCCCAGCCCGCCAACGGGGTGGTCTGCCGCCCGTTCAACTGACGGAACGCCCACGCAAGCAAGGTCACGCCAGAGACGGCCAAACCGATCGCAAACTGGCTGATCGGTCGTTGCCATTCCTCTGGGCAAAACTGAATCAGTAACAAGGCCGACAAACAAGCAAAAGCCAGCCGATAGAGGCTGACAGCCTCCCTGACCCGAGGCTGACGCGTACGCAGCAGAGACATCAAACCCAGCCCCACCAGGGAGCCACCACCAGAGATGGAATAACAGGTGAAGATGTCTGTCGACTGCATGGCTGTCAGTCTGCCACGATGTGGGCGTTTTTCGGTGTGGCTAATCCTCCCCAGCGTGCGGCGGCCTCATCGTCACTGATTCGGGCATCGACCCACTTGCTCTCGCCCCCGCTGCTTTCTTTTTTCCAGAAAGGTGCCTGGGTCTTGAGCCAGTCCATCAGGAATTCGGCGCAGTGGAAGGCCTCACCACGGTGGGCCGAACTCACCGCCACCAGCACGATCTGGTCGCAGACTGCCAGCGGGCCCACTCGGTGGATCACCTTCACGCCCAAGACCTCAAACCGGCGGCGTGCCTCGACGATGATTTCGGCAATGCTGCGCTCAGTCATGCCGGGGTAGTGCTCCAACTCCATGACCGAAGCATCTGCGGCCGACGCCGGGGCACCCGCTTCACGCCACTCGCGCACCGTACCCACAAAACTCACCACGGCCCCGACGCGCCCGTCGCCGGCACGCAAAGCGGCCACTTCGGCCCCCAGATCGAAATCGTCCGGGCCGACGATCACACAGGCCAAGGCCGCCTGCAGATCAGAGGACAAGGCGGCACTCACTTCAGCCTCCCGTCACGGGCGGGAAGAACGCCACCTCGTCGCCGTCGGCCAGGGGCTCATCGGCAGCACACAGTGTCTGATTGCGCGCCATGCGCAGGCCCTTGGCCTCATCCAGCGCCGCAGCATGGGCTGGAGACAGCGTCTGGAGCCACTCACGCAAGGCGCCCACATTGCGGGCGGACGTGGCGGACCAATCGATGGATTCCGACCCACCCAATTGTTCGCGCACCGCAGCGAAATAACGAACCGTGACCGTCATGTTGAGACTCAAGGCTGGAGTGCCGAGCTGCCGGGTTGCTGCAACTCAGTCATGGAAATGAAGGAAACCACGTCACCGGGTGCCACCGCAGTGTTGGGTGGCAGGTCCACCACGCCCTCGGACCAGGCCGCTGAACTCAGCACACCCGACCCCTGATGGGGATGGATGAGCACGTGACCATCGGCCTGCAGGCGAGCCCGCAGAAACTCACGGCGCTTGTCGGGCTTGGGCCAATGGAAATTGGCCACCCGCGACGTGGCACGTGGCAAGTGCCACCCCTCGCCCGCCAACACGCCCAGTACCGGGCGCACGAGCAAGAGGAAGGTCACAAAACTGGCCACCGGATTACCCGGCAGGCCCATGTACAGCGCAAGACTGCCATCGGCACGACGGATCCAGCCAAACACAAACGGCTTGCCCGGTTTGATGGCCAAGGCCCAGAAATCCAAGCCGCCTTCGGCCAACACGGCGTTGCGAAGATGGTCTTCCTCGCCCACCGAAACCCCACCACTGCTGATGATGAGGTCGCTTTGTTCGGCCGCTGCACGCAAGGCGGCACGGGTGGTGTCCAGATCGTCCGGCACCACGCCCAGATCGTTTGCCACAGCCCCCGTGGCCTGAACCAGCCCCCGCAAGGTGTGGCGGTTGCTGTTGTAGATGGCGCCAGGGGGCAAAGGATCGCCCGGCATCACCAGTTCGTTGCCGGTGGTCAGCACGCCCACGCGGGGACGCTTGAACACCTTCAGTTGCGCAGCCCCCACCGATGCCGCCACACCCATGGCCGCCGCGCTCAGTCGCACGCCTGCGTGCAACACCGTCTGGCCTTGTGCGATGTCTTCGCCCCGGCGACGGATGTTCTGGCCCAGCTTGACGACTTCGTTGAAGCGAACCGTATCCGATGTGGCATCGGCGGTGGTGTGCTCCTGCATCACCACGGCATCGGCCCCTTCGGGCACGGGCGCACCCGTGAAAATGCGTGCACAGGTGCCGGGTTGCAGGGCTGCCCCCACCTGTCCTGCCGCAATGCGTTGTGCCTTGGGCAGCGTCACCACAGCAGCCAGCACGCCAGCCTGACCGGCCTGCGCCAGATCGGCAGCCCGCACGGCGTAGCCGTCCATGGCGCTGTTGTCCAACGGTGGCACGTCCACCGGGGACACCAGACTCTCGGCCAGCACCCGCCCGAGGGCATCAAAGCTGTCCACCGACTCGGTCGACAGGGGCTGCTGCCCCAGGTGGTCAACCACCGCAGCCGACAGACGAGACCAAGCCTCGTCCAAGGGCATCAAAGGCTTGAAAGCGGCCGCCATTGCGACACTCCTCGTAGGTCTACCCGGTGCTCAACGATCGATCAGTCGTTGCAGTGCTGGGTGATGTAGTCCTTGACCGTTTGGGCGCTGTTGGGCACCACCACGAAACGCTTGGGCAGCGACTCCAGACCTTCGAGGCCCTTGATCCAGTGAGGACGCTCAGGCTGACGACCCGTGGCTTCCACAATCGTGTCAGCGAACTTGGCTGGCAAAGCCGTTTCCAGCACCAGCATGGTGACACCTGGCTTCACGTGTTCACGCGCCACCTTCAGGCCGTCGGCCGTATGGGTGTCGATCATCACGCCAAAGCGCTCGAAAGTGTCCTTGATGGTGACCAGGCGGTCGCTGTGCTTGCTGGTGCCCGACACGAAACCGTAGTTGGCCACCTTGGCGAACTCGTCGGCCGACAGGTGGAACTCACCCTGTTGCTCGATCGCGTCCTTGAACAGCGCCTTCACGCGGGCACCGTCACGGCCCAACAGATCGAACACAAAGCGCTCGAAGTTCGAGGCCTTGGAGATGTCCATCGAGGGCGACGAGGTTTCATACGTCTCGGCGCTGCCACGCACACGGTAGCTACCCGTGCGGAAGAACTCGTCAAGCACGTTGTTCTCGTTGGTGGCCACGACCAACTGGTCAACCGGCAAGCCCATCATGCGGGCCACGTGACCGGCGCAGACGTTGCCGAAGTTGCCCGACGGCACCGTGAAGCTGACCTTCTCGGCGTTCGACTTGGTCGCGTAGAAGTAGCCCGCGAAGTAATAAACCACCTGGGCCAGCAGACGGGCCCAGTTGATCGAGTTGACCGTACCGATCTTGTACTTGCGCTTGAACTCCAGGTCATTCGAGACCGCCTTGACGATGTCTTGCGCATCGTCGAACACGCCTTCTACCGCCAGGTTGTGAATGTTGGGGTCCTGCAGACTGAACATCTGGGCCTGCTGGAACGGGCTCATGCGGCCATTGGGCGAGAGCATGAAGACGCGCACGCCCTTTTTGCCGCGCATGGCGTACTCTGCCGCGCTGCCGGTGTCACCCGAGGTGGCGCCCAGGATGTTGAGTTGCTCGCCACGGCGACCCAGCTCGTATTCGAACAGGTTACCCAGCAACTGCATGGCCATATCCTTGAAGGCCAGCGTGGGGCCATTGGACAGGGCTTCCAGTGCCAGACCAGGCTCCAGCGGCTTCAGAGGCGTGATCTCGTCAAAGCCATACACCGACTTGTTGTAGGTGCGTGCCGTGATGTCTTTCAGGTCAGCGGCTGGGATGTCGTCGATGTAGAGCGACAGCACTTCAAACGCCAACTCGGCGTAGCTCAGGCCGCGCCACTTGGTCAGCGTGGCGTCGTCCACCTTGGGATAGGACACGGGCAGGTACAAGCCGCCATCCGGGGCCAGGCCTTCGAGCAGGATCTCGCAGAAGTGGCGTTCGGTCTTGTCGCCGCGGGTACTGATGTATTTCATGGTCACTCCAGCAGCGGCGATCAGGCCAGCTCTTCCTTGCGCAGCTTGACGATGGGGGCCAGCACGGTGGGCAGGGCCTGCATGGCGGCCAGGGCCGTGTTCATGGCACCTTCCTTGGTGTCGTGCGTCAGGATGATCAGGTCGGTCTGGTTGCCGCCCTCACCGCTCACCTCGTCGGCTTCGCGCTGGATCACAGCGTCGATGCTGATGCCTTGCTCAGCCAGGATGCCGGTGATCTTGGCCAGCACGCCGGCCTTGTCGGCCACGCGCAGACGCAGGTAGAACGAGGTCACGACTTCGTCGAGCGCCAGGATGGGCAGGGTCGACATGGCGTCAGGCTGGAAGGCCAGCGCCGGCACACGCGAAGCAGCCGGTGCGGCAATCTGGCGAGCAATGTCCACCAGGTCGGCCACCACTGCGGAAGCGGTGGGCTCAGAGCCCGCACCCTTGCCGTAGTACATGGTGGTGCCCACGGCATCGCCTTGCACCAGCACGGCGTTCATGGCGCCTTCCACATTGGCGATCAGGCGCTTCATTGGCACCAGCGTGGGGTGGGTGCGCAACTCCACACCGTTGTCGCGGCGACGGGCAATGCCCAGCAACTTGATGCGGTAGCCCAGTTGCTCAGCGTACTTGATGTCGGTGGCGGACAGCTTGGTGATGCCTTCCACGTGCGCTTTATCGAACTGCACGGGAATACCGAACGCAATGGCGCTCAGCAGCGTCGCCTTGTGTGCAGCGTCCACGCCTTCGATATCGAAGGTGGGATCGGCTTCGGCGTAACCCAGACGTTGCGCTTCTTTCAGCACCACATCGAAGTCCAGGCCCTTGTCACGCATTTCGGACAGGATGAAGTTGGTGGTGCCGTTGATGATGCCGGCCACCCACTGGATCTGGTTGGCGGTCAGGCCTTCACGCAGGGCCTTGATGATGGGAATGCCACCGGCCACCGCTGCTTCAAACGCCACCATCACGCCCTTGTCTCGGGCGGCTGCAAAGATTTCGGTGCCATGCACAGCCAGCAGAGCCTTGTTGGCAGTCACCACGTGCTTGCCTGCGGCAATGGCCTCGAGCACCAGAGCCTTGGCAATGCCGTAGCCACCGATCAGCTCGACCACCACGTCGATGTCGGGATTGGCGATCACGGCACGCGCGTCATTGACCACCTGCGCTGCGTCACCCACGACTTCCTTGGCACGCTCGACGTTCAGGTCAGCCACCATGGCGATCTCGATGCCACGGCCAGCGCGACGGCGGATTTCTTCCTGGTTGCGGCTCAGCACCGTGAAGGTGCCGCTACCGACCGTACCGATACCCAGCAGACCGACTTTGACAGGACGCAGTTGTTCTTGGCTCATAAGGTTCTCTTCTCTCGCAGCGCGCCGCCTCGTGGGCGGCACAACACATTCAAAATTGGGGTTTCAGGGTCAGCAGCGTGGCATCACACCGTGGCGGTGCCGTGACGCTTGCGATACCCCTCCAGGAAGCGGGCAATGCGGTTGATGGCCTCAGCCAGGTCATCGCTGTTGGGCAGGAAGACCAAGCGGAAGTGGTCCGGGTGAGCCCAGTTGAAGCCCGTGCCTTGCACGATCAACACCTTCTCTTCGGCCAGCAACTCGTAAGCGAACTGCTGGTCGTCGGCGATCGGGTAAATCTTGGGATCCA
>NZ_JBLIZW010000105.1:0-30969 GCF_048860245.1 Aquabacterium sp. | reverse complement strand
CCATGAGCACCTTGTCCTTCCAGGACTATGTGCGTGAGCGCATGCTCAAGCGTCGCCAGGCTGCGCTGCAAGCGCGGACCGAGCCCGCCATGTCCACCTCGCCAGAAGAGCAACTGACTCAGCGTTTTGCCGCGCCCAAGGCGCCGGCTCGCCCGTCGGCTGACACCGGCATCAACTTGGGTGAAGGCTTGGTGCATCGCCCCGCCATGCCCGCTGAGGCCGAGCCCGAAGCCTGGCAGCCTCAGATGGCCGCTCGCCCTGCACAACCTGCGCCTCGCCAAGCGGCACCCCGTCCCGCACCGGCCGCTCAGGTGTTGCCGCTGCGCGCCGCCGAGCATGCAGAGTTGACGATGGACCGTGTGGCCCCTCGCCGCGAGCCTGCTCGCAGTGTCGCCGCCGATGAGGCCACGCTGGCTGCCTTGAAGGCGGCGCAAGATGCCAATGCCTCCATGCTGGGAGAGCTGCGCGCCATGCGCGAGATGATGAAAGAGCGTTTCGAAACCATCGCCTTCATCGAAAAGCTGGGTCGCACGCCTTCCCAGGCTGCGCTGGCTCAAAAGCTGCTCGATGGCGGTTTTTCCGCCGTGCTGATCCGCAAGATGCTGGACGCCATGCCTGCTGAAGTGTCCATCGGTGAGATGGACGAGACCACGTGGGCGACCCAGGTGCTGCAACGCAACCTGAATACGGCCGACCGCGAACGCCCCATCGAAGACCAGGGCGGCGTGTTTGCCCTGATCGGTTCGACCGGCGTGGGCAAGACCACCTCGACCGCCAAGCTGGCGGCCGCCTTTGCTGCCAAGCACGGTGCCTCGAACCTGGGCCTGATCACGCTGGACGCCTACCGTGTCGGCGCCCACGAGCAACTGCGCGCCTATGGCCGCATTCTGGGCGTGCCTGTCCACATGGCGCATGACCGTGCGGCACTGGAAGACCTGCTGGAGCTGTTGTCGGGCAAGAAGATGATCCTCATCGACACCGCCGGCATGCCTCAGCGCGATGCCCGCTGCAAGGAACTGCTCGACATGCTGGCTCACCCCAGCATCAAAAAGCTGCTGGTGATCAACACTGCCGCCCAGGGCGACGCCATTGAGGACGTCATGCACGCCTACCAGGCATCGGCCTGTTCGGGTGTCATTCTGTCCAAGCTGGATGAAGCCGTGAAGCTCGGCCCCGCTCTGGACGCCCTGATCCGTCACAAGCTGAAGGTGGTGGGTGTTGCCAACGGCCAGCGTGTGCCGGAAGATTGGCACCGTCTGTCCGCTCAAGCGCTGGTCCATCGTGCCTTGCGCGCCAGCCTCAATCCAGCCTATCGCCTGGACCCGAATGAGGTCAGCTTGGTGTTTTCCACTCAATCGGCACAAGGACCTCTGTCAGCTGCGCAGGCCCACTGAACTGTGACCTGTCTGCCTTTGAATCGTCGTCACCATTCATCCTGACAGCACCTATGACCCGTCCTGCACGCCAACCGGTCAGCTCTGATGCGCTGCGTCCACATCATCCCGTGGATCAGGCGCAGGGGCGCAGGCAAATGTTCGCCTCGCGCGTGCTTCGTTTCATCCCGGTTGTCGCCAATCCCCGTTCCGGGTGCGGTGGCCTGGTGCTGGAGCGACTGTGCGCCGCCTATGCCAACTTCGGTCTTCACACCCTGGTGGTGGATGCGAGTGACCAAGCTCGCGCGCCCAGCGAGCTGGTCGCCTTCGACCTGAGCGAAGGCATCGAGAAGTTGTCTGACCACGTCAGTTACATGCCCGCTCGCGGCCTGCCCCTGACGTATGTGGATGCGCGCGGCTCCTGTGGTGGGTTGCTTGACGCGCTGGCAGATGCGTCGCCTCAAAGCGACACCATCCTGATCCATGCGTCAGCGAGTGAACTTGTGAGATTGTTTGGCCAGCGTGCCAGAGCGCATGGTTTGCGGCCTCTCGTTTTCACCAATGACATGGCAGAAGGCCTCACAGACGCGTATGCTGCAGTGAAGATCCTGAGTCAACGCGGTGGTTGGATGTCGTACGATCTGCTCGTCTGTGCGACGCCCGATAGCACCCAGGCGGAGGCAGTGTCTCAACGTCTGGCGCGTTGCGCAGATGATTTTCTTGGTGTTGCTCAGCGAAGTGCGCAAATGCTTGACCCCCGTGAGGCATCCGTGACAGATCCCAGCGCCCGGTTCATGGAACTGGCGGCGGCCCTGTTGCACAGCGCGCTGCCGCTTACACTCGGAGACTCGGCTTTCGACAACCTGATGTCACCTGGGGCGGCGCTGCCTGCCCGAGTCGCATCGGCACTCAATTGAGTTTCATGGAGCTCAGCATGTACACCGCCAAGGGACGACTCGACATCAATGCGATGCTGCGCCAGTACAGTCCGCTGGTGCGTCGTTTGGCTCATCAAATGATTGCCAAGCTGCCGGCCAATGTCGAGATCGATGACCTCATTCAAGTGGGCATGATCGGCCTGACCGATGCCCTAAGCCGCTTTGATGCCGGGCAGGGGGTGCAATTCGAAACCTTTGCCACCCAGCGCATCCGTGGCGCCATGCTCGACGAACTGCGTGGGGCCGACTGGCTCAGCCGTGGCACCCGCAAGCAGCAGCGAGACATCGAGACGGCCGTCCACAGATTGGAGCAAAAGCTCGGTCGCGCACCGCAAGAAAGCGAAATCGCCAAAGAGATGGACATGACCCTGGCCGAGTACCAGGACATGCTCGGCAAAGTGCGTGGCACCCAGCTGATCTATCTGGAAGACATGAGCGGCGAAGAGGGTGACAACGATTACCTCGATCGCCATGTCAGCGATGAAGGGCATGATCCGCTGAGCCTGTTGCAAGACCATCGCATGCGCCAGGCCTTGGTCGATGCCATCAAGAATCTGCCTGATCGCGAGCAGTACGTCATGAGCATGTACTACGAGCAGGACATGAACCTCAAGGAAATCGCTGCGGTACTGGGTGTGACTGAATCCCGTGTTTGTCAGTTGCACAGCCAATCCATTGCACGACTGCGTGTCAAATTGCGCGAGTGGTGATGGCAGTTAACTGTTGTCGGCTCGGTTGAGCTGACCTGTGAAGGGGGCAGCAAATGCTCAAGCTGTTCAAGCGGCTGGTAGGGGATGCCGAGGGCGCTCCATCATCCGATATCGCGGTTGAGCCGGGAGCCTTGACGGTTCCGACGACACCCCAAAATGACGCCAAGGCGCTCGCGCAAGCTTTGCAGCACGACACCAGCGGGCTGGGGCGTGAGGCAGCTGAACTGCGCGGTACCCTCGAAGACACTCAAGCCGTTGCGCAACGCCAGGCCGACGCATTTGGCAAGCTGGTGAGTCAACTGCAAGACATCAACAGCGCACAGGCACAAATCCGCATCGAGACCGAACAAAGCCTCGAAGCCATGCAGGTGGCGCGCAGCAGCGTGACCCACGTGGGGCATGAAGTCGGCGAAGTCGTGTCGACCTTGCATCAAGTGTCAGATGCCGCGCAGCAAATCACACAAGTGGCGCTGCAGACCCGATTGGTCGCCTTCAACGCATCGGTCGAAGCCAAGCGCGCCGGCGAGGCAGGGGCGGGCTTTTCCGTCGTCGCTGATGCGGTCAAAGAGCTCGCAACCCAGGTCGAATCCATCTCCAAAGCCATCATGAGCACGGTGGGTGCGCTGGATCAACGCATCCAGTCCCTGGCGGCCGACTTGAGCATGGAAGACAACGCGCATGTCGCACGCAGTGATGGGCGACCTCGGTTCCATGAAGCGCTGCTGGGGGTGGAGCAAGGCGTACAGCGCATCATGTCTGCGGCAGACCTCAGTGCAGAGATGACTCGCGGCATGGACGATCAGGTCGAGTCGATGGTCAGCGAAGTACGGCAGACCCGCCTGGCTTTGGGCGGTGCAGTCAAGCGCAGCGAAGCGGTGCTGGGGGTGTCTGAGCGCCTCATGGAGCACATTGCGACCTGTGGAGTCAGAACGGCTGATACGCCTTACATCGATTTGGCACAACGTGTCGCGGCCGACATTGCCGCCGCGCTGGAGCGCGCCTTGGCCAGCGGTCAAATCAAGCCGGAGCGCTTATTTGACGAACGCTATCAGCCCATCCCCGGCACACAACCTCCGCAGCACAGTACGTCGTACAACGACGTGGCGGATGCGTTGTTCCCACCTATTCAGGAAGCCGCGCTGAATGCTTTGCCCGCCATCGTGTTCTGCATTGCAGCCGATCGCAACGGCTACATCTCGACCCACAACCGCGCCTACTGTCAGCCTCAGCGTCCTGGGGACGTGGTGTGGAACACGGCCCACTCTAGGTGGCGCCGCATCTTCAATGACCGGACCGGTTTGGCGTCCGCGACCAACGAGCGTCCTTTCTTGCTGCAGACTTACCGGCGTGACATGGGGGGCGGGCAGTTTGTGCTTCTGAAAGAAGCGGCTGCGCCCATTACCGTGGCGGGCCGCCATTGGGGTGGTCTGCGACTGGCCTACCGGTTCCAGAGTTGATTGAGGCGGATCAAGGAATGTCGTGATGGATGGTGGCTGGTCTCAAGTTGAGATCGTTGGGGCCGATATGCCCTCAAATCCGTCCGTGAGGCTTCCATGAGTTCTCCCTCAACATCTTCCTTTTTCCTCCATGGTCACGATCGCGTTGTGCTCTCAGGGATCGCGGCCATTTTTGTGGGCGCATTGCTCTACGGGGCTGTCTATGACAGCTTCGCCATTGCGCTGATCATCGGCTTGATGTTTCTGGGGGCGGCCGTTGGGGTGGGGGCCTTCTCCAAGGGGGAGACGCTGAGCAAGGTGGGCTTGCCCGTGTTGGGCATGGCCATGACCGGACTGATGATCCACGTTGCGCACGGTCGCAGTGAGGCTCACTTCGCCGTCTTCGCATTTCTGGCTTGCCTGGTGGTGTACCGCAGTCCGATCCCTGTGATCGCCGGTGCAGCAGCCATTGCTGTGCATCACCTCACGTTCAACCAGTTCCAGACATGGGGCTGGGGGCCGATCTGTTTCACCGAGCCCAGCTTCATGCGGGTGGTCGAGCATGCGGTCTATGTGATCGTCGAATCCGTGGTGTTGATCCTGTTGGCCGCACGCGCGGCAGCGGACTTTGCCTCGGCTGAAGAGTTGATGGAGATTGCCGACCAGATCCAATCCTCAGACGGTACGCTGGATCTGACCGTGGCGCACATCGAGGCTCAAGGGCGGGCCAGTCGCAAACTGGTTGAGGCGCTGCGCCACATCGAGGCTGCAATCAACCAAGTTCGTGAGTCGGCGCATGCCATTGAGGCGGCCAGCAACGACATCGCGCGTGGCAATCAGGCTTTGAGCAGTCGCACGGAAGATGCTGCAGCCAGCATCGCCGAAACGGCGGCCTCGGTCGAACAGATCGCATCGACCATCAAGGCCAGCGTGGACAACGCACATCAAGCCAATGCACTGGCGAGCAATGCATCCAACGTGGCGGCGCAGGGTGGCGAGGCGGTCGCTCGCGTGGTGGACACCATGAGTGGCATCCAGCATTCCAGCCGCAAGATCACGGACATCATTGGCGTCATCGATGGCATTGCCTTCCAGACCAACATCCTGGCTTTGAACGCCGCCGTGGAAGCTGCCCGTGCGGGTGAGCAGGGGCGTGGCTTTGCTGTGGTGGCCGGCGAGGTTCGCACACTGGCCCAGCGCAGCGCCGAGGCAGCCAAGGAAATCAAGCAATTGATCACCAGCAGCGTGGAACAGGTCGAATCTGGCAGCGGCCTGGTGGACAACACCGGCACCATCATTGGTGATGTGGTCGAGCAAGTGCGCCGTGTCAGCGCCTTGGTCAGTGAAATCACTGTGTCGAGTTCCGAGCAGAACGACGGCATTGGTCAGATCAATCAGGCCATCAGCCGGCTGGACCACACGACCCAGCAAAACGCTGCGTTGGTCGATGAAACGGCCGGTGCTGCCGAACGCTTGCGCAGCCAGTCCAATGACCTGATTGCCGCGGTGTCGGTGTTCCGCACCGATGCATTGGTGCATGACTGACCTGATCGCACAGTCAATAAAAAGGGCCCGCACATGCGGGCCCTTTTTGATTCTGAGCTTGGCTTAGCCGATGCGGCCCAGCAGCAGGTATTCCATCAAAGCCTTTTGCACGTGCATGCGGTTTTCGGCCTCGTCCCACACCACCGATTGCGGGCCGTCGATCACGTCGGCTTCGACTTCTTCGCCGCGGTGTGCGGGCAGGCAGTGCATGAACAAGGCGTCGGGCTTGGCCACGGCCATCATGTCGCGGTCCACGCACCAGTCGGCAAAGGCCTTCATGCGGGCTTCGTTCTCGGCCTCGTAACCCATGGACGTCCACACATCGGTGGTCACCAGGTCCGCGTCACGGCAGGCATCCATGGGGTCCTTGAAGACCTTGTAGCAGTTCGTGTTGCTGATGCCGGCCACTTGCGGGTCGATTTCATAGCCGCTTGGCGTGCTCACATGCACCGTGAAGCCCAGCAACTCGGCCGCCTGCAGCCAGGTGTTGGCCATGTTGTTGCCGTCGCCCACCCAGGCCACCACCTTGCCCTGGATCGATCCACGGTGCTCGATGAAGGTGAAGATATCGGCCAGGATCTGGCAGGGGTGGAACTCGTTGGTCAGACCGTTGATGACGGGCACGCGCGAGTTGGCCGCGAACTTCACGATCTTGGCTTGCTCGTACGTGCGGATCATCACGATGTCGACCATGCGCGAGATCACCTTGGCGCTGTCTTCGATCGGTTCGCTGCGGCCCAGCTGGCTGCCATCGGTGGTGAGGTGCACCACCGAGCCGCCCATCTGGTACATGCCAGCCTCGAAGCTCACGCGTGTGCGGGTCGAGGCTTTCTCAAAGATCATCGCCAGCGTGCGGTCAGCCAGCGGGTTGTACTTCTCGTAGTTCTTGAAGCGCTTCTTGATGATCGCGGCGCGGTCGAAGAGGTAGGCGTACTCTTGCGAGCGCAGGTCTTTGAACTGCAGGTAATGCTTGATCAGACTCATACCGGGTTTCATGCTCAGACTGCACTCTCAGACAGGAATTGACGAATGATCGGCGCGAGGATGGCGACCAGATCGTCGGCTTGTTCGGTGGTGAACACCAGCGGGGGCAGCAGGCGAACCACCTTGTCGGCGGTCACGCTCAGCAGCAGGCCGGCGTCCAGGGCGCGGTTGAGGATCACGCCGCAGGGACGATCCAGCTCAATGCCGATCATCAGGCCTTGGCCACGGATCTCGACCACACCCTTGGTGTTGCTCAATTCGCGGCGCAGGGCATCCATCAGGTGATGGCCCAGACGCTCGGCGTGGGCGAGCAACTGCTCCTCTTCCATGATCTTGATGGTTTCCACGCCTGCACGCATGGCCAGTGGGTTGCCGCCAAACGTGGTGCCGTGGTTGCCGGCTTGCAGCACATTGGCCGCTTTGGGGCCGCACACTACCGCGCCCACGGGCACGCCCGAGCCCAGGCCCTTGGCCAGCGGCATCACGTCTGGCTGGATACCCGCCCACTGGTGGGCAAACCATTTGCCTGTGCGGCCCATGCCGCACTGCACTTCGTCTAGCATCAGCAGCCAGCCCTTTTCGTCGCACAGGCGGCGAGCGGCTTGCAGGTATTCCACGCGGGCGGGGTTGATGCCGCCTTCGCCCTGAATCACTTCCATGAAGATGGCGGTGACATTCGGGTGGGTGCGGGCAACTTCTTCCAGCGCTTCAATGCTGTTGAAGGGCACGCGGACAAAGCCTTCCACCAGCGGTTCGAAGCCGGCGTGCACCTTGGGGTTGCCCGTGGCCGACAGCGTGGCGATCGAGCGGCCATGGAAGGCGCGCTCACACACCACCACTTCAGCGCGGTCAATGCCCTTTTCGTGGCCGTATTTGCGGGCAATCTTCAGGGCCGCTTCGTTGGCTTCCAGGCCGGAGTTGCAGAAGAACACATTGGTCAAGCCCGAGCGTTCGACCAGCAGGCGCGCCAGTTCTTCCTGCAAGGGCACTTGGTAATAGTTGCAGCAGTGGATCATCTGACCCACCTGATCCTGCAGTGCTGCGACCAGCTTGGGGTGTGCGTGGCCCAGTGTGTTCACGGCGATGCCAGACAAACCGTCCAGATAGCGTCGGCCATCGGTATCCCAGACGTAGGCGCCTTCACCGCGCGTCAGCGCGATCGGCAGGCGGCCGTAGGTGGGCATCACATGGGGCATCGACACAGGTGCATTCATGACTGGGGTCTCAAGACAGCAAAAACGAAAAATGGCGCAGCAGGCACTGCGCCAAAAGACATTCTATGTAAAAGGGGCAGCTTTTCACGCAAGGGTGACAGTTCTGAGGGGGTGTCCCACTTCTGTCATGCGGATTGGGGAAACCCGGTTGCGGGAAGGGCTTGCCTTCGCGACAATACGCTTGTCTCGCATGGCTACGCTCGTCAACGACGTGTCCTGCGCCAAGGTGTTGGCTTCGACTTACCCGTCGAAGTCGATCCTTGATCCCCGTGGTTGTCCGACAAAATCTGGCGGCCACGAACTTCTGTCAATCACCCATTGAGCAGCCGGTCGGAAGCGAAACCGTGTCGACGTCATTGCCTACCCCCACCTCCTCCAAGCGACGCGAACTTTTCATCAAGGGCGTGACCTCCCAAGGACGTCCCTTTCGCCCCAGTGACTGGGCAGAACGCTTGGCCGGCGTGATGGCCGGCTTCCGGCCTGGGGGCAGCGGCAAAGGGCATGGGGCTCACATCGGTTATTCGCCGTATTGCATCCCGACCAGCCTTGGCAACATCAAGTGTGTGGTGGTGAACGAGGCGCTGCGCGACCTCGAACCCATGGCGTGGGACTTCGTGCTCAACTTTGCGCGGGACAACGACCTTCAGGTTGTGGATGCCTGCCTGATTGGCGATCCTCCGGCAAAGGGCTGAAGGGCCTAGGCGGCGGGCCCTGTGCCTGCCACGCCAAAAACAAAAAAGCCCGCAATTGCGGGCTTTTTGATGGGCAATCGGAAAACCGATTAGGCGGCCAGGGCCTTGATCTTGGCCGACAGGCGGCTCTTATGGCGAGCGGCCTTGTTCTTGTGGAACATGCCCTTGTCAGCGATCGAGTCGATCACCGATTGAGCGGCCTTGAAAGCGTCAGCAGCCTTGGCCTTGTCGCCAGCTTGCACAGCCTTGAGCACGCCCTTGACGGCGGTACGGAACTTGGAACGCAGAGCAGAGTTAGCGGCGTTCAGCTTGACGTCCTGACGAGCGCGCTTGCGGCCCGAAGCGATACGGACGGTCTTCTTCTTGGATGCAGATGCCATGATTTGCAGGCCCTGTAGATGCCTGGCCGAACTGACGACACCCCATGTGTCCGCTCTAAGCCAATTCGCACCCAACGAGGGCAGAAGTGGGTTGGAAAGCTTTCGAGCATACCACACATGGGGTGGCCTTGCCTAGTTTTTCAGCGAACGCGAAGGGTGGGCTTCCTATAATGGCCCGATGAGCTTGCTGAAATCCGCGTCCATTGTCTCCCTGATGACTCTGGCGTCACGCATCACAGGGTTGGTTCGGGAGTTGCTGATTGCGGCAGCCTTCGGGGCCAGTGCCACCACCGACGCCTTCAACGTGGCGTTTCGCATCCCCAATCTGTTGCGGCGCTTGTTTGCCGAAGGGGCGTTTTCGCAAGCGTTCGTGCCCATCCTGGCTGAAAGTCGCACCAAAAACGGCGAGCAGGCCACGCACGACCTGGTCAATGCGGTGGGCACCGTGCTGTTTGGCGCCTTGCTGGTGACCTGCGTGCTGGGGGTGATTGGCGCGCCGGTGCTGGTCTGGGCGATGGCCTCGGGCCTGAAGGAAAGCGGCAGTTTTGACGCCGCTGTGGTGATGACGCGGTGGATGTTTCCCTACATCGGCTTCATGTCATTGGTGGCTCTGAGTGCCGGCATCCTGAACACCTGGAGCCGGTTTGCCGTGCCGGCGGTCACGCCGGTGCTGCTCAACCTGTCCACCATTCTGGCCGCCCTGTTTTTGGCGCCACAGTTTCGTGACCATGGCATCGAGCCCGTATATGCCCTGGCGGTGGGTGTGATGGTCGGCGGGGTCTTGCAACTGGGGGTACAGGTGCCGGCTTTGCTCAAGATCGGCATGGTGCCCCGGCTGGGCTTGACGCCTGCGCGCTGGCGCGAGGCCTGGCATCACCCAGGCGTCAAGCGCGTGCTGCGCCAAATGGCGCCGGCGGTGCTGGGGGTGTCTGTGGCGCAGTTGTCCCTGTTGGTCAACACCCAGATTGCGTCGCATCTGGGGGCCGGGGCGGTGTCGTGGCTCACGTATGCCGACCGTTTGATGGAGTTCCCGACGGCCATGCTGGGCGTCGCCCTGGGTGTGGTCTTGCTGCCGCAATTGTCTCGGGCGCAAGCCGGTGGCGACACGGCGCGTTTCTCGGAATTGTTGGACTGGGGGCTGCGGCTGGTGGTCTTGCTGGCCTTGCCCAGCGCGCTGGCGTTGCTGGTGTTTGCCAAGCCCCTGGTGGCCGTCCTGTATCACTACGGACGCTTCAGTCCGAATGATGTGCAGCAGACGGTCATGGCCTTGTCCTGCTATGGCGTGGGCTTGATGGGCCTGATCGGGGTGAAGGTGCTGGCGCCCGGCTTTTATGCCAGCCAAGACATCCGCACCCCCGTTCGCATCGCCATCACGGTGCTGGCGCTCACGCAAGTGTTCAACGCGATCTTTGTGCCCATGCTGGGGCATGCCGGGCTGGCCTTGTCGATCGGGTTGGGCTCGCTGGTCAACGCGGGCTGGTTGCTGATGGGCCTGCGCAAGGCTGGCAAGTACCAACCTGCGTCAGGGTGGGGCGTGTTCACGGCCCGCGTCGTGTTTGCCACGGCGCTGCTGGGGGCGGGCATGTGGGCAGCTGCCCATCACATCGACTGGATCGGTCTGCGTGCGCATCCCATGGCGCGCATCGGGCTCCTCGCGGGCTGCCTGGTTGGCGCGGCGGTGGTCTACTTTGGTGCGCTGGCCGCGACGGGGCTGAACTTGCGTCGGGCCATTCGTCGCTGACGAGGCGCGGTGGTTCGGGCCTCACATGAGGCTGCGGACCAGTTCAATGGCTTCCTCCACCCGCTCGACGGCGTGGATGGTCAGTCCTTCCACAGGCTTTTTGGGCGCATTGGCCTTGGGCACCACGGCGATCGTGAAACCCAGCTTGGCCGCTTCCTTGAGGCGATCTTGCCCCCGAGGCGCGGGGCGAATCTCGCCGGCCAGACCCACCTCGCCAAACGCAATGAAGCCCTTGGGCAAGGCCTTGCCGCGCAGGCTGCTCTGGATGGCGAGCAACACGGCCAGGTCGGCGGCAGGTTCGCTGATGCGCACGCCACCCACGGCGTTGACAAACACGTCCTGATCAAAGCAGGCCATGCCGGCATGCCGGTGCAACACGGCCAGCAACATCGCCAGACGGTCTCGTTCCAGTCCCACACTCAATCGGCGTGGGCTGGGCCCGCCTGCATCCACCAGGGCCTGAATCTCGACGAGCATCGGCCGCGTGCCTTCCAGCGTCACCAGCACGCACGAGCCGGGCACGGGTTCGCTGTGGGTGGACAGGAAGATGGCGCTCGGATTGGTCACGCCTTTGAGGCCCTTGTCCGTCATGGCGAACACGCCGATCTCGTTGACGGCGCCAAAGCGGTTCTTGATGGCGCGAATCAGGCGGAAGCTGCTGTGCGTGTCCCCTTCAAAGTACAGCACGGTGTCCACGATGTGTTCCAGCACGCGAGGCCCAGCCAGGGCACCTTCTTTGGTGACGTGGCCCACCAGCACCATGGTGCAGCCGCTGGCCTTGGCCACGCGGGTGAGGTGGGCGGCGCATTCGCGCACCTGGGCGACCGACCCGGGCGCGGAGCTCAGTTGGTCCGAAAACAGGGTCTGGATGGAGTCGATGACGCAGAACGCGGGTTTTTCGGCCTCCAGCGTGGCCAGAATGTTTTCCAGCTGAATTTCGGCTTGGACCCGAACCTGTGAGCCGTCCAGCCCCAGTCGATGGGCGCGCAGCGCCACTTGGGCACCGCTTTCTTCGCCGGTCACGTACAGCACGGGCATCTGGCGTGACAGCGCGTCCAGCGCCTGCAGCAGCAGGGTGGACTTGCCAATGCCGGGGTCGCCGCCAATCAGCACCACCCCGCCCGCCACGATGCCGCCTCCGAGCACGCGGTCCAGTTCTTCCAGGCTGGTTGGGGTGCGAGCCACCTCGGCAGCCTCGATCTGAGACAAGGTGGTGACGGGCTGCGCAGCATTGAGGCCGCGGGCCATAGCCTGCATGCGGTTTTTGCCGGGGCTGGACTCGGCACGGGTTTCTTCCAGCGTGTTCCAGGCGTTGCAGTGCGGGCATTTGCCCAGCCACTTGGGGCTGATGCCCCCGCACTCACTGCAGGTGTAAACGGTCTTGTCTTTGGCCATGTCGCTATTGTCTGCGACATGGCCGCAGCGACCTCACTCGCCGGTGATCTCGCCGGCTTGAATCGCCTTGAACTTCTGTTCCAGCTCCTGGCGCAGCGAGCGACGCAATTGCGCAGCCTTGAAGCGCCGCACTTCGTCCGGGGTGTTGGGTGTCAGAGGTGGCACAGCGGTGGGCTTGCGATCTTCGCCGACGGCCACCATCGTGAAGAAGCAGCTTTGCGCGTGGCGAACGACCTGACTCTGAATGTTCTCGGCAATCACCTTGATGCCAACTTCCATCGAAGACTTGCCGGTGAAGTTCACCGATGCGAGGAAGGTCACCAGTTCACCCACGTGGATGGGTTGGCGGAAGGTGACCTGGTCCACCGACAGCGTGACCACATAGCTGCCGGCATACCGGGCGGCGCAGGCATAGGCCACCTGGTCCAGCAGCTTCAAGATGGTGCCGCCGTGCACATTGCCGGAAAAGTTGGCCATGTCCGGCGTCATCAGCACGGTCATGCGCAATTGGTGGCGTTGGTGATCAATGTCCATGAAAAGTGAATGCAACGTGAACCGTTGCAGTGCGCAAGGTGAAAAGATGCCTTGTGGGCAAGCAAGCAGTGTGCCGAAGTGGTGCGCGGCAACACGGTCGTGGGGTTATGCCCCGTGCGGTTCCAGAACTTCCACGGGCACACGCGGGGATAGCGCACACATCAGCTCGTAGCCAATCGTGCCGCAATGGTGGGCGACCTCGTCAATCGACAGCAGGCTGTCGTGAGGGCCGCGCCCCCAGAGCGTGACCTCGGTGCCCAGCTGCGCTTGAGGCGCGTTGGTCAGGTCCACTTCCAGCATGTCCATCGACACGCGGCCCACCAGCGGCACGCGCACGCCATCGACCAGGACGGGGGTGCCGTCCGGGGCGTGGCGGGGGTAACCATCGGCGTAGCCACAGGCCACCACGCCGATGCGCATGTCTCGGTCAGCCGTGAAGCGGCTGCCGTAGCCCACTGTGTCGCCGGCCTTCAGATGCTGGATGCCAATGAGCTTGCTGTGCAAGGTCATGGCTGGCTGCAGGTTCCAGTGGGTGGCATCGTGCTCGGGGTAGTCGGGCGAGGCGCCGTACAGCATCACCCCGGGGCGCACCCAGTCGCCGCGAATGGCGGGGTCGTGGGCGTGTCGCAACGTGGCCGCGCTGTTGCACAGGCTGCGTTCGCCGCTCAAGTCGGCTGTATGGCTCAAAAAGACTTCGGCTTGCTGGGCGATGCCTTTGGGCGTGTCGGCGTCCGAGAAGTGGGTGATGAACGACACCTCATCGACCTGGGTGAGGGCGTTCAGACGCAGCCAGGCGTTGCGGAAAGCCTGCGGCGTGAAGCCCAGGCGGTTCATGCCCGTGTTCATCTTCAGGAACACGCGGTGCGGCCATTCGGTCTTGTGCTGCGCCAGCCAGTTGATCTGTTCGTCGCAATGCACGACATGCCACAGGCCGAGGCGCGAGCACCATTCCAGGTCCCGGGCGTCGAACACGCCTTCGAGCAGCAAGATGGGGCCCCGCCAATCCAGCTCACGCAGGCGCTGTGCTTCGGCAATGTCCAAGAGGGCAAAGCCATCGGCCCCGCGCAGCCCTTCGTAAACACGCTTCAGTCCGTGCCCGTAGGCGTGGGCCTTGACGACTGCCCAGACCTGCGCGTCCGGGGCGCAGTCGCGGGCGCGCTGCAGGTTGTGTCGAAGGGCGTCGAGGTGAATCAGGGCTTCAAGCGGGCGTGGCATGGAGCCATTTTGCCAGCCTTGCCAAGGGTTGGCCCTAGCACCCCAACTAACGGGGCGGAATGCTCGGCTTGTGCGGTGCAGCACGTTCGGAGTCCGGTGGTCGTGCTATAACCGGCGCCAAGTTGTCATGGCCGACTGACGGGTGTCAGGGCTGGTCCAACCCTGTCCTGTCTTTCACGGATCTTGATACTGGAACTCGCGCGCGCATGAAAAAAGGCTTTTTCACCATCATGGCGGCGCAGTTCTTCAGCTCGCTGGCTGACAACGCGTTGTTTGTCGCAGCGGTTGAATTGCTCAAATCCGATGGTGCTCCCGAGTGGCAGCGGGCTGCCTTGGTGCCCATGTTTGCGCTGTTTTATGTGGTGTTGGCGCCTTTTGTCGGGGCGTTCGCCGATGCGCTGCCCAAGGGCAAGGTCATGTTCTTGTCCAACAGCATCAAGGTTGTGGGCTGTTTGCTGATGCTGTTTGGGTTGCACCCCTTGCTGGCGTATGCCGTGGTGGGGCTGGGGGCGGCGGCGTACTCGCCTGCCAAGTACGGCATCCTCACCGAGTTGTTGCCGCCTTCCCAGTTGGTCAAGGCCAACGGCTGGATCGAAGGCTTGACCATCACCTCCATCATCTTGGGGGTGGTCATGGGCGGGCAGTTGATGGGACATGTGATTGCGCCGCATCTGCTGGCGCTGGACTTGCCCTGGATGGATACCGGCATCGATACCGCACCTGAGGCCGCGATTGCAACGCTGATCACCCTTTACGTGGTGGCGGCGGTCTTTAACCTCCGTATCCCGCGCACCGAGACCCCATTGCAGCCTCTCGCGGCCAACCCGGTTGAATTGGTGCGCGACTTTTCTCGCTGCAACCGCCGTTTGTGGCAAGACAAGTTGGGCCAGATTTCGCTGGCAACGA
Source organism: Aquabacterium sp. (assembly GCF_048860245.1). Taxonomy (GTDB): domain Bacteria; phylum Pseudomonadota; class Gammaproteobacteria; order Burkholderiales; family Burkholderiaceae_C; genus Aquabacterium. Next base: position 15,906 of record NZ_JBLIZW010000105.1, on the reverse strand, counting down.
CGACCTTGTTCTGGGGCGTGTCGGGCAATTTGCGCTACATCGTGCTGGCGTGGGCGGCCGTGGCCCTGGGCTATGACACCACCAAGGCCTCCTCGTTGGTGGGGGTGGTGGCCATCGGGACGGCAGTGGGTGCCGTGATCGCGTCGGTCAAGATGCGACTGGACATGGCCACGCGTGTGATCCCGATGGGGGTGGCCATGGGGTTGTTGGTCATCGGCATGAATTTCCTGCGCGATCTGGGCCCCACGATTCCCTTCATGATCATCTTGGGGGGCTTGGGCGGCTTCCTGGTGGTGCCGATGAACGCATTGCTGCAGCACCGTGGACACAATCTGATGGGCGCCGGGCGTTCGATTGCCGTGCAGAACTTCAACGAGCAGGCGTGCATCCTGGTGCTGGGCTTCCTGTACAGCGCCTTGACCAAATCGGGTTTGTCCGCCTTTGGCGCCATCACCGCGTTTGGCTTGTTTGTGGCGGGCACCATGGCTTTGATTGGGCTCTGGCACCGCCGCAATCTGGCGACCTGCCCAGACGAGGTGAACCACCTCCTGGCGGTGGCCCGCAGCGACGGGCATCACGCACACCACTGACCCGGTGGCGCAGGGCAACAACAGCTTACAAATGGCTGTCGTCGTGCGGTGAGCTCGCTGCGTTGAAGAGAGGTCGAAGGAGACCTCTCATGATCGCTTCCCGTTTTGCTCTGTTGTCCCGTTGTGTGGCCGGTTGCGCCTTGGCCTGGAGTGCCGCCTGCGCTCAGGCTGGGGGCGTGTACTGGGCGGTCAATGTCGACGCGCCCTTGCAGGGCATGGGGCGCGTGGGGACCACGGTGTCCAACAGCCGTTGGGGGGTGGTGCAGCAGCCGGGTGTGGTGGCTTACGCGCCACCGGTGGTCATGTATCCGCCTGCGGTCGTCATGCCAGCGCCACCGCGGGTCATTTACATGCAGCCAGCCCCGCAAGTGGTAGCGCCCTTGTATGGTTACCCGGTTCCCATGGTGGAGCGCCCGCGCCGGCATCACCACCACCATCATCACGATGACTGGGATGATGGCCGTCGCGGCTGGGGGCGCTGAGCCCCCTACGAGCCGACCTGGATCAGCGACGGCGGCTGCCGCTGCCACCCAGCAGCGAGCCCAGCACACCTCGGATGATTTCTCGGCCGACGGTCGAGCCAATCGTGCGTGCGGCTGATTTAGCCACGGTTTCCAAAATGGAATCCTTGCGGCCGTTGCCACGCAGCAAGTCGCCAGCCATGTCGCCCAGCCAGCCTCCAGCGCTGCTGCCCGCTGCATCGGTGGCTGCATCACGGGCGCCGCCCCGAACCGCATCGGCGGCTTCGTCTTTCATGGAACGACCTGCGCCGGACGAGGTGCTCGCCGTTGCGGCCGCGCGGCCCTTCAGCTTCTCGTAGGCAGACTCGCGGTCCACCGCTTGTTCGTACACGCCTGCTACCAGCGAGCCTTGCAGCAAGGCCTGACGCTGTGCCGGTGTGATGGGGCCGATCTGGCTACCGGGCGGGCAGACGAACACGCGTTGGGTCACGCCGGGGCGGCCTTTGTCGTCCAGCAGGCTGACCAAGGCTTCGCCCACAGCCAGCTCGGTGATGGCGGTGGCAATGTCCAGCCCGGGGTTGGCGCGCATGGTTTCGGCTGCGCTCTTGACGGCCTTCTGGTCGCGTGGCGTGAAGGCGCGCAGCGCGTGTTGCACACGGTTGCCCAATTGGCCCAGCACGGTGTCGGGCACATCCAGCGGGTTCTGCGTCACGAAATAGACGCCCACGCCTTTGGAGCGCACCAGCCTCACCACCAGTTCAATGCGCTCGATCAGCGCGGTGGGGGCATCCTTGAACAGCAAGTGGGCTTCGTCAAAGAAGAAAACGAGCTTGGGCTTGTCCAAGTCGCCCACTTCGGGCAGCGTTTCGAACAGTTCGGACAGCATCCACAGCAGGAAAGTGGCGTACAGCCGGGGCGCATTCATGAGCTTGTCGGCCGCGAGGATGTTGACCACCCCCTTGCCGTCGACCGTCTGCATGAAATCGCCGATGTTGAGCATGGGCTCACCGAAGAACTGGTCGCCACCTTGTTCTTCCACCTGCAGCAGGCCGCGCTGAATGGCGCCAATGCTGGCAGGGCTGATGTTGCCGTACTCGGTGGTGAACTGGCTGGCGTTGTCCCCCACGTGTTGCAGCATGGCGCGCAGGTCTTTGAGGTCGAGCAGCAGCAGGCCGTTGTCGTCCGCAATCTTGAACACCAGTTGCAGCACGCCTTGCTGTGTGTCGTTCAAGGCCAGCATGCGCCCCAGCAGCAGGGGACCCATGTCGGACACGGTGGCGCGTACAGGGTGGCCTTGTTCACCAAACACATCCCACAGCGTCGTGGGGCAGGCGAAGGGCGCTGGGGTGTCGAGGCCGCGCTCGGCCAGGATGCCAGCCAGCTTGGGTGAGACCGCGCCCGTTTGCGAGATGCCCGTCAGGTCCCCCTTGATGTCGGCCAGGAACACCGGGACACCGATTTTGGACAGGCTCTCGGCCAGGCTTTGCAGCGAGATGGTTTTGCCGGTGCCGGTGGCGCCTGTGATCAGGCCGTGACGGTTGGCCAGCGCTGGCAGCAAATGACATTCGGTGTCGCCATGACGGGCAAGCAGGATGGGGTCGGCCATGAGGGGCTCCACGAGCGGGGAAAACGTGTTTCCGGCGTGTTCGTTCGGGGTCTGATCCGGGTCAAACCCGCCGGCGGGTAAAATCGCAGTATTACTCAGCTTGAGCTGGGCACTTTTCGCAGCGCGCGCCGGTGTGTTACCGGGGCGCGTTCTGTCGTTCCCAACAGACAACTTTCCCTTCGGAGCACACGCCATGGCCGGTCATTCCAAGTGGGCCAATATTCAACACCGCAAAGGTCGTCAAGACGAAAAGCGCGGCAAGATTTGGACGCGCATCACCCGCGAAATCATCGTGGCTGCTCGTCAGGGTGGCGGTGACATCGCCATGAACCCGCGCCTGCGTCTGGCCATTGAAAAGGCCAAGGCGGCCAACATGCCGGCGGACAACATCAAGCGCAACGTCGACAAGGCCACGGGCAACCTCGACGGGGTGACGTATGAAGAAATTCGCTACGAAGGCTATGGCATTGGTGGCGCCGCCATCATCGTGGACTGCATGACCGACAACCGTGTCCGCACGGTGGCCGAAGTGCGTCACGCCTTCAGCAAGCACGGTGGCAACCTGGGCACCGAAGGTTCTGTGGCTTTCCAGTTCAAGCACGTGGGCCAGTTCCTGTTTGCCCCGGGCGTGAGCGAAGACAAGGTCATGGAAGTGGCCTTGGAAGCCGGTGCCGAGGACGTCATCACCCACGACGATGGCTCGCTCGAAGTGCTGAGCGCCCCGTCTGATTTTGAAGCCGTGAAAACCGCGCTGGAAGGCGCCGGCCTGAACGCCGAAATGGCCGAAGTGACCATGCGTGCCGACACGCCGGTGGAACTGTCGGGCGACGATGCCGCCCGCATGCAAAAGCTGCTCGATGTGCTGGAAGACCTGGACGACGTCCAGGAGGTCTATCACAACGCCGAAATGAACTGATTGAGCTGATCTACGTATGAACATTCTCGTCATTGGCTCTGGTGGCCGCGAACACGCCCTGGCCTGGAAACTGGCCCAGTCTCCGAAAGCGTCCAAGATTTTTGTGGCGCCCGGTAACGGTGGCACAGCGCGCGACCCGCGCCTGGTCAATGTGCCCATCACCGATGTGAAGGCCCTGGCGGACTTCGCTCAGGAAAACAAGGTGGTGTTGACCGTGGTCGGCCCTGAAGCCCCGCTGGCCTCCGGCGTGGTGGACGAGTTCCGCGCCCGCGGCATGCGCATCTTCGGCCCCACCCAGAAGGCCGCGCAGCTCGAAAGCTCCAAGGCTTTTGCCAAGGACTTCATGAAGCGCCACGGTATCCCCACGGCCTTCTATGAAACCTTCACCGAAGCCGAGGCGGCCCACGCGTTCGTCGACAAGCACGGTGCGCCCATCGTCATCAAGGCCGACGGTCTGGCCGCTGGCAAGGGTGTGGTCGTGGCCATGACGCTGGAAGAGGCGCATCAGGCCGTGGACTGGATGCTGCTCGACAACAAGCTGGGCGTGCAGCACAACGCGGGCGGTGCCCGTGTGGTGATCGAAGAGTTCCTGGAAGGCGAAGAAGCCAGCTTCATCGTCATGTCCGATGGCAAGAACGTGGCTGTGATGGCCACCAGCCAGGATCACAAGCGTTTGCTGGACGCCGATGCCGGCCCGAACACAGGTGGCATGGGCGCCTATTCGCCCGCACCGGTGGTGACCCCCAATGTGTACGCCAAGGCAATGCACGAAATCATCAATCCCACGCTGGCAGGCATGGCCAAGGACGGTATTCCGTTCACGGGCTTCCTGTATGCCGGCTTGATGATCGATGCCAATGGCAACCCCAAGACGCTGGAGTTCAACTGCCGCATGGGTGACCCCGAGACGCAACCGATCATGATGCGCCTCAAGAGCGATCTGGTCGACGTGATGATGCACGCCACCGATGGCACGCTGAACGAGGTCGAGCTGGAGTGGGACCGTCGCTTTGCGCTGGGCGTGGTGTTGGCCGCTGCCGATTACCCGCTCAACCCACGCAAGGGTGATGTCATCACCGGTCTGCCGGCCGATGCCGAAGACGCGATGGTGTTCCACGCCGGGACCACCATGGGCGAAGACGGTCAGATCCGTACCAGCGGTGGCCGCGTGCTGTGCGTGACGGCATTGGGTGACTCGGCCAAGCTGGCCCAGCAACGCGCCTACGACTACATGCGTGGCGTCCAGTTCGACGGCATGCAGTTCCGCACCGACATCGGTTGGCGCGCGATCAAGAGCCGCTGAGCTGACGGAGTGGGCATGACAACTTCTCACATGGACACGGCGGCGGTTCGCACCTATTTGCTGGACTTGCAAGACCGCATCGTGTCGGCCTTCGAAGCCGAAGACGGCAAGCCGTTTGTGCGCGATGCCTGGGTGCGCGAGCCCGGTGAACGCTTGCAGGGTGATGGCTGTTCGCGTCTGGTCGAAGAGGGCAACGTGCTGGAACGTGGCGGGTGCAACTTCTCGCACGTGAAGGGGCCGCAGTTGCCGCCTTCGGCCACGCAACATCGCCCCGAATTGGCCGGTTGCCCCTTCGAGGCCATGGGGGTGTCGCTGGTGTTTCACCCGCGCAACCCCTACGCACCCACTGTGCACATGAACGTGCGCATGCTGGCTGCACACAAGCCTGACGGTTCTGTGGTTGCCTGGTTTGGCGGCGGGATGGATCTGACGCCCAGCTATGGCTTTGCCGAAGACGCGCAGCACTTCCATCAGGTGTGCCAGGACTCGCTGGCTGCGTTTGGCGAGGACAAGTACCCGCGCTTCAAGAAGTGGTGTGACGAGTACTTCTTCCTCAAGCACCGCAACGAGGCGCGGGGCATTGGCGGCATCTTCTTTGACGACTTTTCGGAGTTGGGCTTTGAAGGCGGTTTTGCCATGATCCGATCCGTCGGGGATGCGTTCACGCAAGCCTATCTGCCCATCTTGCAGCGTCGCCGCGAGACGCCTTATGGTGAGCGCGAGCGCGATTTCCAGGCGTATCGTCGTGGTCGCTACGTCGAGTTCAACCTCGTGTGGGACCGCGGTACGCTGTTTGGCCTGCAGTCCGGCGGTCGCACCGAAAGCATCCTGATGTCCATGCCACCCATCGTGAAGTGGCGCTACGACTGGCATCCGGAAGCTGGCTCGCCCGAGTCCGTGCTGTACACGGACTTCTTGCCAGCACGCAACTGGGTGTGAGGGCGCGCCGGTGAAGACCTCGCCGGTTCGCCGCATTGGCCTGATGGGCGGCAGCTTCGATCCTGTGCATGCCGCGCATGTGGCCCTGGCGGACGAGGCGCTGCGCACGCTGGCGCTCGACGAGGTTCGCTGGATTCCCGTGGGACAGCCCTGGCAAAAAAGTCGGCAACTGGCTCCCGCTGCGGACCGGCTGGCCATGGTGCAAGCGGCCACGGCACACGAGCCGCGGTTCGTGGTCGATGACCTGGAGCTGCGACGCGCCGGACCCAGCTACACGCTGGACACGGTGCGCACCTTGCAAGCGCAGGCTGCCGAGGCGGGCCTGCAGGCAGACTGGTTCCTCATCATGGGACAGGACCAGTACGCCAACTTTCCGACCTGGCATGGCTGGGTCGAATTGCTCGAACGGGTCACGCTGGCCGTGGCCTGTCGTGGGGCGGTGGCGCCGCAAGCGCCCATGGCCCTGCAGTCCCATCCTCATCGGCAGGTGACCCTCGGGTTGCTGCCGATGCATGTGTCTTCCACCGAGATCCGGGCGCGCCTGGATCGTGGAGAAGATCCTCTTTCGCTTGCGCCAGCGCTGGTGTCCCCAGCGGTAGCGCGCTATATTGCCAACCATCAACTCTACGCCCCCCGGCGCCCCAACCTGAATGGACATCCGTAAACTGCAACGCGCCATCGTCGATGGCCTCGAAGACGTCAAGGCCCAAGACATCGCCGTGTTCAACACCGAGCACCTGTCTGCGCTGTTCGAACGCGTGGTCATCGCCACGGGTACGTCCAACCGTCAGACCAAGGCGCTGGCCAGCAGTGTTCGCACATCGGTCAAGGAAGCCGGTTTCCCCGTGCCCCGCACCGAAGGCGAAGACAACGGCGAGTGGATCATCGTGGATTGCGGCCAAGCCGTGGTGCACGTGATGCAGCCTGCCATCCGCCAGTACTACCAGCTCGAAGAGATCTGGGGTGAGAAGCCCGTGGCGCTCAAGGCCAAGGCCACCCGCACGGGTCTGGTGAAGGCCTCGGAGCCGATGGACGAAGCGCCCGTCAAGCCCAAGAAGGCTTCTGGCAAGACCACGGCCGCCCGCAAGGCCGCCACCACGCCGCCTGAAGCCAAGAAGGCGCCCGCCAAGAAGGCCGCTGCCAAGCCCGTCAAGGCCGCTGAAGCCAAGCCTGCTGCCCCCAAGAAGGTGGCGGTGAAGAAGGCTGCGAGCAAGACCACGGCGGTGAGCAAGTCGGCTGCGGCCAAGCCTGTGGCAGCCAAGAAGGTCGCTGCGAAGAAAGTGGTCGCGAAGAAGGCGGCTACCGTGAAGAAGGTCGTGGTCAACGCACCTGAGAAGAAGACCCCTGCACGCAAGACCGTGGCCGTCAAGAAAGTGGCTGCCAAGAAGGCCGCGACCAAGAAGGCTGCTCGCTGATGAAGCTGACGGTGGTCACGATTGGCCACCGCCTGCCAGACTGGGCGAACGAGGCGTGCGAGGACTACCTCAAGCGCTTCCCGCCCGACTGGAAGGTGGAGGTCAAGGCCTTGAAGGCCGAACCTCGTGAGGGCAAGCCCGTGCCAGTCATCATGCAGACCGAGGCGGCACGCATGGAAGCGGCCATCGAGCGCGGCACGCGTCGTGTCATCCTCGATGAACGTGGTACGCGTTTGACCAGCGTGCAGTTGGCCGAGCGCACGGAAGCCTGGTTGCACGACGGCCGTGATGTCGCACTGATCATTGGCGGCGCCGATGGCATCGACCCTGAGTTCAAGAAGACCGCAGACGAGGCCATTCGCCTGTCGGACATGACGCTGCCTCATGCGCTGGCGCGCGTGCTGCTGCTGGAGCAGTTGTACCGCGCTTGGTCTTTGCGCAACAACCATCCCTATCACCGGGCTTGAGCCCGTCTGCCTGCTGTGTCATCCAACGCTGCGCCCTGGCTGTATCTGGCCTCCCAAAGTCCCCGCCGTCGTCAATTGCTCGATCAATTGGGGGTGTCGCACCGACTGTTGCTGCCCGATGCGCATGAAGATGCCGAGGGACTGGAAGCTGTGCTGCCCAACGAGCGCCCTGAGGACTACGTTCAGCGGGTGACCCTGGCCAAGTGGGAGGCCGCTCAGCATCGGCTGCAGCGCCGTCGCGAAGCCGTGGGGCATGACTGGGAAGTCGGACCCATCTTGTGTGCCGACACCACTGTGGCCATTGACAACGACATCTTGGGCAAGCCGGCCGACGATGCCGATGCGGCGTCCATGTTGTCGCGCTTGTCAGGTCGCGAGCACCGGGTTCTGACCGCCGTGGTGGTGGAGGGGGGCCTGCGCCTGAGCACCTCGCACGTGCGCTGGCGTGTCTTGAGCGCCGACGAAATTGATCGCTATGTGGCCAGCGGTGAGCCCATGGGCAAGGCGGGTGCCTACGCCATTCAAGGGCGGTCGGGCGCCTGGACCGAGCGCATTGACGGCAGCTACAGCGGCATCATGGGCCTGCCTTTGTTTGAGACTGCAGAGTTGCTCAAGCCGCTGGGCTGGCATTTCTGAGTCCGTGATGCGGTAAATTGCCGCACATGGCCCATTCACAAGACATTCTCATCAACTGGACTCCTCAGGAGACCCGCGTTGCCATCATCGAGAGCGGCGCGGTGCAGGAGTTGCACATCGAGCGCACGCTGGAGCGCGGCCTCGTCGGCAACATTTACGCCGGCAAGGTCGTGCGTGTCTTGCCGGGCATGCAGTCCGCCTTCATCGACATCGGGCTGGAGCGTGCAGCTTTCCTGCATGTGGCCGATCTGCACCGTGAGGACGGGCAGGCGCGTTCTCATCCCCGATCGGGTGAGGTGCAGGTGCCCATCGAAAAGCGTGTCCACGAAGGGCAGACGCTCATGGTGCAGGTCATCAAGGACCCCATTGGCACCAAAGGCGCACGCCTGTCGACACAGATCAGCGTGGCGGGTCGCTTGCTCGTGTTCCTGCCGCAAGACGATCACCTGGGCATTTCGCAAAAGATCGGTTCACCCGAACTGCGTGAGCAGTTGCGCGAACGCATGCTGCGCCTGCTGGGCGAGGCAGATAACCGCGAAGGCCGCACCCGTTCGGGCGGCTTCATCTTGCGCACCAATGCCGAAGACGCGTCGGACGACGAACTGGGTATGGACATCGCCTACCTGCGCAAGACGTGGTCCACGATCCGCGAGGCAGGCCTGAAGGCCGCACCCGGTACCTTGCTGTACCAGGAACTCAATTTGGCGCAGCGGGTGCTGCGCGATCTGGTCAACGAGCAGGTGCAGAGCATCCGCATCGACTCGCTGATTCAGTTTGAATCGCTCAAGGAGTTCGGGCAGGTCTACACCCCGTCTGCAGTGGCCAAGTTGGCGCACTACAAGGGCGAGCGCCCCATTTTTGACCTGTACAACATCGACACGGAAATCGAGCGGGCCTTGGCCCGTCGCGTGGAGTTGAAGTCAGGTGGCTACCTCATCATTGACCAGACCGAGGCCTTGACCACCATCGACGTGAACACCGGCGGCTATGTGGGGGCGCGCAACTTCGACGAGACCATTTTCAAGACCAACCTTGAGGCGGCGCAGGCCATTGCCCGGCAACTGCGTTTACGCAACCTGGGCGGCATCATCATCGTTGACTTCATCGACATGCTGCGTGATGAGCACCGTGACGCAGTGCTGGCCGAGTTCCGCAAGCAACTCGACCGCGATCGCACCAAGTTCACCGTGAGTGGCTTCTCCCCGTTGGGCTTGGTGGAGATGACCCGCAAGCGTACGCGCGAGTCGCTGGCGCACCTGCTGTGCGTGCCGTGCCCGACCTGCGAGGGCCGCGGTCAGGTGAAGACGGCGCGGACCGTTTGCTACAACATCCTGCGCGAGATCCTGCGCGAGGCGCGTCAGTTCAACCCGCGCGAGTTCCGGGTCGTGGCCAGCGCGGCAGTGGTCGAGATGCTGCTGGACGAAGAAAGCCAGCACCTGGCTGGCTTGAGCGATTTCATCGGCAAGCCTGTATCGCTGCAAACCGAACCCTCCATGTCGCCCGAGCAATACGACATCGTTTTGCTGTGAGCGAGCAAGGTTGTTACGCACCGGAACGGAACTTTTTCCCCCGAAAGGGGCACAATTCAGCCCGGATCAACAAGGCTGTTTCATGACGGATTCCCAAACGATGTCCATGTCGCGTCGCGTGCTTGCGCGTGGTCTGCTGGGTGGGCTGACCCTGGTGGCGGGTCTTTCTTTGGTGCCCATGCGCGCGCAGGCGCAGTTCCGGGTCGAGATTTCCGGGGTGGGTGCCACCCAGATTCCGGTGGCCATTGGGCGCTTCCGTGAGGAAGCGCGTGCCCCGCAGCCTTTGTCTGCCATCGTCAAGGCCGATCTGGAGCGCAGTGGCCTGTTCAAGAGTCTGGATGCCAGTGCTGCTGCACTGGATGAGGCCAGTCGCCCAGCTTTGTCCGACTGGAAAAGCAAAGGCGCAGATGCCTTGCTGGCAGGATCGGTCACGCAATTGGCGGATGGGCGTTTTGATGTGCGCTACCAAGTGTGGGACGTGCTCAAGGGCCAGAGCCTGGGGGGCATGAGCCTGGTCGTGCCAGCCGGTGACCTGCGCCAGAGCGCGCACCGCATCGCAGATGACATCTACCAAAAGCTCACCGGTGACCGGGGCGTGTTCGCCACGCGCATCTCGTATGTGAGCAAAGTGGGCAGCCGACACACCCTGTTGGTGGCCGACGCGGACGGGGAGGGCGCACAAGCCGCCTTGGCCAGTCCGCAGCCCATCATCTCGCCTGCTTGGGCACCGGATGGTCGCCAGTTGGCCTACGTGTCGTTTGAAGGCGGCAAGGCGGTGGTCGTGGTCCAAGACGTGTTCTCGGGCAAGCGCCGTGTGGTGGCGGGCTTCAAGGGCACCAACAGCGCCCCGGCCTGGTCGCCCGATGGGCGCCAGATCGCGGTGACGCTGAGCCGCGATGGTGGTTCGCAGTTGTACGTGATCGGTGCCGATGGTGAAGGCCTGCGCCGCCTGACGCAAAGCTATTCCATTGACACCGAGGCGGCGTGGTCGCCAGACGGCAACACGGTGTACTTCGTGAGCGACCGCGGTGGCGCGCCGCAGATCTACCGGGTGCCGGCAGCGGGTGGGAGCGTCGAGCGCGTGACCTACTCGGGCAGCTACAACGTGAGCCCCGCCATCAGTCCGGACGGCAAGTGGATGGCCTACATCGGCATGGCCGACGGCGGCTACCGTGTGCACCTGATGGATCTCTCGACCCGCTCAGTCAAAGTCATCACCGACACCCGTGACGATGAAAGCCCCAGCTTTGCGCCCAACAGCAAGCAAATCATTTATGCAACGCGTGCGCAAGGGCGTGACGTGTTGATGACAACCACGCTGGACGGCCGCATCAAGGCGCGCCTGGCTACCCCTCAAGCTGATGTGCGTGAACCGGTGTGGGGGCCCTTCCTGGCGCCTTTGCGCCGCTAAGGCTCGTCACTTGTCTTTTTGATTGGAGAAAACAATGACCATTTCGACTCGCTCCCTGATTCTGTCGGCCATCGGTGCCGCAACCCTGGCTCTGGCGGGCTGTGGTTCGTCTGTGAAACTGGACGACCAGGCTGGCAACGGCGCTGCACCCATCACCACCGCCAACGTGCCCGGCAATGCCGATAGCAACGGCGTGGCTTCGAGCAACGTGGCCCCTGTGGTCGTGGCGCCCAGCAATGCTGACGCGGATGCGGCTGGCCTGACCCGCGTGATCTACTTCGACTTCGACAGCTTCGTGGTCAAGAGTGAGTTCAGCGGTGCCGTGGAAGCCCACGCCAAGCGCCTGAACGCTGTCAAGAGCAAGAAGGTTGTGATCGAAGGTCACACCGACGAGCGTGGCAGCCGCGAGTACAACCTGGCCCTGGGCCAAAAGCGTGCAGAAGCCGTGCAGAAGTCGCTGACGCTGCTGGGCGTGTCGGGCGACCAAATCGAATCGGTGAGCTTCGGTGAAGAGCGTCCTGCAGTGCAAGGTTCGGGCGAAGAAGTCTGGGCCAAGAACCGCCGCGCTGAAATCAAGGATCGTTGATCCTGACGTCGCATCTGTCTTGAGGAAATCCCATGCGTGTTGCTCGCCCTGTGTTTGTTCGTGCCCGCCCTCTGGTCGTGGCCATGGCTGCGCTGTTCGCCACATGTGGTGCACACGCTGGGTTGTTTGAAGACGAGGATGCGCGCCGCGCCATCCTGGACCTGCGCCAACTGCGCACCCAGGATGCCGAGGCCAACAGCGCCAAGGTGAAAGCACTGGAAGCGCAGATTGATCAACTCAAGCGCAGCATGCTGGACCTCAATGCGCAGGTCGAGCAAATGCGCGGTGAGTTGGCCCAGCAACGTGGGCAAGGTGAAGTGCTGTTGCGCGACGTGTCGGAGATGCAGCGCAAGCAAAAAGACATGCAGGCTGCGCAAGACGAGCGTTTGCGCAAGCTGGAGCCGCAGGTCGTGACCGTGGATGGCAAGACCTTCAAGTCCGACCCGGATGAGAAGCGAGCGTATGACGACGCCATGGCACGCATGCGCGCCGCAGACTTTGCGGCGGGGGTCGACGGTCTGGTGCATCTGCTGCAGCAGTACCCTCAGACGGGCTACAAGGAAGCGGCCTGGTACTGGCAAGGCAACGGTTACTACGGCCTGCGTCAGTACAAAGAATCGATTCAGGCATTCAAGCAACTGGTCGACAAGGCACCGGACCATGTCCGCACACCTGAGGCCATGCTGTCGATTGCCAACTGTCAGACCGAGTTGAAGGACATGACTGCCGCGCGCAAGACGTTGGAGCAGTTGGTCAAACAGTATCCTCAAACCGAAGCAGCGCAAGCCGCTCGTGATCGTTTGTTGACCATGCCCGGTGGTGCCGCGCCTGCCCGCAACAAGGGCAAGTGAGTTGACGGTGTCCTTGTTGGCCAATGACGACCTGCTGGCTGCGGCCAGCCAGCCTGATCCGGATCGCCGTTTCGGTGGCCTGCGCCGACTGCATGGCGCCGCGGCCTATGAGCGCCTGCGTGCTGCGCGGGTGGCTGTGGTTGGTGTCGGTGGGGTGGGGTCCTGGACGGCTGAAGCGCTGGCGCGCAGTGGTGTGGCCAAGCTGGTGCTGATCGATCTCGACAACATTGCCGAGTCGAACATCAACCGGCAGATTCATGCCCTGGAGAGCACGCTGGGACAAGCCAAGGTCCATGCCCTCCAAGAGCGCATCGCGCAGATCAACCCCGAGTGCGAGGTTGTGGCGATTGAAGAGTTTGTGGACGAGGCCAATGTGGCGGATTTGCTTCAGGCCGAGCAATTGGATGGGGTGATCGATTGTTGCGATCAGGTCCGCGCCAAGGCCGCCATGGCAGCCTGGGCCGCGACGCATCACAAGCCTGTGGTGACCGTGGGGGCGGCGGGTGGCAAGACGCGCCCGCATCTGGTGGAAGTGGCCGATTTGTCGGACGTGACGCATGACCCGCTTTTGGCTTCATTGCGGCAGCGGTGGCGTCAGCGTCACGGCGGTGCAAGACGGGGGCGCATGGGGTTGATCTGTGTGTTTTCGCGCGAAGCCGTGTTGCCGCCTCAAGACAGTTGTGAGGTGGGGGCGACCGGTGATGGCTCCTTGAACTGTGCGGGCTTCGGTTCCAGCGTGACCGTGACGGCGACGTTTGGCATGGTGGCTGCGGCACAGATGATCGAGGCACTGCTGGCGATCTGACTTTTTTGAGACATCGACCGCAGGGGCTTGCGGCGGGCTCAAAAAACACGCTACAATTTATGTCTTTCCCGGGGGTCGTTAGCTCAGTCGGTAGAGCAGCGGACTTTTAATCCGTTGGTCGCAGGTTCGAATCCTGCACGACCCACCAGCGAAAAGCTTGCAAAAAATTTTTGCAAGGGGCTTGAAAAAGTACAAAACTTCTGTATATAATTCAAGTCTTCGCTAGCTAATCACTGCTAGCAACTTTCGAAAGAAAGTACAAGGTGCGGGCTCTTAGCTCAGTTGGTAGAGCAGCGGACTCTTAATCCGTTGGTCGTAGGTTCGAATCCTACAGGGCCCACCAAAATTCTTGAGGGACCAGCTTCACGGCTGGTCCCTTTTTCGTTTTGGCACGGAATTTGGTTGTCTCTGCGGGAAAGCATGTGTGCTTGCGTGAAGGCTGCTGTCAATGTGCTGTGCTTCAATGAGCAGCTCTGCATGCGAATCGTGACCCGTGGCTGGTTAGCAGCTCGGGGGCACCGGATGAAAGGCATCGATGTACGAGTACTTCAACCTGGTCAGTGATGTGCGTGTGGCGACCAGTTTGTTCGCTGCCTTGCTTGGCCTGGCTTTGCTCTCGGTGAACCGGGACGCTGAACATTGGGTGAAGTGGATTGGTGGTTCGGCCTTTCTCTATGGCTCGGTGTTTGTGGTCATCCGCGTCATTCAACTGACGATCGGGATTGATCTCGCCATTGGCGCCCCCCTTGTGTCTTTGGTTGGCCTGGCGACACTCACTTGCTTTGTGTCCGGCTTGCGTTCGTACTTCAAGCAGCAGGCTGAGCCGGACTATCGTTTTTGTGCGGCACTGTTTGTGGGAGGCTTGCTGTCCACGCTGTTATTGATCCGTCTGACGCATGGGTGGCTCTATGCCGGGCCCGCTGTGGTTTCGACCATTTGTTTCTGCGTGTCGGTGTGGATGGTGCGAACCTGGTGGCGCACGCGCAATCGATTGCTGCTGGTGTTGGCTGTGGCATTTGATCTTCATCCGCTGTTTCTGGCGTGGTCGGTCTCGCTTGGCGTGCCGCTGGAGCAGTTTCGGGGCAATGTGGTGGTGCTGATCGTGTCCATCTTTGTGGTAGCCACGGCGATGTTGCTCCAGCACCAGGCGCAGCGCCTGCAAAGCGAGTTGCAGTTGCGCATCAAGGCCGAGGATGGCTTGCGGCAGTTGACGGAAACACTGGAATCAAAAGTCGAGGCCCGAACCCAGCAACTGGAAGAGTTGGTGCAAGGTCTGAAATCCTTTTCCGGGATGGTTTCTCACGACCTGAAGGGGCCGCTGGGCAATGTCGTGACCGTGTCCGAGTTAGCCCGGCGAGCGCTGGCAAACGGCGGCTTGGCGAAGGTTGAGCACTATCTGGCTTTGCTGAGCAAAGAAGGGCATCGTTCGGTGACCATGGTGACCGACTTGCTGATGCTGGCTCGCGCAGAGCATGACGCGATCAAGCGCACCATGGTTGATTTCAACGAGTTGACCAAAGAGTGCGTGCAGTCCTTGGCCTTGTCTTATCCCGATGCGGCAGGCAAGATTCTTGTCTAAGCCATGCCCCATGCCAGTGCGGACCGTGGTTTGATGAGCCATGTGCTGCACAACGTGCTGGGTAATGCCCTGAAGTTTGGGCAGCGCACCCCTGATCTGCAAATTGTGGTTCGCTCGGCGCGCGATGGGGCCTTCTGGCGCTTTGAAGTGTCGGACAACGGCCCTGGTTTTGATGCCAGCAATGGGCATGATGTGTTTGTACCCTTTGTGCGCTTGGGGCACGCCGTCTCCGGGACGGGCCTGGGGCTGAGCGTGGCCAAGAAGATTGTGGATTCGCATGGTGGTGCCATGGGGGTTCACGCTGCGCCAGGTGAGGGCGCTCGCTTTTGGTGGACGCTGCCGATGGCGTCAGACGGGATTGGAATATCGTCCTAATATTTAGGAAATACTAATATTTCATGGAAATCAATATTTGATCTTTCATGGAAATATGGTTATATCCTCCATCTTGTATGGATGTTCGAATTTCGGACGGAATGGATGTACGAGTATTTCAATCTCATCAGCGATTCCAGAGTGGCCACCAGTATGCTGGCTGTTTTGTTGGGCGTTGTTTTGCTGTCTGCCCATCGACACTCTGATGCATGGATCAAATGGATCGGTTCCTCGGCGTTGCTTTATGGTGTGGTGTTTCTCGTTGTTCGCATCATTCAGTTAACGCGAGGTGTTGATCACCCGAGTTCGACACCAAATGCTGTAAGTGGTTGATTTGACTAGGTTGACCTAGTCAGCGTGCCACTACAGGAGGGATAACTGGAGTTCGTTGCTGAGCTTTTTGACCTTCAAGGCGGCCATGGTGGCGGCCTGATCTT